>CAJOHR010000029.1 GCA_905234425.1 uncultured Oscillospiraceae bacterium | reverse complement strand
GGCCATGCCGGAATGATGCATGGGGCCGTCATTGGTCTTCCAGGTGACCTGGAGAATGCCGTCCTCGCGCTTCAGGTCCGCGAAGGCCTTGAACCACTCCTTGTACTCGTCAAACCCGGGGAGCTTGACATAATCCGCCAAAGGTCTTGCCATTTTAGATTCCTCCAAGTGTAAAAGTATTTAATAAACCTCGTCCTGAGGGTTTATCCATGGGTAGATATGCCCCTAAGCTGTTCTATTATAGCAAAAAGGCGTCCACAATTCTTGTGTGAAAACCACAAAAATGTTGTGTCTGCTTGTGCCGTTCGCACAAACCGGGACTTGTCCGACGGGAGATGCGCTTCCAACTGCATCCAACAAATTCTAACATGTTCCCATCGGGATGTCAACCGCTTTCGATCACTGCTCGTCCTCGATGAGGCCGTAATCTCCGTCCTTTCTGGCGTAGACCACCGCCACGGCGCCGTCGGCGTCGTCGTCCCGGAACACGAAGAAATTGTGGCCCAGCATGTTCATCTGGAGAATGGCCTCCTCCACGCTCATGGGCTTGATGGTGAACTTCTTGGCCCGGACCACGTTGAAGCCGCCCTCCTCCGTCTCCTCCGCGGGGGCCGCGGCCGCTTCGCCGTCGGCGGTGCGGGTGAAGGCGTCGGTGCGCAGGCGCTTGGCCAGGCGGGTTTTATTCCGGCGGATCTGGCCCTCGATGGAATCCACCACCGAGTCGATGGAGGCCATCATGTCCGTGGTGGTCTCGTCCGCCCGGAAATAGAAGCTTCCGGACTGTATGGTGAGCTCCGCGCGGCAGTTCTTTTTCTCCATGCGGAAATTCACCACAGCCTCGGTGTCTCCGCGGAAATACCGCTCCAGCTTGCCCACTTTTTTCAGAGCGTACTTCTTGGTCGCCTCATCGACCGTACACTTTTTTTCGTTCAGCTTAATATCCATGACATTCAGCTCCTTGCTGTGTTTATTTGAGGAGCAGCTCTCCTCCGGCGTTATTATAGCACAGATGGACAAAAAAGAAAAGACCGGGCCGAAAATTATTGTGAATTCCGCTCACGATTTCCGGATTTCTCACACACTTCGCAATTTTTGATACTTGGAGAAGCGGCGAAAATGGAGTATATTAAAGTGGGGTTTTATAGAAAGACCCGAATCTTCGAGAAATGAGGTAAAGAAATGAACAGGAAATTGCTTGCAATGCTGCTGGCGCTCTGCATGATCGTGAGTCTGCTGGCAGCCTGCGGAAGCGGCGAAGCCGCCTCCGGCGCCGCCGCGTCCTCCGTCACGGAAGCCTCCGCCGAAGCGCCTGCGGAAGCCTCTGAGGCCGAGGCTCCGGAAGCGCCCGCCGAGGAGCCTGAGGAGGCCGAGGAAGCCGAGGAAGCGGAAGCGTCTGCCCCGGAGGAGGGCGAGGGCCTTCCCTATGAGGACACCTTCAACGAAAACGCCGGCGTTTGGCCCATCTGCGATCCCGGCGAAGAAACGCTCACCATCTGGGACGGCTGGTTCCCCTTCTTCAGCGCCTTCTTTGAGAGCTACGAGGACACGCTGTTCTTCCAGGAAATGGAGAAGCGCACGGGCGTCAACACCGAATTCACCCTGGTCAACGCCGAGCAGGCCCTGGAGCAGTTCAACCTGATGGTGGCCACCGGCGACTTCCGGGACCTGATGCACGACGTGGGCCAGAACTACACCGGCGGTCTGGACGCCGCCTGGGAGGACGAGGTCATCATCCCCATCGACGAGCTCCTCGACGAGTGGATGCCCAACTACAAGGCCGTTCTCTGGTCCGATCCCAAGTTCATCGACGATCTGACCTCCGACGAGGGCAACATCTATGAGCTCTCCATCGTCCGGTTTGACCCGGGCTTCCCGGACTACGGCCTCGTGATCCGGAAGGACTGGCTGGAGGATCTGGGCATGGACCGTCCCGAGACCTATGACGAGTATCACGACGTGCTGACCGCCTTCAAGAACGACAAGGGCGCCTCCGCTCCCATGATGCTGTCCAACTGCGGCAGCTATCAGGGCAACTTCTTCTGCTCCGGCTACGGCGTCAACGGTTCTCTCGTCAACGGTTCCCAGCCCTTCTACCGCGTGGGCGACGAGATCCTCTACGGCCCCATGCAGGACGGCTACCGGAAGTATCTGGAGACCATGTCCCAGTGGTATGCCGAGGGCCTGATCTATCAGGACTTCTACACCCACTTTGAGTCCAACACCATGCCCCCCGACGGCCTTGTGACCAGCGACCAGATGGGCGTCTTCGGCTGCAACGCCACCGACATCTCCGAGCGCTACAGCGCCGTCACCGGCACCAGAGGCTGCCTACGACCCGGTGGAGAACAAGGGCGACACCATCCACTTTGCCAGCGACCGCAGCGGCGAGGCCGGCGGCGGCTACTGCGTCTCCACCGCCTGCGAGAACGTGGAGGTGGCGGCCCGCTGGGCGGACTACATCTTCTCCGAGGAGGGCCAGCTTCTCTCCAACTACGGCGTGGAGGGCGAGACCTTCTACTATGACGACAACGGCGATCCCAAGCTGGGCGACCTGATCCTCCACAACGAGATCATGCCCACCATGCTGGCCATCACCAAGTACACCACCTTCAATCTGGTGGGCGTGGAGGACACTTATCGGATGTACGCCGAGTACACCCCGGAGCAGTGGGAGTCCGGCGAGATCTGGTCCATGGGCGACTCCGACTACACCATCCCGCAGAAGGTCTCCATGACCACGGAGGAGTCCGCCGTTTTCGCCTCGGTCTACAGCGATATCGCCACCTACGTGGGCGAGCACACCCTGTCTGTGATCCTCGGCCAGGAGGACATCAACGAGATCTGGGACGACTATGTTGCCAACATCGAGAACATGGGCATCGACGTCTGCCTGGAGCAGGAGCAGTCCGCTTATGACCGGTATCTGGCCAACTGATCCATAAAATGAAATATCGCGGCGCGGAATGCTTTTCTTCACACATTCCGCGCCGCGTATTATTCTGACTGCGGGCAATTACGGCCTTGTTTTGGAAATGTACTATGCCGGGGCGGTTGTCTCTTCCCATACCGCATCGCCGCTCCGTGCGTCATTTCCAAAACGCTCCGGAAAAGAGGCTCATGAGAATCCGGAACAGGGTCTCCTGATCGGGGGGCGGCTCCGCGGCGCAGTATTCCCGGATCACGCCGGTGACGCCGCCGGCAATGAAGTTGGCGGCGTACTTCCGGTCCGGACCCCGGAGGCACTCGGAGCAGGCGATCAGGGACTCATAAATGCTGTCGTAGAGCAGATAGCCCACGTCGTTCCGGGCCAGGAGCCTCAGATAGTCCCGGTTGTCTGAGATGTACAGGCTGTAGCCCCGGCAGAGATGCTCCAGGGGCGATTCCCCCGTCACAGGCGGAAGCTGGCAGGCCCGCTCCTGGAGGGTGAAGAGCACCACGTTTTCCATGGAGCTGAACAGGGCGTAAAAGGTGGGCCGGGACACGCCGGCCGCCCGGCAGAGCTCGCTGACGCTGACCGTTGAATAGGGCTTCTCCAGCATCAGATGCATCAGCGCCCGGGATATCTGAAGCTGGGAGGACAGGGCTGTGGGATTGCAGCCGCAGTACATGGAACCACCTCGTTCATACATTGTTTACAAAGAAACCTTGACAAGTGTAAATGTCCGTGGTATGATGAGCACAACTTGACAGGTGTAAAGGTTTCTTCTATCATACCCTGCCGCACCTGAAATGTCAACTCCGCTGAGGAGCTATTTTTTCACCAAGGTGTTAGCACTCTTCGGAAAAGAGTGCCAGAGAAAGGATGATAACCATGGCAGTTCTGCCGGTATACAATGTGATCGCCCTGCCCGATTCCAAGCTGTTTTTCCGCACGGATCAATATCAGCGCATGACGGGCCGCGCCCCGGCCGAGGGGGAAAAGATCACGGTGATTCATGCCAAACGGGAGCTTCCCCGCACCGAGATCGACGGGGACAGCTTCTACCCCATCGGCGTCTCCGGGTCCATTTCCGAAGTCAACGCCCAGGGCTATCTGGTGATCCGGCTGACCCACCGGGTGGACCTGGACGAGGTCTATGTGTACCCGGACAAGACCATCGAGCTCACGGTCTCCCGGCGGCCGGATCTTTTGGACCTGGACCCGGCGGAGGCCGGCCGCCGGGTGACGGCGGTGAAGGACGCCCTGCTGGGCTACGCCAGGGATCAGCCCTGGGCACCGGTGTTCCGGCAGTTTGTGGCAGCCTGGAGCACCCTGGGGGATGTGGGAGCGGGGCTCTCCCCATGGATGACCGCCGACAGCGAATCCCGGTACGCTCTGCTGGCTGAGGACAGCCAGAAGCGGCGCTTTGACCTGCTGGAGGACATGATCTATGAGAATCTGGAGCTTCTGAAGGTCAAGGACATCGCCCAATCCTCCCAGGAGGAGGCGCATCAGAAGACCTACCGGGAGGCAGCCCTCCGGAAGCAGATCGACATTCTTCAGAAGGAGCTGGACGCCCTGCACCCGGAGGACATGACGGACCTGCAAAAGCTGGAGCAGAAGCTCCAGGAGGCCGGCATGAACGAGACGGCGGAGAAGGAGGCAAAACGGCTCCTGAACCGGCTGAAAAACGAGGGCCAGAACGGGGCGGAATCCGCCATGCTCACGGACTATCTGGAGTTCCTCTCCTCCCTCCCCTGGCAGAAGGAGCCCTCGAAGGAAATCCGGCTGGATCAGGCCCGGGAGGTGCTGGATCAGGACCACTTCGGTCTGGAGAAGGTGAAAAAGCGTATTCTGGAGCAGCTGGCCGTCATGCGCCTGAAGGGCATGCAGTCCGGGTCCATCCTGCTGTTTGTGGGCGCTCCCGGCACCGGCAAGACCAGCATCGGCCAGAGCATCGCCAAGGCGTTGGGCCGGGAGTACGTCCGGGTGAGCCTGGGCGGCGTCCGGGACGAGGCCGACATTCGGGGCCATCGCCGGACCTACATCGGCGCCATGCCGGGGCGAATCCTCGACGGCATTCAGAAGGCCGGGGTTTCCAATCCCGTCATGGTGCTCGACGAGGTGGATAAGCTCTCCGCCTCCTACAACGGGGACCCGGCCAGCGCGCTTTTGGAGGTGCTGGACCCGGAGCAGAACGCCAATTTCACCGACCACTATCTGAACGTGCCCTTTGACCTCAGCGACGTGCTGTTTATCTGCACCGCCAACAGCATGGACACCATTCCTGAGCCGCTGCTCAACCGCATGGAGGTCATCCAGTTCCAGAGCTACACCCCCATCGAAAAGCTCCAGATCGCAAAGCGGCATCTGCTGCCCAAGGCCATGGAGTCCACCGGACTTCCGGCAGGCGCGCTGGAGATCCCCGAGGAGACCCTCCGGCACATCATCGGGGAGTACACCCGGGAGTCGGGCGTCCGGGGCCTCAAAAAGCGCATCGACACCGTCTGCCGCAGCGCGGCGGTGAAGCTGGTCCAGGGAGCCGAGACGCCCATCGCCGTCTCCCCGGAGAGCCTTCGGGACTACCTGGACATGAGCCCCATCCGCCAGAAGACCGTCCGGGACAGCGCGGAGCCCGGCGTGGTCACAGGCCTGGCCTGGACCCAGGTGGGCGGCGACGTGCTGTACATCGAGACCAAGGAGATGAAGGGCTCCGGCAAGCTGACCATCACGGGACAGCTGGGAGACGTGATGAAGGAATCGGCCCAGATCGCCGTGAGCCTGGTGAAGTCCATGTTCCCGGACCAGGCCGAGCGGCTGGCCGCCGAGGACATTCACATCCACGTGCCCGACGGGGCCACCCCCAAGGACGGGCCCTCCGCCGGAATCACCCTGACCACGGCCCTGGCCTCTCTGGTCAGCGGCGTACCCGTGAGCCCCACCGTGGCCATGACAGGCGAGGTCAGCCTCCAGGGCAGCATCAACCCCATCGGCGGCCTGCCGGAGAAGCTCATGGCCGCCCAGCGGTCCGGGGTGAAGCAGGTGTTCATCCCCCAGGACAACCTGGAGGACCTGAAGGACGTGGCCAGTGAGGTCCGGGACCAGCTCACCATCATTCCGGTCCAGACGGTCCGGGAGGTACTGGATCAACTCTCCCTGACCGGACGGGCATAATTGGCATAATTCCGGGGCCTGCACCCTTTTCGGTGCAGGCCCCGGTGATTTAATCGGAATGGTATCTGTTCAGTCGCTGTCATTCTGAGGAACAAAGTGACGAAGAATCTTGGCATTATTCACGATTTCAGGAAAAAGATCCTTCGCTTACGCTCAGGATGACACGAACGACTGAACAGTTACTCGGAATGATTCTTTTTCCCAACCTTGTGATGGGTTCCGTCCGGCTCCACAATGGTGATGGACTCCAGTTGACCTGTCAGGCTGGCCCGGACGGCGGCGATATACTCCTTCCGCAGGATATCCCGCTCCTGGAGCTCCTCGGGCGTCAGGCCCTCAGCCTTTGCCTTGTGCGCCAGCGCATTGATGCGCGCAATTTTCTCCTGATCCATCGTTCGTCTCCTTCTTCATAGGGGTCAATATATAACCCCACTGTTCCGTTGCTTCTCCCGCCGGGGCATAGCCCAGCCTGCGGTAAAAGGGCTCCAGCTCCGGGGCCGCGTCCACCTGGGACCAAGGCATTCCAAGCTGGGAAGCCTTGTAGTCCAGGATCTTCACCAGACCGTCGCCGATGCCCTGGCGGCGGTATTTTTTGAGGACGCAGATCCGGCTGAGCTTCGCCGTTCCTTTTCCGCCGTAGGTGATCCGTCCCGCTGCCACGGGCACGTCGCCCATCATCAGCACCAGATGGTAGGCATAGGGGTCGATTGCGTCCCAGGCCAGGCTTTCGGGAAGCCCCAGCTCCCGGCAGAACACCTGCTGCCGCAGATCACTTGCCACGGTCCCGTCTCCGCCGGGATTCGTCCAAATCGAGGTGATCATCATATGTCTTGCGCTCCTTCTGTCACAATCCATGCGTATCGGCTTGATTCATGGGACGTGGAAAAAGAATCCCAACATCTCCACTCTCCACTCTTTACTCTTTTAGAGATACCGCTCCAGCTCCACGGCTACGCGGCCCTTTTTTGTCTGTCCCTTCACCTGCTTCACCCGCAGCTTTCCAAGGCCCCGGGCGGAGATCACGTCCCCTTCGGATACGGGCGCGTCGGGCTTCAGGACGGTCTTGTGATTTAATTCCACTCTGGCGGCATGGACCAGGGCCGCGGCTTTGGACCTTCCCTGGCCGAAGCCGGAGGCCAGAATGCTGTCCAGGCGCAGGGAGGCCACCGTATCCCGGACGGTCTTCACCCGCTGCTCCGGCACCTGGAGGTCATTTAAGGCGATCCGCTCCGTCCGGACCTTCGCCCGGCCCACATGGGTGAGCTCCCGGAAGAGATAGTCCGCCATGTCCCGGAGCACCAGCACGTCGCAGACGCCCTCCCCCGGCAGCAGATCCCCTAAAATCTCCCGCTTGATGCCCTGGCCCATGAGGCTGCCGAGAAAATCCCGGTGGCTCAGGCTGTCGTAGTCGGACCAGGTGACCCGAAGGGCGGCCACAGGGCTCTCCTCCCCGGAAAGATATTCCTCCGGCTCCAGATAGTCCGGCAGGTAGATTGCCACCCTTCGCTCCGCAGCCGCATAGCCCCCGAAAAACACCGGCTCGGGCAGCTTTCCCTGACGGCAGAGCTGCTCCGCAAGAAGCTGCTCCCGGCCTGAGAGAAAGCTGGTGGCGCTGGGAATGCTCCGCTGAAATCCGGCGGAGATCCGGTCCCAGACTCTGGCCAAGAGGATCTGGTCCTCCTGGGTCTCCGAAAGACTGAGAATGAGCTTCTGCCGGTCCATTATTTCTTCTCCAGGGGATAATAGGCCTGGAACTTCTCCAGAATCCCCCGCTTGTCGTCCCGCAGGTGGCGGTAGTTCTGGCACATATCATAGCCGGGGATCACGTTGCCCTCCACCAGCACGGGGCCGCTGACGGAGAGGGCCACGTCCCAGCCCACATATTTGATCTGGTCCACCACCAGAGCGGCCTGCTTCACCAGCTCCGCCGCCTCCGGGTAGTTGGGAATCTCGAAGCCCTCGAACCGGGTGCCGGTTTTGGGATGGGTCTCATAGTAAAGGCCCGTGGCGTCGCAGAAGGCGGGCTTGGCAATCTTCCCGTCCTCCCACACCGGAGCGTACATGCCGCCGCTGGAGATATTGTCCACGGGCTTGGTGCCGTCTCCCACCCGGATCAGGCTGTACATCAGATGGGCTTCCCCGTCCTTCACCAGGGTCACCATCCTGAGGGTGTTGATGCAGGAGGGGTTCAGCCGGTCCATGTCCGGGTGCTGGACAATGGCCTCCTCGATCAGGTCCGTTCCCGCCTCCCGGAGGGTCCGGTAAAGGGTCTCCGCGTCCCCGGTCTCTCCCCGGCGGAGCTTTCGGATGCCGTGGCCTCCGAAATCCTCGGCGGGCTTGGCGAACACGGGATCGTGGGCCTCCAGGAAGGCCGCCAGGTCCGCCGGTCCCGATTCCCGGAGATTCAGATAATCCCGGCCCGTGAGATGGGCGAACCGGGTCCAGAATTTCAGCTTGTTCCGGAAAATATCCCGGTAATCGGCCTCGTTCACCAGCCGGACCAGGGCCAGATTGTCGTTCATGGTCATAAAGCTCCGCCGTTTCTCTTTGCCGCGGACATAGGCGAAGCCGAACACATGATAGTCCAGATAGCCCACGTTATAGCGGAACACGCACCAGAGCATGTCCAGGAAGATCCCGATTCGTGCGCGGCCGCTCTCCTTGTGGATCTCCCGAATATGCATATTCATACGGGCCAGGCTCGCCTCCCGGAGCCGGCTCCAAAACACCTTGAAGCTGTGCATTTATGCGTCTCCTTCACAGAGAGGATGATTGTTTTCTTCGGTTCATTATACTGTATTCTTGTGGAAACCGCAACAGCAAAAACCGCAGAGCGTTTGCCGCTCCGCGGTTTTTGCCACTTAGCTGATTTTGCGGATCACGCCCATGGGGGTCTGCTGGTCGTCCTGGCCCAGAGGGTTGTCCTTTAGAATTCTGGCATAGAGCTTCTTGTCGATGGACTTGTCTGAAGCGCCCAGGATCTGGCCCTCGAAGTCGTTGATGTCCACGATGATGGCCCGGTGGCCGATCCGCTGGGCGATCTTCGCCGCGGTGGCGTCGGGCTCCAGGGGGCCCAGGACCACATAGTGGTTGTAGGGCGGGATAGTGTTGTGGGTGGGGCCGTCGATGGAACGGGCCTTATAGCCGGCCACCTTATAGAACCAGCCCTTCTTATGGAAGATCTTCTTGCCGATGACGGAGATAACGGAGGCAAAGAGAATCCGGAGCGTGCCGCACTCCCGGAGGGCATATTCCATGGTCTGGGGCATGCCCAGGCCGATGCCGTGGGGGGTCTTGGTCACGTGATCGCTGAGGAAATAAGCCAGCTTTCTGGGCTTGATGTCCTCCAGGGGAATGGCACGGCCCTGGGTGCAGGCCACGCACTTTTCAGAGATGAACAGCACGTCGTCAGCCTCCGTCAGGTTGGGCGCGCCGAATTCCGCCGCCACGTCGCAGATGTCGTCCTGATCCGTGACGAGCTTTGTCTTGATGGGAAGGCGCTGATACCGGGCGCCGTCCACCTCAATGATTCCCTTTTTGCCCTCGTTGGGTCTCAATTCCTCCGCCATATCGGAAATCCTTCTTTCGTCATATTTCGTAATTTGTCGCAAGCGCTGTTCCTTAGTATACCAAAAATGAATGGAATGTCAACCGTTTTCCGCAAGCGCCGCAAGGGCCTGCTCCACGGAGTGCACCACCATGTCCTCCACGGCCCGGTCGGTGTAATAGGCGATGTGGGGCAGCATGAGCACGTTGGGCATGGCGTTCAGGATCGCCATCTGCCGGTGATGGACCGGGGTGTTCTTGAAATCCCGGTAGTAAATGGTCCGGTCTCCGTCGAACACGTCCAGGCCCGCGCCGCTTAAATGTCCCTGCTCCAGGGCCTCGATCAGGGCCTCGCTGTCCACCAGGGTTCCCCGGGCGGTGTTGATGAGCACGGCCCCGGGCTTCATGGAGAAAATACGGTCCCGGTCCAGGAGATGCAGGGTCTCGGGCACGGCGGCCAGGTGGAGGGAAAGGACGTCGCTCTCTGCGAGCAGCCCGTCAAGCTCCCGGTACTCCGCAAGGCTTTCCAGCTCCGGCTTTCTCGTCCGGCTCCAGTAGAGGACCCGGCAGCCGAAGCCCTGGAGATGCTTTATCACCGTGGACCCGATCCGGCCTGCGCCCAGGACGCCCACCGTCAGCTCCGGCAGCTCCCGGCCCCGGAGGCCTGACACGGTGTAGTCCCCGCCTGCGTACCGCAGGAGCGTGGGCTTCACGTTCCGCAGGACCATGAGCATGAGCATAATGGCGAAATCCGCCACGCTGGCGGGAGAGTAGGTGATGCGGTACACGGGGATTCCCAGAGACTCCCCATAGGTCCGGTTCATGTGCTCGTCCCCGATGGTGCGGGTCACGGCAAGCCGGATCCCCGATGCCTTCCAGGCGTCCCAGATCTCCGGGGTGATCACCACGCTGGAGATCACGTTCACCGCGTCGGCGCCCTGAAGAAAATGGTCGTTTTCCGGGGTGGGCGGCGCATCCACCAGGGTGAAGCGGCAGCCGGTTTCCGCCTCCAGGCGATGAAAAATGGGGATCTCCTCGGGCTGCACGGAATAGACGGTCATTTGCATGTTGGCAGTCCTCCAAAACAGGATTCTTTCGCCGGTATGTATCGGCAGGCGATTGGAAATCGCCCCTGCATGTTATTCGTCCTCGTCGAAGGGTACGTCGTCCTCGGCAGGCGCCTCTTCTGCCGGAGGCCCGTCCACTGTGGCTCTGGGGTTGATCCCCACCATGGCGGCCCACTGCTCCCGGGTAATGAGCAGCTGCCGGGGCTTGGAGCCCTCGAAGGGGCCCACGATCCCCTTTTCCTCCATCTCATCCACAATCCGGGCGGCATGGGCATAGCCCAGCTTCAGCCGGCGCTGGAGCATGGAGACGGAGGCCTGTTTCGTATCGAGAATGACCTCCACGGCGTCCGCCAGCAGAGGATCGCCCTCCCCCTCCAGCAGGGAGAGCTGCTCGTCCTCGGCGGGGGCGCTGCCGGAGGATGTGGCGGCGTTCTGCTCGATCTCGCTTATTATTTCCTCGGAATAGTCGGTCTCCGAGGCGTTCTTCACAAACTCCGCCACCTTCTCCACCTCCTCATCGGAGATGAAGCAGCCCTGAACCCGCCGGGGCTTGTCGGCGCCCTGGGGGGCATAGAACATGTCGCCCTTGCCCAGCAGCTTTTCCGCGCCTCTGGTGCCCATGATGATGTTGCTCTCCATGGCGGAGGACACGGCAAAGGCGATCCGGGAGGGGATATTGGCCTTGATGACGCCGGTGATCACGTCGGCGGAGGGACGCTGGGTGGCGATGACCAGGTGCATGCCCGCGGCACGGGCCTTGGCGGCCAGCCGGGCGATGTTGGTCTCCACCTCCTTGGCGGCCACCATCATCAGGTCCGCCAGCTCGTCGATGATGATGACGATCCGGCTCATGGGCTCCAGCTCCGGGTCCGTCTCCGCCTTCTTGTTGTAGCCCGCAAGATTCCGGACCGAGGCCTCGGCGAACCGGTCATAGCGCCGGTCCATCTCCGTGACGGCCCACTGGAGGGCGCCGGCGGCCTTCTTGGCGTCGGTGACCACGGGGATCAGCAGATGGGGCACCCCGTTGTAGACGCTGAGCTCCACCACCTTGGGGTCGATCATGATAAGGCGGCAGTCCTCGGGGCTGTCCCGGTAAAGCAGGGACACGATGATTCCGTTCATGCAGACGGATTTGCCGGAGCCGGTGGTGCCGGCAATGAGCAGATGGGGCATCTTGTCGATGTCGCCGATGATGTAGTTTCCGCTGATGTCCTTTCCCACGGCGAAGGCCAGGGTGGACTTGTGGCTCTTGAACTCCTTGGAGTCCAGCACCTCCTTGATGGGCACGGAGGTGACGATGGAGTTGGGCACCTCGATGCCGATGGTGGAGCTCTTTCCGGGCACCGCCGCCACATGGACGGAGGTGACGCCCAGGGACAGGGCGATATCCTCGTGAAGAGAGGTGATCTTGTTCATCTTGACGCCGGGCTTGAGCTCCATCTCGTACCGGGTCACGGCAGGGCCCCGGACCACGTTGTTGATCTTGCTGTCCACGCCGAAGCTCTCCAGGGTCTCCTCCAGCCGAAGCACGTTGCTGCGCATCTCCTCGGTGTTGTCCTCTTTGGACTCCAGGGCTTCGGCCAGCATGCTCATGGGCGGGAACTGGTAGGCGGGCTTTTCCTCCCTGGCCTCCTGATCCACCTGGGATTCGATCTCCATGGCCACCTGGGCCGCGGCCATTCTCGCCTCGTCGTGGCTGACCTTCTGGTCCTTCATAGCCGCCACGGCCGCCTCGGTCAGCTCCGCCTCGGGGATCATCTTCATGGGCTCGGCGACGGGTTCCACGGCGGGAGTCGTCCAATTGTCCGCGGGCTCCGGCTCCCAGGC
The DNA here is from genome assembly GCA_905234425.1 of uncultured Oscillospiraceae bacterium. Taxonomy (GTDB): domain Bacteria; phylum Bacillota; class Clostridia; order Oscillospirales; family Oscillospiraceae; genus HGM13006. Next base: position 6,932 of record CAJOHR010000029.1, on the reverse strand, counting down.
ATCCTTCACGGGCCCCGGCCGCTCCCAGGGCAGGGGCATGGGCTCCTCTTCCGGCTCCGGCTTCTCCTCGGTCAGGGCCCGGATCTGCTCGGAATAGCTGGTCCCTGGCATGTCGATATCAAAGGGAGAGGCGGTCTTTTTCTCCTTTTTCTTCTTTTTCCGGAAGGGGAACAGCTCGTCATCGTCGTCGAGAAGCGGGCTGCCATTGTCCTCTCCAGGCTCCTCCCCGTCCCCGAAGGCCAGGTCGAAGTCCCGGTCCTTCTGCCGCCGGCTCCACTCCACCCGCTGCTTTACGGCGGGGGTGGCCAGGACCCGAAGATCCGCCCGGGTGTCGTAGACGGGGGCCGGGTCCTCCTCGGGGTCCTCCAGCTCCGCCAGCTGCTCCCGGCGCTTTTCCGCCCGGTCGTGGATGATTTTCGCCGGAGAGATGTTGAACATAAAGACCAGCAGGACCAGCAGGGCCACGATCAGCAGGGGCACCGTGCCCCCCCGGCTGATCAGCGCCTGGAGGGCCAGGGACACAAGGCCGGGGATCACGCCGCCGGAGGCAAACTCCCCGCCGGTGCTCCAGAGGCTTCTGATCATGCTGAGACCCGGCTCAAAGATGATCCGGCAGGCGACGGTGTGGGCCAGGGCGCTGAACACGGGGACAAACAGGGCCGTGGAAATCATTCTGGAACGGATGGGCTCCTCATGGAGGAAAAACAGCATCCACGCCATAAACAGGAAGGCGATGGGGGTCAGGACGAAGCCGTAGCCCAGCAGGCCCTTCATCAGGCTGCCGAAGGCGTCCAGGAACACGCCGTGGACTCTGAACAGGCTCAGGATCAGAAACAGGGCCAGAAACACCAGCAGAATGGACGCCCCAAGCCGGACCCACAGGGAGTTCCGGCGCTCCACGAGCAGCTCCTCCTCCCGCTTTTCCGTGGCCTGCTGGGCCTTGGTGCGAGCCGGCTTCCCGGCCTTGGCAGCGGTATTCCGCTCCTTTTTCTGGTTTTTGGACTCAGCACTGCGCTGTGCCATAGGATCCCTCCTCTGCGGCAAAGCCGCGGAATCGAAGTAATGGTTGTATCATGCCACCAGGGACAGGACCAGGGATACAAGCCCCGCGCCCCAGCAGTAATAGGCGAAGACGCCGAAATCTCCCCTTGCGGTCAGGTAGCGAAGGAGCCGGATGCTGAAATACCCGGAGACGGCCGCGGCTGCCATGCCGCAAAGGTATTTGGGGATCAGGTCTGTCCGGATCCCCGTCTCCAGCGCTCCCGCAAAGCTTACGGCGGCGGCCCCCAGCACGGCGGAAATGCTCAATAGAAAGGAATAGTGGAGGGCGAAGCTCCGCCGGAACCCCAGCAGCATGCCCGTGGAGATGGTGGCGCCGGAGCGGGAGATCCCGGGGATCACTGAAACGGCCTGACTGACGCCCACAAGGGCCGTCTTCCAGGCGGAAACCTCCCGGAGTCCCTGGGTGCCGTGGGAGAACCGGTCCGAGAGATAGAGGATGCAGCCGGTGACCATGAGCATGAGGCTCACCAGGGCGGGCCGGCCGGAAATCATCTCCGCCACGGGGCGAAGGGGAATGGCAAGCAGAATGGGGATCGTGCCCACAAGGAGGAAGAAGGCCATGCGGCGCCGTTCCGCGTTCTCCCGGGTGATCCTTCCCCGGTCCGGGCCCACACCCACAAGCCCCAATCCGCCCCGGACAACGGCAGCCACCTCCCGCCGGTAAACGGCGATCAGAGCAAACAGGGTGCCGAGATGGAGCAGCACGTCGAAAAAGAGATCCGCTTCCTCGATGTGGAAGATGGTCTGGAGCAGGGTCAAATGGCCCGAGGAGGAGACGGGGAAAAACTCTGTGATCCCCTGGACCAGGCCCAGAAGTATGGCGTTCAGATAAGACATGGCGTTTCCCCTCCTTTCACGTTGACATAACGCATTTATTATAACACACCATTTCAAGGATTTCCACAATTTCTTGCGTTCAGGAATGTTTTTGTGCGCAAAATATACCGGCGGACGTAAAAAACTCCCGCCATCCGGGCAGGATGACGGGAATTGCGGGGCCTGATATCATTGTACTCTGCAAATTGGGATTCGCCGGGATGAGCGTGAAGATTGAAGCGTGGAGCGTGAAGATATTGAGTTCCTTCGGAACAATTTAAATTTGAATCATTTTCCGAAGGAAAATACAACAATCTCCACTCTTAACTCTCAACTCTCCACTCTGAAACAACTCCCAATTATCACGGCTGCATTGCCGCTTCAGAGCGTGACGCCGGTCCAGCGAAGGGCGTATTCCGGCGTGACCACAGCGCGGCACTGCTCCATGAGTCCATCGGCCTCGGCGCACTGACGCTTGTAGTCCGGCAGGGCCAGATTGTTGAGCATCTGGATGTCGGAGGTGAGCCGGGCATAGTCCCCTTCCAGGTCGAAGACGTCGGAGCGGGCGTCGGGGTCAAAGGGCGGCTGATCGTCGCCGCCGGGACCGCCGGGACCGCCGGGGCCGCCGGGGCCGCCGGGGCCGCCGGGAGCGTCCATGGGAGGAGGCCCATCCATCGGGGGACCGCCAGGACCGCCGGGGCCGCCCATAGGCGGAGGACCGCCGGGGCCGCCAAAGCCAGCGGGCTTCTCCGGGGGCTTCTGGATGGGATCGGGATAGAGCCGGGCATAGGGCTCGTAGGGCAGATCGTCGGTGGTGGGCTGCGCAATCAGCTTCCAGAGCTTCCACGCCCCGCCCCAATTGAGGAACACGGCGGCTACGGGCTTCTTTCCCTCCGCCGTATCCGCCAAATACATGGCCTTGGCGGTCTTGCCGTTCTCGGCGATGCGGATGCAGGGGAAGGACAGGGCCGTGATCCCCAAAGCCTTCCAGGCGTCGATGGCGGTCTGGTCCGGTCCCTGGTTGGGCTCCCCGGCCAGCAGGGCGGGATCGCCTGTCCTGCAATAGTCCGCAAAGGCGCTCTCAATGGCCAGCAGCGACAGGAGTTTCTGCATCTTCTCCACCTGCTCGGACTGGAGATCCTTCAGGTCGCCCTGCTTGTGCTTTGCCTGCTCATGGAGCAGCTTGTGGATGTAGAGCAGTCTTCTCTCCTCAGTCACAGAGCTCGCCTCCCTTCAGGAAATACTGGCGCAGGATCTGGGCCGAGGCGTCCCGCATGCCGCTGTAGGCCCGCAGAATTCCCTCCAGCTCCTCCTGCCGGTTTCCGATGAGGAAGCTGACCTCCTCAGACTCCATAAAATAGGCGTTGCAGTCCGCCTGGAGCTTCATAATATCCTGTTTTGTCAAATTGGTCTCCTCCTATTTTGCCGCCTCTTTGCCGGCCTCCCGTCCCAGGGTGATGCACACGCCGATGGAGATGCCGGAGGTGGGGGTGGAATACTGGGGGCCGAACCGGCGGCCGCAGCAGTTGCCTGTGGCGTACAGCCCGGGAATGGGATCGTAGCTGCCGTCCACCACGTTCTGGGTCTCGTCGGTGACGAGACCGCCGCAGGTACACATGATCCTGCCCACATAGTTGAAGTCGTTGAACTGGAGGTACAGTGGCCACTGATCCAGGGGCCGGAGCAGCTTGGCGTCCTTGCCGAAGTCGTCGTCCCGGCCTGCCCGGCAGATTTCATTATACCGCTCGATGCTGGTCTTCACGTTCTCCCGGAGCGCACCTGTGAGCTCCGCGTTGTCCAGCAGTTCCTCCATGCTATTGCCGCAAACCACCCGGACAGGACCGTTGGGCGCCCGGCAGATCGCGCCGCCTTTGCCGGCGGCTCTGGCCTCTTCCATAGCGGTCTGGATGATACCCACGTAGCTGCCCTCGCCGCGGTCGCCGAAGTCGAAGCTCTCATGGGCGGGAATGGCCCACTCCAGATCCTCCATGATACCCGAGTCAAAGATGTTGTAGTAGGTGCCGTGCTTCATCTGCTGGCCCTGCATCCCTGCGAATTCCGGGCCGCCGAAGAGCTCGTTGCAGAACCGCTTGCCTCTGGGGTCCAGCCAGAGCTGGCCCATGGTGCAGTTGAAGCCTCTGGGCAGGTTGAAGTTGCCGCCCATGGTGGCGATGGGGCCGTTTTCCAGCTTGCCGCCGGCCCAGACCCCCAGCTTGATGGACATGCCCTTTCTGCCCATGCTCCGGGGCCACTTCTCCCCGTCGCAGAACAGTTCCTTGAAGTCGGGAAGCAGATCCTCCAGCATCTCCGGGTTGCCCCCGAAGCCGCCGGCTGCCAGGATCACGGACTTCTTCGCCGTGAACAGGTGGTATTCTCCCGTGGCGGCGTCCCTGGCCAGAATGCCGGTGACCCGGCCGTTTTCCTTGAGGATGTTCTCGGCGGACATGCCGAAATACATCTCGCCCCCCAGGTCGATGGCCTTCTGCTGGTTCGCCCTGCAAAGGCCCAAGAGGGAGGGATGGATCTTCACGTCCTCCACCAGCTCCTTGGCGCTCATGCCGGTGCCGGGCTGGGGCGGAAGCATCTCCTCCTTATCGGGGATGCCGCCGGGCATATCCGGCTTTCCGCCGGGTCCTCCGGGACCGTCTCCGGGGCCGCCGGGGCCGCCGGGCCCGCCCTTGGCGCCCTTGGGCGGGGGACCGCCGAAGGGATTTCTTCCGCCGGGCATGCCGAACTTGGCGGTGCCGGGCCAGAACCGGAAACCGGCCATCTCGCCGTCGAATTTCCTGCCGCCGGGCCACATGGCCGTCTGGACCCCGGACCAGTCCTCCACCATATCGGTGTACCAGTCAAAGGCCGATCCGGAATTCTGGGCGAAGCGCATCATGAGCCCGGGATTGGCCCGGCCCATGGCGCGGCGCTGGATCTCGTTGTAATAGTCGATGGGGTCCACCTTGGGGACGCCCCGGCTCTCCAGGAACTTGGAATTGATGTGGCCCACGTCCGCGCCCCAGACACTGTAGGTCTTCTCCTTCTTTTCCTCGATGCCGATGACCTTGGCCCCCGCCTCGGCAGCGGCCCGGACAGCGGCGGAACCGGCGTGTGCCAGGCCCACCACCACCACATCCGCCTCATGGCGGTGCTTGATCTGCTCCTCAGGAACGAGGGCAGGCTGCTCTCTCCATGTACTCATTTCTGTCACCTCAGAACTTGTTGGGATCGTTCCGGCCGGGAGAGAAGGAATTCTCGTCGTTCAGGGTCTCATAGGGCTCCGGCCAGGGCAGGGTCTTCTGGACCGTCTGGACCACGTCGTAGTCCACATGGAGCGGTCCGGGATCGGTGACCGGAGGAGGATTGTGATAGCCGGGGACCGTGTAGCGGCCCTTCTTGTCCGCCTCGTACCGGGCATGGGCCCAGTTCTCCGCGTTGTAGTCCATAAAGCCGTCAGGGCAGACCTGCTCGTGGAAATACTCCCAGCGGCCGTTGTTGTAGACAAAGTCGGAGCCGTAGCGCTCGTTCAGGATCCGTCCCCCCGCCACCAGGGCGTTGGGGCCGCCCATGACAAAGGGGCCGGGGGTGATATAGGTGGCGCGGCAGGACTTGCCGTCGGCGGCCACCTCCACCACGCCGGAGGACAGGGCGTGACAGGCGTTCTTACCCATGGACCGGGGGTCCTTTCTGGCCACCTCCGGGTCCTTCTCCAGGGCGGAGAGGAACTGCCGGTAGGCGCCAGGGTCCACCAGGCACACGCTGTCCCACCAGATCTGATCGAAGCCCACCATGCGGCCGAAGCTGTGGGCCCAGGTGGCGTCCTTGCTGCGGTTCCAGATGCCGTCCCACTCCTCGGCCGAATACATCATGCCGTGGAGATAGCTGTGGGTGGACTTGATCTGCTCGCACTGCTGGCTGCCCAGGGCGTTGTGCAGCCGCTGTTCAAAGGTCAGTTTTGCCATATTCGTTACCCTCCTTACCGCCAGGACCGAAGCCGGTCGGGATGGCCCTCGGGGCCGTAGCTGATGGCGGGATCATAGCTCTCATGGGGCTCATAGGTGTTGGGCATCTGCTTCGGAAGATCGTTCCAGGCCCACTTTACCTCATAGGGCAGGGCCACCGTGGGCGTGCCGTACTCGTCCTCGTAGGGATCGGGGCCCAAATCGGGCATGGGGGGAGGGCCGCCGGGTCCGGGACCGCCGTCGCCGCCCTCGGGAGGAGGACCGCCCTCGCCCGCATCCTCCGGGGGAGGACCGCCGAAGCCGCCGCCGCCCGCGCCGGGCACGGGCGCCGAAGGGATGGTCAGGTCGTGGTTGGACTTGATGTGGAAGATCTTCCACGCCCCGTCCTCCTTAATGAGGTCCGCCAGCACATGGCCGGAGGTCCAGTAGCCCTTGGCGGTGCCGTCCGGCTGGGGATCGGTCTGGTGACCGTGGTCATAGGCCAGGTATCTGGCCCAGAGACCGTCCCCGGAGAGCTCCACCATAACGGTATGATAGGTATGGGCGTTCATAACGGAATTGCCGTATTCCGCACCGGGGACCGTCTTCTTCACCAGCTCCAGCTGCGCCCGGCGCTTCTCCGCCAGGCCGTCCACATAGTAGGCCTTCACATCGTCCATGCCTACATAATAGCCCAGGTTGTTGGACAGGGACATCTTCGCCTGATTCTCCGGGTTTTTCACCCAGAGCTCATCCAGCTCCTTCTGCCGCCAATCGTTCTGCTTATAATAGCACCGCCGGGCCATCAGATCCTTGACGATCTCCTTGTCCCAAAGCCGGGTCACAAGCTCCTCGTTTGTATATCTCTCGTTCATCATGGTCTCGTCCCTCCTTTACATGCCGTAGCTGAAGGTCTCAGCAAAGGTCTCGTAGGGCTCCGGAATCGGCGGGGTCTCGGTGAAGGGTCTGCCCGGGTAATAGGCCTCCCGCAGCTTGGCGGGGACGTTGGGCGCCGGGAAGCAGAAGTCCTTCAGCGGCGCGAAGTCAGGCTCCTCCGGGAAGGTCATGGTCTCCCCCGCCCAGTCGCTGCCGGTGGGGTTGTTGATGTCCTTGAGATCCTGC
>CAJOHR010000028.1 GCA_905234425.1 uncultured Oscillospiraceae bacterium | reverse complement strand
TTGTCGAGGTATGTTGCGTCACCTGAGAGGTATGTTGCGTCATCCTGAGCGCAGCGAAGGATCTTTCCTTCCCGGTTGACGCAAGATTCTTCGTCGCTGGGCTCCTCAGAATGACAGGGATGCTCAATGACCCCGACAAATCCCAATTTGCACATAACGCGATCATGCGCTTCCGCCGATAATGGAATAATCGTAGGCTGGAAATTGACAAACCGGGGGTTTTGCAATAGAATATGGAGGATATGCCAAAACAGGAGAGGAATATGTTTATGGATCGAATCAAACCCCGCACGCTCTCTGGCTTTATGGAGCTCCTGCCCGGACGGCAGGCCCAGATGGAGCGGTTTTTGCAGGTCCTGCGGGAGACCTATGCCCTCTATGGCTTCACCCCTCTGGATACCCCCATTATTGAGGACGCCCAGATCCTCCTAGCCAAGGGCGGCGGCGAAACAGAAAAGCAGATCTACCGGTTCCAGAAGGGCGACAGCGATCTGGCCCTTCGGTTTGATCTGACGGTGCCCCTGGCCAAATATGTGGCCCTCCACTACGGAGAGCTCACCTTCCCCTTCCGCCGGTTCCAGATCGGCAAGGTCTATCGGGGCGAACGGGCTCAGCGGGGCCGGTTCCGGGAGTTTTATCAGGCGGATATCGACGTCATCGGCGACGGAAAGCTGGACATTCTCAACGAGGCGGAGATCCCCGCCATCATCTACGGCGCGTTTTCCAGGCTGGGCCTTCGCCGGTTCCAGATCCGGGTGAACAACCGGAAGATTCTGAACGGCTTCTACGGAATGCTTGGCCTGACCGAGCAGTCCGGTGCCGTCATGCGGACCGTGGACAAGCTGGACAAGATCGGCCCGGAGAAGGTCCGGACTCTACTGACCGAGGACGTGGGGATTTCCCCGGATAACGCCGACGAAATCCTCAAGTTCATCGCCATCGACGGCGACAACAGCGCGGTCCTTGCGGCTTTGGAGCAGTACCGGGGCAAGAACGAGCTGTTCGATCAGGGTCTGGAGGAGCTGACGGCCGTCACCCGGCACCTGGCCGCCTTCGGGGTCCCCGAGGACCACTTCAAGGTGGATCTGACTATCGCCCGTGGTCTGGACTACTATACCGGCACCGTCTATGAGACCGCCATGCTGGATCACCCGGAGATCGGTTCCATCTGCTCCGGCGGCCGCTACGACAATCTGGCGGAATACTACACGGATAAGCCGCTCCCCGGTGTGGGCATCTCCATCGGGGTCACGAGACTCTTTTATGTGCTGGAGGAGCAGGGCTACCTCAATGACAGCGTGATCACCGCTCCTGCCGACGCGCTGGTGCTTCCCATGACCGACGACATGGGCCCCGCCATCGCCGCCGCCACCGCCCTGCGGAACGCCGGGATCCGGACTCAGATCTACACGGAGCCCAAGAAGTTCAAGGCGAAAATGAGCTACTGCGCCAAGCTGGGGATCCCCTACGCCGTGCTCATCGGCGAGGATGAGATTGCCGCCGGCACTGTGGCAGTGAAGAATTTTGAAACGGGCGTCCAGGTGACGGTGACGCCCCAGGAGGCCGCCGGGCTCATTCTGGAGGGCCTGAACGTGAAGAACAGCGGCCCGGTCATCCGGGACGGGGAATAAGGGAAGGAGAACACCATGGTACAGAACAGAACGCACACCTGCGGAGAGCTTCGGATGGAGCATGTGGGTCAGACGGTCACCCTCTGCGGTTTTTTGGAAAATGTCCGGGAGGTGGGCAGCAGCCTGGCCTTCCTGGTCCTACGGGACTTCTACGGCGTCACCCAGGCGGTGGCGGAGACCGAGGAGATGATTTCTCTGATCCGGGGTCTCAACAAGGAATCCACCCTGCAGATCACCGGAGTGGTCCGGGAACGGGACAGCAAGAATCCGAAACTCCCCACGGGCGACATTGAGATCGTCCCCACATCCATCCAGGTCCTGGGCCGCTGCCGCCACAACGAGTTGCCCTTCCAGATCAACCGGAGTCGGGAGGCCGACGAGTCCGCCCGGCTGAAATACCGGTATCTGGACCTGCGGAACCCGGACGTGAAGAAGAACATCATCCTCCGGTGCAACGTGGTCTCCGCCCTTCGGCAGGCCATGACGGACCACGGCTTTATGGAGATCACCACCCCCATCCTCACCGTGTCCTCCCCGGAAGGCGCCCGGGACTATCTGGTGCCCTCCCGGAAGCATCACGGCAAGTTCTACGCCCTGCCCCAGGCTCCTCAGCAGTTCAAGCAGCTTCTCATGGCCGCGGGCTTTGACCGCTATTTCCAGATCGCGCCATGCTTCCGGGACGAGGACGCCCGGGGCGACCGTTCCCCCGGCGAGTTCTATCAGCTGGATATGGAAATGGCCTTCGCCTCCCAGGAGGATGTGTTCGCCGTCATCGAGGACGTGCTGCCTCCCATATTTGCAAAGTACGGCGCCTACAACATCGCCTCCCAGCCGCCCTTCCGGCGGATCAAATATCTCGACGCCATGGAGACCTACGGTACGGACAAGCCGGACCTCCGCATCGATCTGACCGCCACGGATGTGACGGCGCTCCTCCGGGATTGCGGCTTCGGGCCCTTTGAGGGCGCAGAGATCAAGGCCATTCCCATCTCAAGCTGCGCTCTGACCAGAAAGCAGATCGACAAGCTCCTCTCCGAGTGCGAGGTCCAGGCGGGAGAAAAGTCCTACTGGTTCAAGGTGGACGAATCCGGCGCCATTGCCGGCGGCGTGGCCAAATTCATGCAGGAGAAAAAGGACGCCCTGTTTGACGCCCTGTCTCTGGCCCCCAACACTCTGGTGATCCTGACCTGCGGCAAGCTGGCCCAGGCTCAGAAGTCCGCCGGTGTGGCCATCAAGACCTTTGGCGCGGCCTGCGAGGGCCACATGGACCGGGAGCGCTACGAATTCTGTTGGATCGTGGACTTCCCCATGTATGAGATCGGCGAGGAGAGCGGCGAGCTGGAGTTCTGCCACAACCCCTTCTCCATGCCCGACGGCGGCCTGGAGACCCTGCGCAAGGCGGAGCGCGGCGAAATCGACCCCCTGACCATCACCGCCCAGCAGTACGACATCGTCTGCAACGGCGTGGAGCTGTCCTCCGGTGCCGTGCGGAACCACGACCCGGAGATCATGGTCAAGGCCTTTGAGTTCGTGGGCCTGGGCGAGGAGGACGTGAAGGCCAAGTTCCCGGCCATGTACCACGCCTTCACCTACGGCGCGCCGCCCCACGCGGGCGTGGCTCCCGGCGTGGACCGGATGGTCATGCTTCTGGCCGGGGTGGACACCATTCGGGAGGTCATCCCCTTCCCCATGAACAAAAACGCCCAGGATCTGATGATGGACGCTCCGGCAGAGGTTACGCCGGAGCAGCTCCAGGAGCTGGGTATCGCTGTGGTGGACACAGAAGCATAAATATGGAAAATCCCCGCTTCACGACCATGAAGCGGGGATCATTTTGTCTTGGTTAATCCACAGCCTCCATGAAGTAGAGGCGGGAGGCAAAGTCCGGGAAATGGCGGGTTTTGTCGTTGAAACCTGTACCGCCGTAGGCCGGGGCCAGTTGAACGCCGGACTCCATGAGCACCGTGCCGGACACGGTCATGTCCTCGGTTTCCAGGGACAGCGGCATGAATTTCGCCAGCACGTTGTGGGCCAGGGAGTCCTGCTTGATGTGGACCGGGGCCACGGTATTCAGCAGATCCCCGAATTCCCGCAGGTCCACCGCCCCGGGCAGACTGTAAAAACGATACCGGCGCGCCGGGTCCAGTCCGGCGGCCCGGAAAACGCCCCCTGGATGGTTGGGCCGCGCCAGGGTCTGGAGATACAGCCCCACCGCCCGTTTCCTGTCCCGGGAAACGCAGATCCACTTGTGGTTGCCGCCCTGCTCCAGCCGGTAAAAGTCCCCGAACTGGAGGACGTCACGCCACTGCTTGTAGAGGGTGATCTGCTGCCGGATGGTCTCCAGCTCCTGCCTGGAGCTGTCCGCCAGATTCATCTCGTAACCCAGAACACCGAAGGCCGCCACGCCAAAGCGGGTGGAAAGGGGCGTCTCCCGCAGGGTCTGGTGGTTGGGGCAGGCGGAGACATGGGCCGTCACCGCATTCATGGGATAGCCGTAGCTGTAGCCCTCCTGGATAACGGCGCGGCTCAGGGCGTCGGTGTTGTCGCTGGCCCAGATCTGGGGGCAGTAACACAGGATTCCCAGATCGAACCGGTTTCCGCCGGAGGCGCAGCCCTCGAAGAGGATCTCCGGAAAGCGCCGGGTCAGAGTCCCTAACAGCCTGTAGAGCCCCAAAACATACCGGTGGGCCGTCTCCCCCTGGCGCTCCGGAGGAAGATACTGGGAATACACGTCGGAAAATATCCGGTTCATGTCCCACTTCACATAGGAAATCCTGGCCGAGGACAGGAGGCCAGTCAGCTTTTCCAGCAGATAGTCCGTCACCGCCGGATTGCACAGGTCCAGGATCCGCTGGTTCCGCCCCTCGGAATGGGGTTTTCCGGGGATCTCCATCGCCCATTCCGGATGGGCCCGGTACAGGTTGCTGTCCGAGTTGACCATCTCCGGCTCGATCCAGATGCCGAAATCCAGGCCCAGGTCCCGGACCTTTTTGGACAGGCTCCTCAGACCGCCGGGGAACTTCTTCGGGTTCACGTCCCAGTCTCCCAGGGCCCGGAAATCGTCCTTCCGATCCCCGAACCAGCCGTCGTCCAGGACCATAAGCTCCGCGCCCACGGAGGCCGCCGCCCTGGCCAGCCGCAGGACCTTGGCCTCATTCACGTCAAAATAGGCCGCCTCCCAGCTGTTGAGCAGCACGGGTCTTGGCTTGAACTTCCAGGTTCCCCGGATCACGTGGTCCCGGACAAATCGGTGCATCGCCCGGCTCATGCCGGAGAAACCCGCCCGGGAACAGACCATCACGGCCTCGGGCGCCTGAAAGGCTTCTCCCGGCGCCAGCAGGAAGGAGAAATGCTCCGGGTTGACGCCGGAAAGGAACCGTGTCCCCCCGCAGCTTCCCACAGCGGCAGATTCCAGGTGGTTGCCGCTGTAGATCAGGTTCATGCCGTAGCAGAGGCCCGTTTCCTCCGTGGTTTCCGGCCGGTGGAGCATGACGAAGGGATTCATCCGATTGGAGGAAACCCCGGCGATGGAGCTGGCCGTCACTGCGGCATGGCCCACGGGGACCGTCTCTTTTTCCATCTCTCTGGCCCAGGCTCCGTGGAACACGGTCATCAGCCAGTCCTCATCGTGGAAGTCCAGCTGGGTGGACAGGAGCCGCTCCAGGGTCACGGGGGAATCGCTGTCATTGATAATCCGGCTGGCCCGGCAGATAGCGTCGCAGTCCCGGTACACACAATACTGGAGCTCCAATTTCACGCCATAGTGCCTGTCCCGGAGGGTCAGGATCAGCGTATCCACCTGATCCTCCGCCCCATAGGAGCCGGGCAGGCCCTCCAAAAACGTTTTGCCCGCACGGATCTTCGCCGCTTCAAACAGGAAGTCCGAGGTGGCGGAGCCGTCCTTGTGGCGCAGGACCACAAGCGGCGCCCGGACGTCGCCCTTGCCCATAGCGGAAGCCTCCTGGGGCAGAGCCTCCAGGCTGAGCCAGGTATGGTTCGGATCATAGGCCACCGTATTTCCCGCGCCGAACTCCCGCCGCTGGGCCATAGCGGCGCAGTCCGCTACAACTTCCCCGTCGGTTGTATCCTCGGTCCAGCCCAGGGACGGCCCGTAATAGAGGTGCTCCAGATGGCCTGTCTCCAGGACCCGGAAGGCATAAGCGGTATGGGGTGTGCAGAGCGCAAAGCTCCGGCCGCATTGTCTAATCATGGGTTCTGGCCTTCAGGGCTTCGCTGATCTCCGCCATCTTGTCCTCGGTGAGGATGAATTTCCGCTTGAACCAGAGAATGCCCGCAAACAGGCCCACGATGGGCAGAATGGTCATGGCCATCCGGAGCCCCACCTTGGAGCTCCATGCCACGGAAGCGGCGAAGTCTATGACCTGATCCGCCGCGGAGACCTCGGTGCCGGACTGGAGATGGGTGATGCTCAGGGCGATGGAGGCCAGGAGCGCCGCCACGCCGGAGGCCAGCTTCACCACAAAGGTCTGCATGGAAAAGATGACGCTTTCATCCCGGCGGTTGTTCTTCAGCTCTCCGTATTCCACGGTGTTGGCCAGATAGATGGTGGTCAGCACCTGGAGCACGCCGTTGGCGGCAAAGATGAAGAAGCCGGGGATGAACAGCAGGAACACGTTGGACATGTTCACAAAGGCCAAACCCAGCAGCACCGCGTAGCCGATGATGGCGCTGGCCAGGCAGATGTAGAATATCTTGATGGTGTCGAAGAACTTCCGCAGCAGAGGGAAGGCCACCATCATGGACAGGATCTGAATGGCGCCGCCGAAGGTGTTGAAGAGGGTGTAGCTGTTGTACCAGCCGGTGCCGCCGAAATCGTATTTGAAGAAGTAGATGACCAGGTTGGAGGTCAGGTAGATGGAGCAGTTGATCAGGACGATGGTGATCACCACGGTCATGGCCTGATCGTTCTGGATCAGGGCCTTGAACATCTGCCCCACAGAGGCGGATTCCATGTCCACCGTGGACTTTTCCTTGATGTTGATGCAGGTGATGGCGATGAACACCACAAAGAGCACGGCAATGATGGCGGCGAAGAGCTTGAAGCCCAGCCGTTCGTCCGTGCCGCCCAGGGCATGGACCGCCAGCATGGTGACGATGGTGATGATGGCGGAGCCCACACCGGCGCAGGAACGGGCCAGAGTGGTCAGATTCTCCCGCTCCTTGCCGCCCTCGGTAAAAGCGGGGATCATGGACCAGTAAGGAATGTCCATCATGGTATAAGTGACGCCCCAGAGGATATAGGTGATGGCGGCGTAGGCCACCAGTCCTGCGCCGTCCAGGGCCGGCGGGGCGGCAAACATCAGATAGAGCACCACGGCGTTTGTCACGGTGCCGATCAGCAGCCAGGGCCGGAACTTGCCCCATTTGGTCCTGGTCTTGGCCACGATGATGCCCATAACGGGATCGTTGAAGGCGTCAAACACACGGGCCACCAGCAGGATCACGCCCATGACCCAGGCCGTGACGCCCAGGATATCCTGGAAGTAATAGAGCACATAGCTGGCCGACAGCATGTAGACCATGTCCTTTCCCACAGCCCCAAGACCGTAGGAAAATTTCTCTCTTCCGCTCAGTTTCATGTACTATTTTCCTCCTTACGCTCCTCATATTGAACCGGCATGGCCGGAACGGTCAGCGGTTGTTCTCCGCAATGGGAATTCAGCGGCCGGGAGGACCTCCCGGAGGGCCGCCGAATCCGCCCGGGCCACCGCCGGGGCCGCCGAACCCCCGCCGGTTGCCGGCGTTGTTGGCCGTAACCTCGATGTCGATGCTCTCGTCGCCGCAGGTGAAGGTATAGGTTTCGTTCAGCTTGAACTGGGGGCCGGACACCTGAACCGCGTTGCCCCGCTTGATGGCGGTGAACCGAAGAACCTCCTTGTTCGAGGAATCGGTCACGAGAATCTCGGAATCCTCTCCGAAGTAGGTGGTGAACACCACGGAGATCGATACTTGCTCCGATTCCGCTTCGGGAACCTCCATCATGCCGGACAGGCCGATGGCGATCAGCTCGCCGCCGTTCACCAGCAGCTTGCCCCCGTTCTCCGCGCCAGTATCCAGGGCCGCGTTCATGCTGTCCGACGGACCGTCCACCCGGATCACACCGCCGTTGATGGTCAGGTCTCCGTTGGAATCCAGGCCGTCGCCGGAGGCATTGACGTAGACGTTTCCGCCGTTGATCGTCACCGTGGGAAGCTCCTCCCAGGCATCGCCGCCGGCGTTGAAGCCGTCGTCGTTGGTGGTGACGCTGATATCGCCGTCGTTGACCGTGATGTGGGGGGCCTCGACGCCCTCATAGCAATAGGATACGTTGACCGTGCCGCCCTCAAAGACCAGCTCCTGGTCTGAATGGACGCCATCGTCCCCAGAGGCCAGCTCCAGGGTCCCGCCGGTGATGGTGGCAAGCGTTCCGCAGTGGATCGCGTCGTCAGCGGCGTCCACGGTGATCTCACCGCCGGAAATGGTCAGTTTTCCCTCGGCCTTGACACCCTTCTGGGAACCGGTGGCCGTGTCGTCCAGATCCCGATTCCAGCCCCATGGACCTCCGAAGCCGAACTCGGTCTTCATCTCCACAGACTCGGCGCCGTCCCCGGTGAAAATGCGGATGGCGCCGCCCTTGATATCCATGTCGTGATCGGTGGAAATGGCGTCACCGTAGCTGTGGATATCGTAGGTTCCGGAGTCGATGGTGACAAGGTCCTTGGCCTTGATCCCGTCGCCGATACTCTCAAGAGAAATATTCGCCGTATCCAGCAGCAGAGCCTGTCTGGACTGGATGCCGTGATTGATATATCCCTTCACCGTCAGGCTGCCGTCGCCGGTGATATAGAGGGGCGCCTTGGAGTAGACCGCCGCCTTCTGACTCTTGATCAGCAGGGACCTGAAGCCCCCTTCCTCGGAGGATTCGGCTTCCTCCTCGGGCTCAGGCTCGTCCTCGGGCTCCGTTTCCACCGGGTTTCCCGCCTCATCCAGCACCAGGGTCTCGTCGTCCACGGGCTCGTAGGTCTCTCCCCGGCGGAAGGCGTCCAGGAAATCCTGGCTGCCGCTGGTGAGATAGTTCTCCGAGCCCTCGGCCAGGGTGATCTGAAGGGTGCCGGCCTTCTTGCAGAAGATGGCGTCGTTGCCCGCGGAGGTGATATTCACACCGTCCAGCACCAGCTCCACCGCGTCCGAGGGGTTGGCCTTGATCACCACCCGGCCGTTGGTCAGGGTCCCGGTGAGGTAATAGACGCCGCCGCTCTTGATGGTGACCTTGTCCAGGCCCATTTCCACCCCGGCGCCCTTGCCGTCGATCTGGATGTCCCCGTCGGCCAAGGTGATCCTGGTAATGCCGTCATCCTCCGGTTCCTCCGGAGCCGGCTGGGAATCCTCCGCGGCCTGGGCAGACGGTTCCAATGCAGCAGGCGCCGCGCTCGCCGAGGCCGCGCTCGCCTCTGTTCCCTGACCGCAGCCGGCAAACGCAGCCAGAAGCAGCGCCGCCAAGAGGAGCGCAAGGGCCCGCTTTGCGTATCTCTCTCGCATAATCATCACTTCCGATTTTATGGTTCGCCGCAGCGCCGAAAGGACGCGCGTCGGAAGGGTCTCGCCCATAGGCGGACCACAATGCTATCATAGCACATATTGTTTCCCTTTTCTATGGTAATTTTGCCGCCTTCCCCTGCAATTTCCCCACAAAAACGCGCGCCGCCGCGGACCTCCCGAAAGGAGCCGCGACGGCGAAAAACACGATTCTATTTTCCGGAGACGCCGCAGCTCTCTCCCTGGATGGACTCGTCGTTTTCGATCCAATCCTTCACCCGGATCACGGTGTAATCCGTAGGAGTGTTGCGAACGATGACCCGGGAGATCCCGGCGTTGATGACCAGCCTGCGGCACATGGAGCAGCAGGTGGCGTCTCCCACCACATGGCCGTCGGAGGGGTCCACGCAGCAAAGATACAGGTCGCCGCCGATACATTCGCTCCGGGCCGCGGAGATGATGGCGTTGGCCTCGGCATGGACCGAACGGCATAGCTCGTACCGTTCCCCGCTGGGGATCTTCAGCTCCTGCCGGACGCAGTATCCCATCTGCGAACAGTTTTTCCGTCCTCTGGGAGCGCCGTTATAGCCGGTGGAGACGATCTCGTCGTTTCGGACGATAATGGCCCCATAGTGCCGCCGGAGACAGGTGGAGCGCTCCAGGACGGTCTGGGCAATGTCCAGATAGTAGTTGATTTTATCGATGCGTTCCATGGGTGTCCTCCCGATCTTTTTTTCATCATTATACCTGTTCCGCCCTGCTTGTGCAAGTCCTCCTCTATCTTTCGGTCGAAAAATATGGTATGATAGGCAGGGAGGGATGCTTGGTGGATACGTTTGAATGGGTCCTGCTGGGAATTCTTGTAGTTCTAGGGCTGTTGGCCTCCGTTCTGCGGCCCATATTGGCAAAGAGGCAGGGCCGTCCCATGGGTGTGGGTTGGGTGATTCAGGGTTTCCTCTTTCCGTGGCTTATGATCGCCGCCGCCATTGCGTTTCTGGCAGGCGGGCCGGACCTGATCTTCCCGGCGGTGATCCTGGGGCTTCTGCAAGAACTGATTTTCGGCTTTTTTCGGAAACGAAAATCCCCTGATTAATAGAGTAAAACTGCCGGACACAGGCATTTTGTCTGTGTCCGGCAGTTGATTCTTTCATATCAGCAGATGACCTGGCTCCAGCCGTAGGGGTCGGCCACCTTGCCCCACTGGATGCCTGTCAGGGTGTCGTAGAGGTCCTGGGCCACGGGGCCGATGCCGCCGCCGGAGATGGTGAAGGTTTCGCCCTTGTAGTACAGGGTGCCGATGGGAGAGACAACGGCGGCGGTGCCGGAGCCGAAGGCCTCCTCCAGGCTGCCGTCCCGGGCGGCAGAGATCAGCTCCTCCACGGAGAGCCGCCGCTCCTCCACCTCAAAGCCCTTGTCCCGGAGAAGCTGGAGGCAGCTCTTCCGGGTGATACCGGGCAGGATGGAGCCGTTGAGGGCGGGGGTGACGATCTTGCCGCCGATCTTGAACAGCACGTTCATGGAGCCCACTTCTTCAATGTACTTCCGCTCCACGCCGTCCAGCCAGAGCACCTGAGAGAAGCCCTTCTCCTCGGCCTTCTCGCCGGCCCGCAGGGAAGCGGCGTAGTTGCCGCCGCACTTTGTGAAGCCCGTGCCGCCCCGCACGGCCCGCACATCCTCCTCCTCGATCATGATGGAGACAGGCGCCAGCCCCGTGGCGTAGTAGGGGCCTACAGGGGAAAGGATCACGCAGAACTGATAGGTGTGGGAGGCATGGACGCCCACGTGGATGTCCGTGGCGAAGATAAAGGGGCGGATATACAGGGAGGTGTTGGGGGCCGTGGGAACCCAATCCTTCTCCAGGGTCACAAGCTGCTTCACTGCCTCCACGCAGAAGTCCACGTCGATCTGGGGAATGGACATACGCTCGCAGGAGGAGTTCATGCGCTTGAAGTTCTCCTCGGGCCGGAACAGGCGGATCTTGCCCTCCGCGTCCCGATAGGCCTTCATGCCCTCAAAGATCTCCTGGGCATAGTGGAGCACCATGCAGGCCGGATCCATCTGGAAGGGGGCATAGGGGACGATCCGGGGATCGTGCCAGCCGTTCTCCCGGTCATAGTTCATCAGGAACATGTGGTCTGTGGTAAAAACGCCGAAGGGAATATCAGGGCCCTTGGGCTTCTCCTTCAAGTTCTTTGTCAGGGTCACAGAAATTTTCTCCATGGATTTCGACCTCCAGTGATCGGGACCTGCCCGACAGAATGTAATGGTTGTTTTTAATTATAACCTTCCGCTCCGGGGTTCGCAAGATGTAAAGCGTCGGTATTTTATTGATTTATCGAGTTAAATTCCGGCAAAGTGACGAGTGGCGGCAGGAAAAAGCGGAGGACAAAAGCCCTCCGCTACGGTTTTCCGATTACGAATACTGCGCCATCCCGGCCGTCTGGTCAGGCGCCTTCTTTTCCCGGATGTGCCGGAGCACCAGGGCGCCGGACAGGGGAATCTCGATCCGATCCGGGCTGTATTCCGCGCCGGTGAGCAGCTCCGTCCAGGCCTTTTTGTCTCCCGGAACTGTCCGGGGCTTCCGGCCGATGTATACGCAGATCTGCGTATCTCCCAGGGTCCGCTCCATGCCCAGGGTGTCGTCGTCCAGGGTCCAGTACCGTACGGTTCCCTCCACCAGGGCCGGGATCTGCTTCCGCAGATTGGCGAGCTGCTTCACCCAATCGGTCAGGTTCTGATCCTCCGCGCCCCAGGGGAAGGGCCCCCGGTTGTAGGGGTCCGCCAGACCCTCCATGCCTGCCTCGTCGCCGTAATAGACGCAGGGCACGCCGGGACTTGTAAACTGCAGAACCTGGAGCAGCTTCAGCCGCCCTACGGCCTTCTCTCTGGCCTCCGGGCTCAGGCGGCAGGTCTCCTTCTCCCCTTCCGGAATTCCCTCGGAGATCTCCCCCAGCACCGTCAGAATCCGGGGGGTGTCGTGGGTTCCCAGCAGGTTCATGGCGCCGTAGAGGGCTGAGGGCGGATAGTGCTCCCGGACGGATTCCAGGGCCTCCGCCAGTTCCCGGGCCGTGCGCTTTCCCAGGAAGAAGTCGATGGCCGCGTTCCGGAAGGGATAGTGCATGGTGCAGTCCAGCTCGTCTCCCAGGAAATAGCGCCTGTGGACGCTGTAGCTGACCTTGTTGCTGGCGTCCTCCCAGACCTCGCCAAGGAGCAGGGCGTCGGGCTTTTCCGCCTTTGCCGCCTCCCGGATCTCTTCGATGAAGGCGTCGGGCAGCTCGTCGGCCACATCCAGCCGCCAGCCGGAGGCGCCCATCCGCAGCCATTTGCGGATGACGCCGTTCTCCCCGCATATAAACTCCTGATAGCCGGGATCGGTCTCCTCCACGTTGGGCAGGGAGTCCACGCCCCACCAGCACTCATAGCCGGAGGGATGCTGCTCTCCGAACCGGTACCAGCTGTCATAGGGGCTGCCCGCCCGGGCGAATGCGCCCGGTTCCGGATAATTCCCATATTTATTGAAATAGATGCTGTCATCACCCGTATGGCTGAATACGCCGTCCAGAATGATCCGGATGCCTCTGGCCTTCGCGTCGGCGCACAGCTTTCGGAAGGTCTCCTCGTCGCCGAAGCCGGGGTCGATGGTCATGTAGTCTGCGGTGTCGTATTTGTGGTTGCTGGAGGCCAGGAATATGGGGTTTAAGTAGATCACGCCGACGCCCAGGCTCTCCAGATAGCCGAGCTTCTCCCGAATGCCCTCCAGGGTGCCGCCGAAGAAGGGCCAGCGGGTCACCCGGCCATTATGATCCCTGCAGTAGAAGGGCGTGTCGTTCCAATCCTGGAGCACCAGCCGCTTGGTGCCCTTCCAGCCGGCAGGATGGGCGGCGTCCTTCTGGCGCTTTTCCCAGTCCTCCCCCCGGCGGAACCGGTCGGGGAAGATCTGATAGGCCACGGACTTTCCGTACCATTCCGGCAGGGTCCGGGGTTCATAGACGGTGATCTGCCAGCCTCCCGGCTCCCGATCCTGCACGGTGCCGCCGCCGCCCACTGTTCCCGGGGCTCTCCCGTAGAAGTATTTCCCGTTGGGGGTCTCCAGCTCGAAGTAGTACCAGACCAGCCCCGGCTTTTCCGGGAGCATGGCGGTGCAGCTCAGATGGCCGGATACGTCCGGCAGCATGAGGATCCGCAGCTCGCTGTCCCACCAGAACCGGGCATAGACACGGCTCCCCCAGGGAAGATCCGCGTCGGCCCGCAGGGTCACGGCGGTTCCCGGCGTCACGGCGCCGTAGGGGTCCCGAAAGCCCACGTCTCTGGAGTTATGGTAGAAGTACATAAGCAGCCCTCCGGTCTATGTTGATAATATCGTTCTCCGATTGGGGAAACGCGCCGATTATCCCGAGACCAGCTTCCGGTAAATGGCCCTGTATTCCTTGGCGCTGGCCTTCCAGCTAAAGTCCTTGGCCATGGCCTGCTTCTGGAGCTCCTTCCAGGCGGGCTTGTTCTCGGAGAACACCTTGACCGCTTTCATAATGGCGTCTCCCAGCTCCTGACCGCTGGCGTGCATAAAGCCGAAGCCGGTGCCCTCCCCGGTAAACTTGTTATAGGGGATCACGCTGTCCTTGAGGCCGCCGGTCTCCCGGACCACAGGCAGGGTGCCGTACCGCATGGCGATCATCTGGTTCAGGCCGCAGGGCTCGAACAGAGACGGCATGAGCAGCAGATCCGCTCCGGCGTACATCCTGACGGACAGAGGCTCGTCAAACGTGAACCGAACGGCCAGCTTGTCGGGATGCTCTTTGGCAAGGTTTCCGAAGAGGTCCTGATAGTAGGCTTCGCCTGTGCCGAGAATGGCGATCTGGATATTTTCCTCCAGGACCCATTGGATGCAGCCCGCCAGAAGGTCCAGTCCCTTCTGGTCCGTCAGCCGGGAGATCAGCACCGCCAGCGGCGCGTCGGCCCGGACGGGCAGCCCCAGCTCCACCTGGAGGGCCGTCTTGCAGTCGGCCTTTCCCGTCATATCCTCTGCAGAGAAGGGCGTGGGAGCCAGAGCGGGATCGAATTTATCCTTGTCAATGCCGTTGAGGATGCCCCGAAGCCGCTCCCGGCGATTGGCCAGGATGGGGTCCATGCCCTCGCCGTAGACATAGGTGCAGATCTCGTCGGCGTAGGAGGGGCTCACGGTGGTGATAAAATCGGAATAGTACAGGGCGCCCTGCATGAAATTGATGGCGTCCCGGCCCCAGCGGAGCTGGTCCCAGGCGTTCTGGCAGCCGTACAGGCCCAGCAGATCCCCAAAGAGGAAGTCCGAGCCAATGCCCTGATACTTGAGGTTGTGGATGGTGAAAATGATCTTGATCCGCTCATAGAGCGCTTCGCCCTGATACTGCTCCCGGAGGAACACGGGGATCATGGCCGTGTGCCAGTCGTTGGCGTGAATGATATCCGGGGCGAAGTCGATGTGCTTCAGGGCCTCCAGCACCGCCTTGGAGAAGTAGGCTGCCCGTTCGCAGTCGTCGCCGTAGCCGTAGGCGTTGTCCCGACCGAAATAGAACTCGTTGTCCAGGAAGTAATACTGAATGCCTCCCAGCTTCAGCTTGAAAACGCCGCAGTACTGGGTCCGCCAGCCCAGGGGCACGTCAAAGGCGGCCACAAGCTCCATTTGATCGTGGTATTCCCGGGGAATCTGCCGGAGCTTGGGCAGGATCACCCGAACGTCGCAGGAGGAGCATTTCAGTGCTCCGGGCAGGCTGCCCGCCACGTCTCCCAGGCCGCCCGTCTTGACGAAGGGCGTACACTCAAAGGCGGCGAACAGCACGTTGGTCCTCGTAAATGCCATGTCTCGAACCTCCTAATTAAAGCGTCTCTTCTTTCCCCACCACAAAGGGACTCTGGGGACTGCCGGAGAGGCGGACGCCCTCGCAGATGGTGACGCTCTTGTCGCAGATGATATTCTCCACCACCACGCCGGGACCGATGACGCAGTTCTGCATGATCACGCAATTGCGGACCTCCGCGCCGGCGCCCACGGTGACGCCCCGGAAGAGAATACTGTTTTCCACCTTGCCGGAGACGATGCAGCTTGCCGCCACCAGGGAGTTTTTCACGCTGGCCCCGGGCAGATACTTGGCCGGCGGGGAATCCTGGATCTTGGTGTAGATGGGCCGGTCGGCGGGGAACAGCTTCTTCTGGATCTCCGGGTCCAGGATGTCCTGGCTCACGGCCAGATAGTCCTGGGCGTGATCCACGGCGTGCTCATAGCCGTCGTACAGCCAGGTATCCACATGGAGCTGGCCCAGATTGGCGGCCAGAATGTCCATCATGTCGATATAGTCCAGATTCTGATAGCACTTGATGAAGTCCAGGATCACCTGACGCTGGACCAGCATGGAATCCAGGAAGATGTTGGACTCTCCCCGGGCGGAGTCGGAGATGCCGGTCACCCGTCCGTCCCCGGAGATTCCCAGGAACAGGCCCGTGGCTGTGGCCGTCTTTTCCGCCGAGAGCTTTTTATACATCAGGGTCACGGCCGCGCCGCTCTCCTGATGCTTTGCAATGACAGGCCGGAAGTCGATGTTGTAGACCCGGTTGGCCGCGCAGATCAGCACCGTGTCCTCATCGGCCCGGCGGAAATACTCGGAGTTCAGGATCAGGTCCCGGAGGGAGAACCGGGCGGTGGTGTCCTTGAGGCCGTGGACCGCGCCGGGAAGCAGGAACAGTCCGCCCTGCTTGGTGTTAAGGCCCCACTCCCGGCCCATGTTCAGATGGTCCGCCAGGGAGCGGTAGTTGCTGGGGGTGATGACGCCCACGGTGTCGATGCCGGAATTCACCATGGAGGACAGCGGAAAATCGATGAGCCGGTAGCGGCCGCCAAAGGGGATGGAGGCCACGGGCCGTCCGTCGATGAGCTTGCCGTACTTGGCGCCGGTATAGTTGGTGGACAGCAGTCCGATTACTTTACCCATGATACTTCCTCCTTAACCGTTGGTCTTGTCGTCGCCCAGCAGGGAGATGGGCGTGTCGTCCCCGTCCTGACCGAAGACTGTACCGGCCTTGATGGTGGCCCGCTCTGAAATGATGGAGCGATAGACTCTGGCGCCGGGCTCCACTGTGGCGCCGGGCAGCAGAATGGAATCCTTCACCAGCGCGCCGTAGCCCACGGTCACGCCGGAGCCCAGAACGCTGTGGGAGACGGTGCCCAGAATGGAGCAGCCGTTGGAGACGATGCTGTTTTCGATGACGCCCTCGGGGCCCACATAGTGGGGCGGATAGATGTTGGAGTTGGAGAAGACTCTGGTCTTGCCGTAGATATCCAGCTCCGGGGATTCATCCAGCAGCTCCATGTTGGCGCCGTAGTAGCTGTCGATAGTGCCCACGTCCTTCCAGTAGCCCGAGAAGCGGTAGACAAAGAGCCGCTTCCCGTCCCGGAGGAGCATGGGGATGATGTTTTTGCCGAAGTCGTGGGAGGAGGATTTGTCCTCGTGGTCCTCCATCAGAGCCTTGCGCATGGTGGCCCAGGAGAAGATATAGATGCCCATGGAGGCCAGGTTGCTCTTGGGATTGGCGGGCTTCTCCACGAACTCCACGATCCTGTCCTCCTCGTCGGCCTCCATAATGCCGAAGCGGCTGGCCTCCTCCCAGGGCACGGTCATGACGGACACGGTGAGATCGGCCTCGTTCGCCTTGTGCTCGTCGAGCATCTTGTCGTAGTCCATCAAATACAGGTGGTCGCCGGAGAGGATCAGCACATACTCCGGGTCGTAGCTGTCGATGAAGTCGATGTTATGGTAGATGGCGTCGGCCGTACCCAGGTACCAGGAGCCGCCGGACTCGGTCTCATAGGGGGGCAGCACATGGACGCCGCCGTCGTTCCGGTTCAGATCCCAGGCCTCGCCGTTGCCCAGATAGCCGTTGAGGATCAGAGGCTTATACTGGGTGAGCACGCCCACGGTGTCGATGCCGGAGTTGACACAGTTGGAAAGGGAGAAGTCGATGATGCGGTATTTACCGCCGAAGGACACCGCGGGCTTCGCGTTCTTCTTGGTCAGGTCCAGCAGCCGGCTGCCCTGGCCGCCTGCCAGAAGCATGGCGATACACTCTTTTTTTCGCATAAATTATCTTCCTCCGTTTCTTTTCAATTAGGAATTAGAAATCCTAATTCTGAGGAACAAAGTGACGAAGAATCTTGGCATTATTCACGATTTCAGGTAAAAGATCCTTCGCTTACGCTCAGGATGACACGAGCGACTGAACAGTTACATTCTTATTTTATCTTGTCGCAGGGCGTGTGCCAGATGTCCTCGCAGTACTCCCGGATTGTCCGGTCGGAGCTGAAGGTGCCGGCCATGGCGATGTTCTGAAGGCTCATGCGGCCCCAGCGGATGGGATCCTTGTAGATCTCGGAAAGGGACTCGAAGGCCTTGAGATAGGAGTCGAAGTCCTTCAGGACGAAATACTCGTCGTTGGCCTTCATCAGGGCGTCATGGAGCCCGTAGAAGTTCTTGCCCGAGGCCTGGAAGGTGCCGTCCACCAACTGGTTCACGATCCGGCCAAGTCTGGGATCGGCGTTGGCCGCGTCATAGGCGATATAGCCGCCGTGCTGGTAATAGTTCAGCACCTCGTCCGAGGTCAGGCCGAAGATGGCGATGTTGTCGTCGCCCACCTGGTTCCGGATCTCCACGTTGGCGCCGTCCAGGGTGCCCAGGGTGATGGCGCCGTTGAACATGAACTTCATGCAGCCCGTGCCGCTGGCCTCCTTGCCCGCAGTGGAAATCTGCTCGGAGATGTCCGCCGCCGGATAGATCAGCTGGGCGGAGGACACGTTGAAGTTCTCCAGGAAGATCACCCGGAGCTTCTTCCGCACCACCGGATCGGAATTCACAAGGTCGGCGATGGAGCAGATATACTTGATGCTCTCCTTGGCAAAGGCATAGCCCGCTGCCGCCTTTCCGGCAAACAGGAAGGTATAAGGCTGCTCCACGGCGTCGGGATCGTCCTTGATCCGGTTGTACAGGTCCATGACCTTGAAGGCGGCCAGGAGCTGGCGCTTGTAGGCGTGGATCCGCTTGACCTGGATATCGAAGATGGAATCCGGGTCGATGGCGATGCCCATTTTGTCGGCCACGTAGTTGCCCAGCCGGACCTTGTTCTGGCGCTTGACCTCCCGCAGGGACTGGAGGAAGGCCGGGTCCTCCTTGTGATTCAGCAGACGCTGAAGCTCGAAGGCGTCTCCCATCCAATCCGGGCCGATGGTATCGGTGATGAGCCGGGCCAGCGGCGGATTGGCCTCCGCCAGGAAGCGCCGGTGGGTGACGCCGTTGGTCTTGTTGTTGAACTTCTCCGGGGTCATGGCATAGAAGTCCTTCAGCACCTCGGTCTTCAGGATCTCCGTGTGGAGGGCCGCTACGCCGTTGACGCTGTGGGCGCCGATGATGGACAGGTTGGCCATGTGGACCTGGCCGTCCCAGAGCACGGCGGTGTTCCGCAGCTTGTCCTGCCAGTCGGGCATGGTCCGGTCAAAGTCGGCCACATACCGCCGGTCGATCTCCTCGATGATCTGATAGACCCGGGGCAGCAGGGACCGCATCAGGTCGATGCTCCACTTCTCCAGAGCCTCTGGCATGATGGTGTGGTTGGTGTAGGAAATGGTCTTCTTCGTGATCTCCCAGGCCTTGTTCCAGCTCACGCCCTCCAGATCCACCAGCACCCGCATGAGTTCCGGCACGCAGAGAGCCGGATGGGTGTCGTTGGTGTGGATGCTGACCAGCTCCGGGAGCTTTTCAAAGTCCGTGCCGTATGTCTTTTTAAAGCTGCGGATGATGTCGGCCACGCCGGCGGCCACGAAGAAATACTCCTGCTTGAGCCGCAGGGCCTTGCCGGCCTCGGTGGAGTCGTCGGGATAGAGGATGCAGGAGATGGCCTCGATGTCGTTCCGGTCCCGCATGGCCCCGGAGTAATCGCCCCGGTTGAAGGCCGCCAGATCCAGCTTCTCCACCACAGGCTCCGCGCTCCAGAGCTTCAATACATTGACGGTCTTGCCGCCGTAGCCCACGATGGGCACCTCATAGGGCACCGCCAGGACAGACTGGGCTCCCGCAATGGCGTACCGGGGCTGGCCGTCCTTGCCGATGGACTGCTCCACATAGCCGCCGTACTTGACTTCTACGGCCTCATCGGGCTTTTTCTTCTCCCAGGGATAGCCGTTCTCCAGCCATGAGTCGGGCTCCTCGGTCTGGTAGCCGCTGACGATCCGCTGACGGAACAGGCCGAACCGATACCGGATGCCCATGCCCACGCCGGGGACGCTGAGATAGGCCATGGAGTCCAGGAAGCAGGCCGCCAGACGGCCCAGGCCGCCGTTGCCGAGACCCGGGTCCCGCTCACATTCGCACAGCTCGTCCAGGTCGATGTTCAGGTCCTCCAGGCCCTCCCGAACGATGTCCTCCAGCTCCAGATTGATCAGGTAATTCCGCAGGAGTCTTCCGATCAGGAATTCCATGGAGAAATAATACACCTTCTTCTGTTGGAGGCGACTGTGCCGCTGGGAGGTCTGGGTCCGGACCTTGCCTGTGGTGCTGGAGATCAGATTGACCAGCAGCTCATATTTCTCCAGTGTGGAGCATTGGGCCACAGGCTTCGCGAAGGTCTCCAGAGACTTGGCCTCATATGCCACCTTAAAATCTTCTTTTCCTGCGAAAAACATAATTCCTCTCCTTTGAAAATCTGAGTATGGGATAACGGATGCGTGTTTATTTCTTCTGCAAAATCAAGCCGCCGATGGGCGGGGTTTTGACTGCAACGGACCATTCCTCGCCGTGGGCCGGGATGGGCTCCGCAATGAGCGGTCCTTCGTTTCTCCGTCCGCTGCCGCCGAAGGGCTCCCAGTCGGAGTTGAACACCTCTTCATATTCTCCGGGCTTGGGCACGCCGATGCGGAACTCGTCGATGACCTCCGGCACAAAGTTTAAGAGCACCGTCAGAGCCTCGGACTTTTTCTTCCCCGTCCGGCGGAACAGGAGGATGCACTGGGCCGCGTCGTCGGCGTCCAGCCAGTGGTAGCCGTCCCAGCTGTGGTCATCCTGCCAAAGGGCGGGAGAATTCTTGTAGAAGTGGTTCAAAGCGGCGGTGTAGACCTGCTGCATCTTGTGGGAGGGATAGTCCAGGAGGAACCACTCCAGGGACTCGTACTCCCGCCACTCGATAAAGGGGCCGTATTCCGTGGACATGAAGCTGAGCTTCCCGCCGGGATGGGTGATCTGATAGAGCTGCAGGAGCCGGAGCCCGGCAAACTGCCGCCAGTAGTCTCCCGGCATCCGCCGGAGCAGGCTGCACTTTCCGTGGACCACCTCGTCATGGCTCAGGGGCAGGATGAAATGCTCCGCGAAGTTGTAGGCCATGGAGAAGGTCAGCATATTGTGGCAGCCGGGACGGTAGGGGAAATCCGCCTTGCAGTAGCTCAGGGTGTCGTTCATCCATCCCATGTCCCACTTGTAGTCGAAGCCCAAGCCCCCGGAGGCGGTGTCCCCGGTGACATAGGGCCAGGCCGTGGACTCCTCGGCGATCATGACAGCCCCGGGGACGTACTCGTGGATCACGTCGTTGAGCCGCCGGATAAAGGAGGAGGCCGCCAGATCCTCTTCCGTGCCGTACTCATTGTACTGCTTCCTGGAAGGATCCTCCACGCCGAAGTTCATGTACAGCATGGAGCTGACGCCGTCCACCCGAATGCCGTCGGCATGGTAGACCGTCAGCCAGTATACGGCGGAGGACAGCAGGAAGCTCTGGACCTCGGTCCTGGCATAGTCGAACTTGTAGGTGCCCCACTCGGGATGATCGGCGCACTCATAGAGCATTTCCCCGTTGAACCGTCCCAGGCCGTGCTCGTCCCGGCAGAAATGGGCGGGGACCCAGTCCAGGATCACGCCGATGCCGTTCTGGTGGGCCAGGTCGATGAAATACATCAGCTCCTTGGGGGAACCGTACCGGCTGGTGGGAGCGAAGAACCCCGTCACCTGATAGCCCCAGCTTCCGTCGAAGGGATGCTCCATGACAGGCATGAGCTCGATGTGGGTGTAGCCCATGTCCCGGACGTAGGGGATCAGCTGATCCGCCAGCTCCCGGTAGCTGAAGAAGGGCGCCTCCGGATCCTCCGGATTCTCCCGCTGCTTCCAGGCCCCGGCATGGACCTCATAGATGTTCATGGGCCGGGGGGATTTCGTCCGTTTTTGGGCGGCTCTCCAGTGCCCGTCGTTCCAGCGGTAGCCGTCCAGAACGGCGATCCGGGAGGCTGTTCCCGGCCGGACCTCCGCGTGGAAGGCGAAGGGATCGGCCTTGTAGAGCACCTCGCCGTCCCAGGTGTGGATACGGTATTTATAAAGCTGGCCCTCTTTGGCCTCGGGGATCACAGCGGACCAGACTCCGGTCTCGCCCTGAGGCTCCATGGGCGCGCCCTGCCAATCGTTGAAGGAGCCGACCACCTCCACGGCCTCGACTCTCGGGCACCAGACTGTGAAGCGGACGCCCTCCGGAAGCAAATGCGCGCCGAAGCTGCGATAGCTGTGATAATAGGTTCCCTGGTTGAACAGAAACAGCTTTTCCATGCTGAGCTCATTGTCGGTGATTTGCAAAACAGGCACCTCCTTTGTGTGTGCCGCGTCTGTTTGGGAGCGCTTTCCTGCACAAAAATATTTTACCTCTCACAGGGGGCTGTGTCAAGCAAAGGAAGTCGTATTTCCCTGTTTTTATCATAGTTTTGCACAAGGATTCAGGGCTATTCCAAGCTGTTTTTGGGAATTTTGGACGTTTCATACGGCAATCTCGAAAAAAGCCCTTATATAATGTGCCCAAAAGCCCTTTTTTCGGGACCTTCGTTTTCTGACAATCCCCTCTTGCAAATCGCGAAACAACTCAGTATAATGGGTTTGCTACGAAAAAACACATGGGGATTCCCCCGGAAAGAGGTTATTGCCAATGACTTACGAGGATTACAAAAAGATCTACGACAGTAAGATGGGCACCGTGGAGGACGCTCTCGCCATGATCAAGTCCGGCGACGTGATCTGGTGCTCCAACAACTACAACGAGCCTGAGACCCTCTTCGGCCGGCTCCATGAGATCGCCGACCGGGTGGAGAACGTCATCGTCTACAAGAGCCGCATCGGCTCCTATCCCTTCATGATGACCCCCGGCATGAACGGCCACATCAACTGCCACAACTATTTCTACGGTCCCTCCTACCGTCAGGCCCACAAGCTGCTCAACGCCAGCTTCATTCCCGTGGATCTGCCCAACTACTACCGGATGGTGAACAAGCACAAGCCCTGCAACATCTTCACCGCCCAGGTCTCTCCCATGGATGAGAACGGCAACATGTACATCGGCATGAACCAGACCATCGAGTACTATGCCGTGAAGGACGCCATCGAGCAGAAGAAGACCATCATCGTGGAGGTCAACCCCAACCTGACCTACATGAACGGCTCCGCCGCCATTCCCGTGGAGGCCGTCACCCTGCTCTATGAGGTCAACACCCCCGAATACTGCATCGGCACCCCCACCACCACTCCCGAGGAGGACATGATCGGCGAGATGGTCGCCTCCCTGATCGAGGACGGCGATTCCATCCAGATGGGCATCGGCGGCATTCCCGACACCGTGGGCAAGCACCTGATGGACAAGAAGGATCTGGGCCTGCACACCGAGCAGTTCACCTCCTCCATGGCCACCCTCATCGACGCCGGCGTCATCACCGGCGCCCGGAAGCCCTACGACACCGGCCTGCACGTGGGCGTGTTCGCCGACGGCGTCCACGAGCTCTACAAGTACCTCCACGACAATCCCAAGTGCGTCATGCGGCCCGGCCCCGAGGTTCTGAACCCCTCCAACATCGCCCGTCAGGATCACATGGTTTCCATCAACACCCTGGTGGAGATCGACCTGACCGGTCAGGTCTGCGCCGAGTCCATCGGCCCTGTCCAGTATTCCGGCTCCGGCGGCGGTTTCTGCTTCACCCTGGGCACCTACTTCGCCGAGCACGGCAAGGGCATTCTCTGCTTCTCCAGCCGGACCAAGAAGGGCATGCCCAAGATCAAGGCCACCCTCACCCCCGGCGCCGTGGTCACTCATCAGCGGAACTACATCCAGTACGTGGTCACCGAGAACGGCATCGCCGATCTCCGCGGCACCACCGTCCGGGAGCGCGCCAAGCTGCTCATCTCCCTGGCCCATCCCGATGACCGGGAGGAGCTGACCAGAGCCGCCAAGGAGCTCTACTACTTCTAATTCGTCATGAAACCCGGCCCGTCCACACGGGCGGGCCGGGAAAATGAAACACCGCAAAGTGAATACGGAGTCTTCGGGGAGCCAATGGGCTGAGATCGTGCGGAAAAGCGCGGGACCCGTGAACCTGATACGGATCATACCGGCGTAGGAAAAGACACCTCTTTGGTGAAAGCCGCATTGTTTCCGTGAAACGATGCGGTGATATTTTTGTCAAGGAGGTTTTCTTATGAAACAGCAAAACATCCAGGCCCTGGTGGAGGGCGCCCTCATGGTAGCCGCCGCCCAGGTCCTCAGCATGATCAAGCTCTGGGAGATGCCCTGGGGCGGCTCCGTGGTCCTGGCCATGGTGCCTGTCATCCTCTATGCCGTCCGCTGGGGGCTGGGCCAGGGGCTCATCGCCGCCTTTGTGTTCGGCGTGCTCCAGTTCTCCTTTGACGGTGGCTTCGCCATCGGCTGGCAGTCCATCATCGGAGACTACCTGCTGGCCTTTACGGTCCTGGGACTGGCGGGCATTTTCTTCCGGAAGAAGGGCGGCGTGTTCTTCGGCGCCCTGGTGGCCTGCGCCGCCCGGTTCCTGGTCCACTATGTGGTGGGCGCGACCGTCTGGGCGGAGTATATGCCGGAGGAGTTTTTCGGTATGACCATGCACTCCCCCTGGTTCTATTCTCTGCTCTATAACCTGGCCTATATGCTGCCCAACACACTCATTACTCTGGTGGTTTTCGCCCTGCTTTGGGCTCCCATGAAGAAGTATCTCACGGGAGAAGATCTCCGGCTGAAGTTCGGAAAATAAAGCTTTCGCCTCGGATTCCAGCGCGGAATCCGAGGCGTTTTTAGTGCTGCAAACCAATCAGGTCCTTTATGACCTCCGACGCCAGGATCAGCCCGGCTGCGGCGGGAACGAAGGCGTTGCTGGAGGGCGTTTGACGTCGGCCCTGATCCGGCGCCTCCTCAGGGGGCGGCGGCGCCGGGGTGATTGGTTCCTCCGTGGAGTATACCACCTTCAAATGGCGGATACCCCGCTTCCGGCACTCCTTCCGCATGATCCGGGCCAGGGGGCAGACGCTGGTCTGGGTAATGTCCGCCACCCGGAAGGCCGTGGGGTCCAGCTTGTTTCCGGTGCCCATGGCGCTGATGATGGGTGTTCCCGTCTCCTGGGCCATGAGCGCCAGAGAGAGCTTGGCGGTGACCGTGTCCACCGCGTCCACCACGTAATCATACTGGGAGAAGTCAAATTCCCCGGCGGTGTCCGGGCCGTAGAACACATTGCAGAGGGTCAGCTTCAGGTCAGGATTGACGTTCAGGAGCCGGTTCGCAGCCGCCTCCACCTTGGGCATCCCCAGGGTGCTGCGGAGGGCGAAGATCTGCCGGTTCAGATTGCTCAGGCTCACCGTATCTTTGTCGATCAGGTCCAGAGCCCCCACGCCGGAACGGACCAGGGCCTCCGCCGCGTGTCCGCCCACGCCGCCGATGCCGAAGACCGCCACCCGAGAGGCCGCCAGCTTTTCCATGGCCGCCGGGCCCAGCATCATTTCCGTCCGTACAAACTGATTCACGCTGCCCTCTCCCCTCGTTTTTTCATTCAAGGTATCGCAGAACCACGAAAAAGTCAAGTGCGCCGCGGCCGGAAGGCCGCGGCGCAGGGAACAAAAAAAGTATCGACGTTATAAAAATGGCAGAAATGCTATGTATATCAACGTAAACCAGAAAACGTCGACGACTGCAGAAAACGACGTTATGAATAAAATCGACGCTTCAAAACGTCGATTTTATTCATTGTTAACGTAGTTTCTCAAAAAGCAAAACGTCGATTTCTTCCGCCGTTTCCGACTCACAGATATGCATACGCATTTTGTAACTATTCAGTCGCCTCTGCTTTGCTCGATTATTGAGTCACTGTTTTCAATGCAACAGCAACAAAACGGCCTGTTTCCAAAACTATTTGAGCAAGGAAATTGGAGCGACTGAACAGTTACCGCATTTTTTCTGCAACAAGGGCAGCCGGCTCCGCCATGAGTGCGCCCATTAATCGAGGCATACCACTCATGTCCACAGTTTGAGCATTTCCACCATGCTTTATTTCTGCTGAAACACATGATTGATGCAGGCGTCCTCTTTCTGTTTTTGAATGTATGCCATTCTGCTGCAATTTCCGGAAATCGAGTCTTGAGATCATTGAATCCTGTCCAAACCCGCATGTTGCAAACAAATGGACAAAACTCCTTGGCTGCAACCTGATCCTCTATCTTGTTTTCCCATTCAAAATCAAAGTGTTTCCCAGAGACAGGGTCATCATACGGATATATCCACCATACCGTACGGTTTGATTTTACTGTAACCTGCGCTGGTGTGAGGTTCTCATTCTTGGTCGGATGCCAATACTTGACAACATCAGGCCTTAGCGTTTTCAAATCGTTGAACCCTTCCCACGCTGCAGGGCCCTGTGAAATATATGGACAATCAGCATGATTCATAGTCCGACTCTTTATTTGTGCTTCCCACTCAAATAAATATTCCTTGCCGCTATTGGGATCCTTATAACGACGAATCCACCATGCCTTTTTCGTGCTGCTGTAAACGACCTCGCTGGGCTTCATCCCGTCGTTTTTGGTCGGATGCCATTCTTTGGCTATGCTTGGATATTGAGACTCAAGATCATTAAACCCTGCCCAGGCTTTTTGCCCGTTCAAA
>CAJOHR010000027.1 GCA_905234425.1 uncultured Oscillospiraceae bacterium | reverse complement strand
GACTGCCGTCTCTTTCCCGAAGTATGCTCCGTAGCTGCTCTCGCCGCTGCCGGCGGTGAAGGTCACAGCGCCGCTGCCCGTAAAGGCTGCGTTTTCTCCGATTGCACACAGGCCGTAGCTGCCTACGTTGCTGTCCTTGCTGGTGTCGCTGGCCTTACCGCCCGTGGCGGTAAGCGAGCCGGTGCCGGTGAACTCGACGCTCCCTTTGGAGAAAAAGGCAGCGTTGTCAAGCTTATCCTCCGAAAACTCCGGCATGGTCAGGACGTTATCTCCCACCAGCGCCACGGTGAGCTTCTCCGTTCCGGCGTAGTAGACGCCGGCGGCGATCCGGTAGTCAGTGTTGTAAACGCCCGCCTCCGCTTCTTTATAAAACTCCTTACCGTTGGAGTAGCCGTTCAGCGTCAGGGTTTTGGTCTCGGCGTCATAGCTCCATGTGGGATGCTCGTCGCTTGTCGAGTTCGCGCTCGTCACCTGCACGCCGCCGACCCAAAGATCGTAGCTGGAATTAGCCGCATACGCCGTCAAACTCATGCTGGGGAACATCCCTACGACCAGCGCCAGCGTGAGCAAAACGCTCAGCAGCTTTCTTCCTGTTTTCTGTTTCATCCAAATTGCCTCCTTGTGGTTTATTCTTTATATTAACACCTCATCCGTCACGGCTTCGCCGTGCCACCTGTCTCGCTGCGGCTCGGTCACGCCGCGGCTCTGACATGCCACCGGCATGTCATTCACTCCCGCGGCGCCGCTTCGCTACCCTCAAGGGGAAGGCAAAAAACCGCCGAACCTGACAGGGTATACTTACCCCGTCAGAATCCGACGGTGATCCATTATGTATGTATGCTCGCGGGTTGTGCCATGGCCGGATACCTCTGAAATCGCGCAAAGTTCCTACCCGGAATTGTAACGGATTTCCCCGCAAAAATCAAGAGGGAGCGCCTCGTTTTTTCAGATTGCCGCACCAGTCTGTAACCGAAGGAAATCCCTTTAGGGGCGGACCGGTTCGCAATGACGCCGGCGAAAACAAAAGTTCAGTCGCTGTCATTCTGAGGAACAAAGTGACGAAGAATCTTGGCGTTATTCACGATTTCAAGATCCTTCGCTTACGCTCAGGATGACACAAGCGACTTAAGCAGTTACATTCAATCTGTTTTACCGATTTCCCGGTCACCGTCAAGAGCGTGTGTCATTTTGACACATCCATTTATTTACACCGCAACAGATTCCCTCTGCTGTGCCGCGTCCCCTGAAACCGCCCTTCTTCGGCAGAATGAAAAACGCCGCTTCGGGAACACTTTGATGGAAGGACCGAAAAAGCTGCCGGGAGGTATAAAACATGCTTGGAAAGGTCGAGATCTGCGGCGTCAACACATCCAAACTGACGGTTCTCAAAAACGAGGAAATGCTGGAGCTCATGAAGCAGGCCAAGGCGGGCGACCGGACAGCACGGAACAGGCTGGTGGAGGGAAATCTCCGGCTGGTGCTCAGCGTGATTCAGCGGTTTGACCGGAGCGGCGAAAACCCGGACGATCTGTTTCAGGTGGGCTGCATCGGCCTGCTGAAGGCCATTGAAAACTTCGACCCGGACCTGGGCGTGAAGTTCAGCACCTACGGCGTGCCCATGATATCCGGTGAAATCCGGCGGTTCCTCCGGGACAACGCACCCATCCGGGTGAGCCGGAGTCTCCGGGACACGGCCTACAAGGTACTCCAGGCCCGGGAGACCATACGCCGGGAGCAGCAGCGGGAGCCCACCGCCGAGGAGCTGTCGAAGCATCTGGGGCTCACCGTGGAGGAGATCCACGGCGCTTTGGACGCCATTGCCTCCCCCGTGAGCCTCTACGATCCCGTCTACAGCGACGGCGGCGATCCCCTGACCGTGATGGATCAGGTAAGGGACACAAAAAACACCGACGAAATGTGGATCGAGCGCATCGCCCTTCGGGACGCCATCCGCCGTCTCAGCGACCGGGAAAAACGGATCCTGGCCATGCGGTTTTACGACGGCCGGACCCAGATGGAGGTGGCCGGAGAGGTGGGCATCAGCCAGGCCCAGGTCTCCCGGCTGGAAAAAGGGGCCATCGCCCAGCTCCGCAGAGCCATTTCCGTGCAGGAATAACGATCGGATAGAGAAGGTTTTTGCCACCACGTAGCGTACCGTTCGGTACTACGCGGTTCACAAGTTTTCACAGACTTTCTGGTACTGGCTCAGGAGGGATGGATATCCCGCCCGGGCCAGTCTCGGTCCCCAGCCTTTTGGTTGGGGACCGGCAATTCTCATTTGAACTTCCGCTTTCTGGCGTCCTTGGTCTTTCGCTTGTTCTCGTACATGATCCGATCCGCCCGATGAACCGTGTCCTGGACCGATTTGTCGGTCTTTGGATCGTACACCGCAATGCCTATGGAGACCCGGACCTGCTCCCATTTGTTCTCCGTGGACGCGCAGAGCGCCTCCCGGTCCCGCTCGAACTGTTCGGCCAGCGCCTCCCGGTTCTGATAGTCGTCGTTCCGCAAAATCACGGAGAACTCGTCGCCGCCCATCCGGAACACAGGGCTGTGCTGGAAGGTGCGGCAGATCAGGCGGCTGGAGGCCTTCAGATACAGGTCGCCCTTCTCATGGCCGAACTGGTCGTTGATCTTCTTGAGATCGTCGCAGTCAAAGATGCCCACGGCGAACTCCATGTCTCCGCGCCGGTCCACAAGCTGGTTCTGGAGCTCCTCCACGGATCTGGCAAAGGCCCCCTTGTTCTTCACCGAGGTTAGAGCGTCCACGTATACCCGCCTGTTCAGGTCGCTGATATGCTCCTTCATGTGACCGGCCAGATGCTTGAAGGTATCCGTCAGCCGGCCCACCTCGTCGTCCCGGTCATAATCCAGCACGAAATCATAGTTGCCCTTGTCCACCTGCTCGGCAGCCTCCGTCAGCTCCTGCAGCGGCTTTGTGATCTGTCCCGTAAAGTACATGGCGAGGGTGCTGAGAATCAGCAGCACCACAAGGGAGGCCATGACGATCTCCAGGATCAGCCGCTGCCAATCGCCGTTGGATTCCGACACCGGCATGGACACGTTCAGCCGCATGCCGTTGCACAGGGGCAGCCAGGCCGCCTTGCGCTCCACACCCTGGAACCGGTAGCGGAGGAAGGTGCTGTCGCTGATCAATCCCTCGGGGACATCGGGGGTGGTCTCCTCGGTGAAGGTGGTCACGTCCATCCGGGGATGGTAAATGATGTTCCCCTCGGAATCGTTCAAAAACGCATAGCCGTTGTTGTAGAGCCGGATGCTCTCCACCTGTCCGGCCATGGTGGAATAGTCGATCTCAATGCCCACCACACCCACGAACCGCCCCTCATAGTAGATGGGGACGTTGTAGGAAATCACGCGGACGTCCAGGTTGTCGGTGATGTAGGGAGAGAGCCAGATGGACTCGCCCCTGTACTTGGGCACGGTGAACCAGACGAGCTCGGAGGTGTCCTCCGTGTCGTAGCGGGTAATGTCCGTCACCTCATGCTGTACGAAGCCCTCCCCGTCCAGGTTTGTGTACCAGAAGCCCTTGACCGTGTCGGAGATCTCCGGATCGATCCGGTAGTAGTAGGTCAGAACGCCGTTGGTCTTGTAGGCCATCACGTCGAAATAGTCGTCCACCCGGTCCATGTGGGCCTGGAGCTTCTCCGGCTCCAGGCCGTCCAGGTCCTCCTCCACAAAGTCGGCGACCTTTCCAACGGATTTCTGAACGCTGTCGAAATAGTAGTCCAGATTCCGCTGCCCGGTCTCACAGAGCAGCAGAAGCAGCTGATCGGATTCCCGGTGCTTCGTCCTGGTGATAAACAGCACGCTCAGAAGGGAAACGGTGGTCACGGCGATGACGACCACGCATACGGTCATCAGCGTAACCCTGGTTCGTAATGAGTGCATTTGCGCATCCCCTTTGGTATTCTTCGCAATTTCCGGCCTAATGGGCAGGCTGCATTTTCTGTATGATCTCGGTCTCAAAATCCGCCGGATGGAGGGGCGGCGAGAAATAGTATCCCTGGACCAGGGCGCAGCCAAGCTGCCGGAGCAGCCGCATCTGGGATTCCGTCTCCACGCCCTCGGCCACCACGGGGATCTTCAGATTCTCCGCAATGCCCAGGATCAGGGCCACAAGCTGGGTGTCCTTCTCGTTCTGCTCCATGTTCTGAATAAAGGCCCGGTCCATTTTCAGCACGTCCACGGGCATAGAGGACAGCATATTCAGGGAGGAATAGCCGATGCCGAAGTCGTCCATCTCCACCACATAGCCCTTTTTCCGCAGCGCCTCCACCACCTGGACCACCTGATCGGCGTTTTCGGTGTAGGCCGTCTCCGTCACCTCCAGCTTCAGGTCCTCATGACGGAGTCCGTTGAATTCCAGGATCCCTTCCAGCGTTTTTTCCAGGTCGGGATCAAACACATCCACCCTGGACAGGTTGACGGAGACGGGGATCGTGACCCCGTATTCCTCCCGCCAGCGGACGATCTGCCGCGCCGCCTGCTCCCAGACATACCGGTCCACAGCCCGGATCATGCCGTTCCGCTCCAGCAGCGGGATAAAGTCGTCGGGATGGATGGTGCCCAGCTCCGGATGCTGCCAGCGGACCAGGGCCTCGGCGCTGACCAGCTTGGGAGGATCGTACTGGATGTCGTACTTGGGCTGATAGTACACCTCAAACTCATAGCCGTCCAGGGCCCGGCCCAGGTCGTTGAGCAGGCGCTGTTCATAGAGCTCCCGCTCCCGGACCTTGTCGTTGAAGACGATCAGGTGCTCGGTGTGGTGGCCGCGTGCCATGCTGCAGGCCGTCCGGGCCCGGTCAAAGAGCCCCACCGGCTCCAGACCCTCCTGCCATTCCATGACGCCCATGCGAAGCCGGACGCTGGTGTTGGGGGCCAGGGCTTTGAGCCTGTCCTGGAGCCGGGTAAACAGGTCGCGGTAATCCTCTCTGTGCCGGCAATAGATGTCGAACCGATCCGCCTCGAACCTTCCTGCGATGCCGCCGATCTCCTCGGTGGCGGCGCGGATTTCGCTTCCAAGGGCCTGGAGGATCCGGTCCCCCAGCTCCCGTCCGTTCAGGGCGTTGACCATGTGGAACTGCTCGATGTTGATCACCACGGCGTCCATGCGCTTCTCCGGGTGCTCCTTGTACATGCGGTTTGCGTACTGGAAGAAGTAGTTCCGGCTGTATAGGCCGGTGAGCTCGTCGATCTCCGTGGCGGCGATCAGCTCCCGGGCCCGTTTCTCCGCCCGGAGGCTCCGGAGCAGCAGGAACAGGATCACCAGCAGCACCGCGGCAATCACGGCGATCACCAGCGGCAGGTTGTCCTTCACCACGTCGGCCAGAGTGGCCCTGGCGTCTCTGGCGATGTAATAGGACAGGGCCGCGTTCACGGTGGATGTGGGCACCAGGCCCGTGACCTTGGCCAGAATGGAATAGAGCTCCGTTTCCTCGTCGCCCACCGCGAAGCAGAAGTCCAGATTCTCGCCCGTGGAGAGCGTGGTCAGACGGTATTTGTCACAGACTCTGGAGATGTAGTTGTAGCGGTGGTTGCTGATGAGCACGCAGTCCGCCACGCCGTCCGCCACGGCCTTCAGGCACTCCTCCGTATTGGGGTAGTAGACCTTCAGCCAATTCGGGAAATGGTCCAGCAGGAAGGAATCGTAGTTTGGATTCCCCTCGTCCACCGCCACGATCACATGCTCCTTTTTCGCAAAAATACTCTCCTCATCCGGGTACACAAAGGCATAGACGCCCGTGGTCATGAGGGGCGGCGTCATGACCACATCCATGGTCTCCCCGTCGTAGCTGCTGAGATTGGCCGGGAACACGCAGTCCACCTCGCCCCGGGCCATGGCCTCCAGGGCCTCCGCCGGCGTCTCATAGGGCGTCGCCTGGAACTCGATATGGGCGTTGGCCAGGCAGTCGGCGGCATAGCCGAGGAACTCCTTTAAGGCGCCCGTCAGCTCTCCCGTCTCCGGGTCCACGTCGCAGAAGGCCAGAAAATCCCGCTGGTAGCCCACCCGGACCGTGCCGTGGTTCGTCAGCCATTCCGCCTCTCCGGCGGTGAGATAGGCGTTGGCGCCGCCCGTCACCAGATGTTTTTTGAACAGCTCCTGGTTGTAATACCGGTTCTCGTCCTGGATGGCGCTGAGCGCCAGGTTCAGCTCCCCCAGCAGGTCGGGCCGGTCCAGGCTGACCGCGAAGTAGAAATCGGAGGAGCCGATCTTGCACACCGGTATCCCCATCTCCGGAGACACATAGGAATCCAGGGTGATATAGGCGTCCAGGGTTCCTTCGCTCAGCATCCGGCAGGACGCCTCCTCGGGGCCGGTCAGCTCGATCAGCTCCGCCCGGACCCTGTGCCGGGCGGCCCACTCCCGGAAAAAGTCCGCCTGGACGCTGCCCTGGTTCACACCGATCCGCTTCCCGTTCAGAGTGGACACATCATCCGGCGTGATCTCCCGGTTGTCCGGCGATACGAAGATATAGTATTCCTCTGTCCCCATGGGCAGAGAGGAAAACAGCATGGATTCCGTGCGCTCCTCCGTAAAGGAGACGTCGCTCATCAGGTCGATCTCCCCGTCGGCGAGCATCTGCATGAGCTCCGGCCAGCTTCCCTCGACATATTCGTAATTCCATCCGGTATAGGCCGCCACCTTGCGCTGGTATTCGTAGGCATAGCCCGAGCGCCGGCCGGATTTGTCCGTCTGATTGAAGGGGGACTCGTACCAGCCCACCCGCACGGTCTTTCCCCCATCCTGCGCCCGGACAGCGCCCGGACACACAGCGATTCCCGTCAGCGCAAGGCATAGAAGGAGCGCTGTGATCCGTCTGAGGATCCCCCGACCGTTTTTAATACCGTTCCATCCGTTTTGCATGGGTCACCTCCTCGTGGTATAACCTGTTGTGCAGCCCCGCAGGGCTTGATTTCCAACTGACAGCATACCATAATATCGTTTGTTTTTCCACCCTTTCTCGCGAGATTCCGGAGAAAAACCGCACCGCCGAAGGCGGTGCGGAGAGGCATCCAATATCACATGGCGGCGTACATGGAG
Organism: uncultured Oscillospiraceae bacterium; assembly: GCA_905234425.1. Taxonomy (GTDB): domain Bacteria; phylum Bacillota; class Clostridia; order Oscillospirales; family Oscillospiraceae; genus HGM13006. Next base: position 13,141 of record CAJOHR010000027.1, on the reverse strand, counting down.
AACATGGCCATGTAGATGGCGATAACGATAAAGCCGGCGACTCCGGCAAGGCCCACCAGAAGGGCAGGCTCCAGCTTGGCAATGGCGGACTCGGTGGCCTCGGTGAGCTCCTGGTCATAGTACTTGGCGATGGTGTCCAGGGTCTGTTCCATTTCGCCGGTCTCCTCGCCCACGGCAGTCATGTCAATGAGGATATCCGGGTAAATCCCCTGCTCCCGCATGGCGTCGCCCAGAGAGGTGCCGGCCTCCAGCATTCCGGTGATTTTTCCGGTCTCGGTGCTGATGTAGTAGTTTTCCACTACCTTGGCGGTGATGCCCACGGATTTCACGATGGGCAGTCCGGCGCCCAGCATGGCTGCCATGGTGTTGGCGTACTGGCTGGCGGCGGAAAGCTCGTTGATCTCTCCCAGAATCGGGATCCGCAGGGCCAGCTTCGCCAGATTGGTCCGGCCCTTTTCCGTGTTGCCGTAGACCTTCACGCCGATGATAATGGCCGCGAGGATGGCCACAAGTATCAGAATATAATGTCGGAAGAAGTTGGAGATCGCGATGAGCATTCTGGTGACCAGAGGCAGCTCGCTTCCCAACTCGTCGAAGATGGAGGTAAAGGTGGGCACCACCTTCACCATGAGCACAATGACCACGCCGACGGCGATGCACAGCACAAAAATGGGATAGGCCAGGGCGCTTTTCACCTTGGCGGCCATTTTGGCCTGGGTGTCGTAGTGGGCAGCCATGGAGGCAAAGCTCCGGTCCATGCCGCCGGATTCCTCACCGGCCCGAAGGGTCTCGATAAAGGTGATGGGCAGGAGCTTCTTCCCGTGGTCCTCAAAGGAGGCGGCCATGCTCCGACCGCCTTCCACGTCCTCCGCCACCTTGTTCAGGATTTTTTTCAGGGCCTTGTCCGTGGTCTTTCCGGCAATGAGCTTCACCGCCCGGGCCACGGGAATGCCGGCCTTGAGGATAATGGCGAACTGGTTGCACATGACGGTGAATGCCTTTGTATTGAGCTTGTTCCCGCCGATATCCATGGACAGGAAGCCGCCCTCTTTTTCCGAGACCTCCGAGAGCTTGAGGATCACATTGTAGGATTCCTTGATTCGGGCCGCCGCGTCCAGCTCGTTGAAGCCGCTGATGACGCCGGAGACCTTTTGCCCGTCGGGGGACAGGGCGACATATTGATACTGTGCCAAGAAATCACCCGCTTTCTTTCAAATTGGGGATGGCCGTTCCTCACATGGCGTTCTTTTTCACGTACTCCGCGTCCTTGGCGTAGTGGAGGGCGTTGTCCCGGGTGATGGCCCGGCTGCGGACCAGCTTCACCAGGGCCTGATCCATGGTCTGGCCGCCGATGGCGGCGCTGGTGGCCACGGCGTTGGCGATCTGGGGGGTGTTGCCCGCCCGGATCAGGTTCCGGATGGCGTCGGTGACGATCATCAGCTCCGCCGCCAGGGCTCGGCCGCCGCCGATCCTGGGGATAAGCTGCTGGGTCAGCACCGCCACCAGGGTCATGGAGAGCTGGAGACGGATCTGGTTCTGGGCGCCCTCGGGGAACACCTGTACGATACGGTCGATGGAATCCGAGGCGCTGCCGGTATGGAGGGTTCCGAAGACCAGGTGGCCTGTTTCGGCGGCGGTGATAGCCGTCTCGATGGTCTCCTGGTCACGCATCTCACCGATGAGGATCACGTTGGGATCCTCACGCAGGCTGGCCCGGAGGCCCGCGGCGAAGGACGCCGTGTCCTTGCCCACCTGCCGCTGGTTGATGGCGCATTTATCGGGCTTGTAGATGTATTCGATGGGGTCCTCCAGGGTCACGATGTGGCTCTGGTAGGTGTGGTTGATGCTGTCCATGAGCGCCGCCAGAGTGGTGGATTTACCGGAGCCGGTCTCGCCGGTGACCAGAACAATGCCCTTATGCAGGCTCGTCAGATTCATGACTGCGGGGGGCAGGCCCAGGGTGTCCAGGGCCGGGATCTTGTCGGAGAGCAGACGGAGAGCCAGAGAGGGCACGCCCTGCTGCTTGAACAGATGGATACGGCACCGGTTTCCGGCGAAGGTATCCGCCCCGTCGAACTCCCCCACCCGGTCGAATTCCTCGTAGGCCTCGCCCGCCAGAAACCGGGCCACGTCAAAGCAGTCGTCCTGGGTCATGACCTCCGGGCACATGTCCTGAATCACGCCGTCCTTCCGGTATTTCGGCGGCAGTCCGTCGATGAGATGGATGTCGGATGCTCCCTCGGCCTTGGCCTGGGCAACCAGTTCCTCAATGGTCATCATGGCAGTTTTCCCCTTTATGATTAGTCGTTTTCATTCACGATCCGCAGAACCTCTTCGCCTGTGGTGACGCCCTCCCGGAGCAGCCGGAGGCAGTTTTCCCGCAGAGAGATGAAGTTTTTGCCGGGGGCCTTCAGGGCCTCCTCAATGGCGTCCCGGCCGGCCTGGACATAGATCAGCCGCCGGATATCCCGGTCGATGGGCAGCATCTCAAAGACGGCAATCCGGCCCCGATAGCCCGTATTGAAGCAGTCGGGACAGCCCTTGCCCCGGAAAAACTGAAGCCCGTCCTCCATGGGGAGGTTCAGCTCGTCCAGCTCATCCTGGGTGGGGGTATAGGCTTCCCGGCAGCTGGGGCAGATCCGGCGAACCAGACGCTGGGAGATGATGCCCCGGAGGGCCGCCGAAATGACGTAAGGCTCCACGCCGATGTCCCGAAGCCGGTCGATGCTGCCGATGGCGTCGTTGGTATGGATGGTGGAGAGGACGATGTGGCCGGTGATGGCGGAGCGCATGGCGATATCCGCCGTCTCGCCGTCCCGGATCTCGCCCACGGCGATGACGTCCGGGTCCTGCCGCAGGATGGCCCGGAGGCCGCTGGCGAAGGTCATGCCGGTCTTCTCGTTGATCTGGACCTGATTGATGCCCGCCACGTTATACTCCACGGGATCCTCCAGGGTGGTCAGGTTGACCTCCTCGGTGTTGAGCTGGTTGATCATGGCGTACAGCGTGGTGGTTTTACCGCTTCCGGTGGGACCCACAAGCAGGAGCACGCCGTTCCGGAGCTTCAGCATTTCGTCGTATTTCTCCAAATCCGGCCCAGTGAGGCCGATGGCCTCCTTGGACACGTTTCCGCCGGATTTGTCCAGGAGCCGGAGCACCACCTTCTCGCCGAACACGGTGGGCAGAGTGGACACACGGAGGTCGATGTCCTTCTCCTTGACCCGGATGCTGAACCGGCCGTCCTGGGGCACCCGATGCTCGGAGATGTCCAGGCCGGACATGATCTTGATCCGGGAGATCACCGACGCCTCGGTGTATTTGGGGATGGACATGATGTTCCGCAGCAGGCCGTCCACCCGCATGCGGATCAAAAGCTCCTCCTCCATGGGCTCCATGTGGATATCGCTGCACCGCTCGGTGACGGCGCGCTCCAGCAGGGAGTTCACCAATCGGATGGTGGGCGCGCTGTTGGCGGAATCGTCGATGGTATTGGCCGTGAAGCTGGCGTCTGTGGCAGCGGTAACGCTGGAGGTGATGCCCGCCTCCCGCTTCATCTCCTCAATGGCCTTGGCCGCGCCCTCGTTGCTGTAGAGCACCTGAATGGCGTGGCTGATGCCGGCGGAGGTGGCCACCACGGGATGGATCTTGTATTTTGTGGCCTTTTTGGCCTCCTCAATGGCATAGAAGTTCAGAGGATCGTTCATGGCCAGGTACAGCTCGTCCCGAACTGTCCGCAGGGGGACGATATTATACTGCCGGGCAATGCTCTTGGGCAGCAGCTGGGCCATTTCCGTGGGAATGTTGACCTTGGTCAGATCCACGAACTCCACGCCAAGCTGCATCTGGAGGGCCTCAATAAGCTGATTCTCCGTGATGATGCCGTTGTCGATGAGCACCTTGCCCAGCCGGTCCTTGGTTCCCTTTTGCAGCTCGATGCCCCGCTGAAGGGTCTCCTCGTCGATGACGCCGGAGGCGATCAGCAGTTCTCCCAGACGCATATGTGCCATGGACGCTCTCTCCTTCCCCGGGCTTCGGGGCGCAACACAAAACCCCCGCAATGGTAACATAACCCGGTCTTATTATTTTACTAAAACCGGTCATATCTTGTCAATAGGCAGCGCCAAAAAAGTATCATTTTGTAACCGTTCAAACCGTCTTTCCCGCCTCGATCCGCCGCAGGACCGCCTTGGCAATCTCCATAATGGGAAGGATGGCCACGCCCAGGGCCAGCGCCGTCACAAGCTGGGTCCCGGACAGGACGGCGAAGCCGAAGGCCTTCCGGAGAGCGGGCAGGAACAGCACCGCAAAGGTCAGCAGGGCCGACAGGGCGCCGGAGCCCCAGAGCCAGGGATTCTGATGCTCCAAGGTGAAAAGGCTGTCTCTCCGGGAGCGCATATTGAAGGAGTGGACCGTCTCGGCGATGCTCAGGGTCAGGAAGGCCATGGTCATGCCGGAGGCGCCCAGGGACAGGGTCCAGCCCCCGCCCTCCAGCACGCCGCTGAGCAGGCAGGAGAGCATGGTCAGGCAGGCCACGGCGATGCCCTGAAGGGCCACGTCCGTGCCCAGTCCGTCCGCAAAAATCCCGGCGGCGGCGTCCCGGGGGTTCCGGCGCATAAGGTTCCGCTCCGCCTGCTCCATCCCCAGGGCCAGCGCCGGGAAGCAGTCGGTGATCAGGTTGATCCACAAAAGCTGTACGGGGCTCAGGATCCGGAAGCCCAGCATGGCGGCCACAAACACCGCCAGGACCTCCGCCAGATTGGAGGCCAGCAGGAAGCCGATGGCCTTGCGGATGTTGTCATAGATCCGCCGGCCCTCCTCCACTGCCGAGACGATGGTGGCAAAGTTGTCGTCGGAGAGGACCATGTCGGCCACGCCCTTGGTCACGTCGGTTCCGGTGATCCCCATGCCCACGCCAATGTCGGCGGTTTTGATGGCCGGGGCGTCGTTGACCCCGTCGCCGGTCATGGCGGTGATCTTCCCCTTGGACTTCCAGGCCTTGACGATCCGGACCTTGTGCTCCGGCTGGACCCGGGCGTAGACGGCGATCTCCGTCACCTGCGCCTCCAGCTCCTCCTGGGTCATGGCCTCCAGCTCCGATCCGGTGACGGCCCGGCGGTCCTCCTCCAGGATGCCCAGCTCCCGGGCAATGGCCGAGGCGGTATCCCGGTGGTCGCCGGTGATCATCACAGGCCGGATCCCCGCGCCCCGGCAGGCGTCGATGGCGTCCTTGACCTCGGGCCGGATGGGGTCCATCATGCCCGACAGGCCCAGATAGCAGAGGTCCTGCTCCAGGTTTTCCGGGGAGGTGTCCGCAGGAAGCTCCTTCCAGGTCCGCTGGGCGGCGCAGAGCACCCGGAGGGCCTGGTCGGCGAAGTGCTTGTTGGCAGCCAGAGCGTAGTCCCGCAGCTCATCGGTCATGGCCACGGCCTCGGCGCCGTTCCAGTAAGTGGTGCAGCGCATGAGCACCTCATCGGGCGCGCCCTTGGTATATTGGATCACCGTGCCGTCCGGAGAGGCGTGGAGGGTGGACATCATCTTGCGCATGGAGTCGAAGGGCGCCTCCCCGATCCTGGGATACTCCGCCGACGCCTGGGATTTGGGGAGGTCGTGGGCCGTGCCGTCGTTGACCAGGGCGCATTCCGTGGGCTCGCCCACGGCCTGGCCGTCCTCCCCCTCCACGGCGTCGGAGCAGAGCTCCATGGCCAGGACCAGGCGGCCAAGATCCTGGCCGAAATGCTCCACCACGGTCATCTTGTTCTGGGTCAGGGTTCCGGTCTTGTCCGAGCAGATCACCTGGGTGCAGCCCAGGGTCTCCACGGCGGTGAGCCGGCGGATAATGGCGTTCCGGGCGGACATTCTGGTGACGCCCATGGAGAGCACGATGGTCACCACCGCCGCCAGTCCCTCGGGGATGGCAGCCACCGCCAGAGACACGGCGGACATGAAGGTGTCCAGCACCACGCCGCCCGTGATGTTCCCGGCCCGGAACAGGCTCACGGCAAAGACCAGCACGCAGATGGCCAGGACCAGCACGCTTAATATTTTACTGAGCTGGGAGAGCTTCCGCTGGAGAGGCGTCTGCTCCTCCGCCGCCTGATTCAGGGCGTCGGCGATCTTGCCCATCTCCGTGTCCATGGCCGTGGCGGTCACCAGGGCCACGCCCCGGCCGTAGGCCACGGAGGAGCCCATATAGATCATGTTCTTCCGATCCCCCAGGGGCACGTCCTTCCCCTCGGGCGCAGACAGAGCGTCGGCGGTCTTGTTCACCGCTTCGGACTCTCCCGTCAGGGCGGCCTCCTCCACCTTCAGACTGGCCGCCTCCAGGATCCGGGCGTCGGCGGGAACGGCGTCCCCGGCCTCCAGCAGGATCACGTCGCCGGGCACCAGGGTCTCACTGCGGACCACCTGCTGCTTTCCGTTCCGCAGGACCTTGGAGGTGGCGGCGGCGATTTCCTGGAGGGCCTGAATGGCCTGCTCCGCCTTCCGCTCCTGGGCAACTCCCAGCACCGCGTTGATGATCACCACCGCCAGGATGATGATCACGTCGGCAAAGCCCTCCCCGGCGTAGGCCGCGGAAACGCCGGAGATCATGGCGGCGGCGATGAGCACCAGAATCATGGGGTCCGCCAGCTCCTTCAGGAACCGCTGGAGCAGCGTGACCTGTTTCCCCTCCGCCAGCTTGTTGGGACCGTGGGCTTCCAGCCGGGCGGCGGCCTCCTCCGCGGAGAGCCCCTCCCGGGCGGAATCCTGCTCGATCAGGACCTCTTCTGTGTTTTTCAGGTATTCCTTCATGGTTTATCATCCTCCGAAAAAGAGATGCTCGATCAATATTTTCAGCCCGATGGCGATCAGCACCAGCCCGCCGAACCGTTCCGCCCCGGCCTTGAACCGCAGGCCGAAAACCTGGCCGATCTTCACGCCCGCTCCGGCGCACAGGAAGGTCACCACGCCGATGAAGCTCACCGCCGGAACGATGTTCACGTCCAGAAAGGCGAAGGTCACACCCACAGCCAGGGCGTCGATGCTGGTGGCCACTGCCATAGCCAGCATGGTTTTGGGGCTGAAATCCCCGGCGGAATCCACGGATTCCTCATCTCCCGCCTCCCGGATCATATTGACGCCGATGACGCAGAGCAGGATGAAGGCGATCCAGTGGTCCACGTTGGTGATCAGGCTCTGGAAGCGGATGCCCAGGGCCCACCCGATCAGGGGCATAAGGGCCTGAAAGCCCCCAAACCACACCCCGCAGAGCAGAATATGCCTCATTTTCAGCGTCCGGACGCTGAGCCCCTTACATACAGACACCGCAAAGGCGTCCATACTCAGGCCCACCGCCAGGATAAACAGCTCGATCAGCCGCAAGCTGACTCCCTCCTTTGTGCCCAAAAACGTAAAAAAGACTCATCTGCGGTGCAGACAAGTCTCGTCGTTGCATACTACGAACGGATAGAAAACATTCCTTTGTTTTCTGTCCGCTGCGGCTTTGCCGCAGCTGGCAAACCATCCGGTTTGCCAGCGGTAGTAAGGAACTATTGAACTCCTCCCGCATTTCATGCGGGATAGCGGCCGAGGGCCGCCGGATTAGATGATGCATCATCTAATCAGTTCATAGTATCATACGGAACCAGGACCGAAGTCCGAGGTTGTTGGCTCCATCACGCCTCCGGGCGCCGACTACTCCCTTAATCGAGGACAATAGTAACATGTTTTCCCGGTACCGTCAAGGAAAAACACACGAAAAACGCCGTACCGGTGATCCGGAATCTCCGGATCACCGGTCATTTGCTTCCTAGTCCAATTCCGCCCGGTCCATGAGCTTCACCTGGACCTCCAGCTCCTCCCCCCGGCGGTAAAGGGTCAGGGTCACTGTGTCTCCGGCGGAGAACCGGTTTTTCACGGTGTTGAATTCCTCCATGGTGGTCACCTTGGTGCCGTCCACGGCCACGATGATGTCTCCGGCGGAGACGCCCTGGGCATACGCGTCAGATCCCTCTGTGACGGACATGACGCAGAGAGCGCCGGGCAGATTGTAGAACAGCCGCATCTGACGGGACAGGGCCTCCACGGAGATGCCAAAGGCCGGCCGGCCGCTGACGTATCCCTTCTCCGCCAGCTCATTGATCAGGGGCTCCGCCGTGGAAATGGGGATGGCAAAGCCGATGCCCTCCACGGTGCTGTAGCCGGAGCTGAGCTTCATGGTATTGACGCCGATGACCTGCCCGGCCATATTCACCAGGGGACCGCCGGAATTGCCGGAATTCAGGGCCGCGTTGGTCTGAAGCAGGGTCATGGTCCGGTTTCCCACCTGCACATCCCGGTTGATGCCGCAGATAATGCCGTCGGTCATGGTGCCCCGAAGCTCCGTGCCCAAGGGATCGCCGATGGCCACCACCGCGTCTCCCACCTCCACGCTGTCCGAGGAGCCGAACTCCGCAGGGGTCAGGCCGGTGGCCTCGATCTTCAAAACGGCCAGATCGGAGGTCTCGTCGCCGCCCACCAGGGACGCGGGGTATTCATTTCCGTCGCTGAGCAGCACCGTCAGGTTTCCGGCGCCGGAAACCACATGGTAGTTGGTGATCAGATAGCCGTCCTCGCTCATGACAATGCCTGTGCCCGTGGATTTGGCGCTGTCCGCGGCGGCGGTGATGGAGCAAACGCTGGGGATCAGCTTTTTATAGATGTCCTGGAGGCTCATGGTTTTGCCGCTGTTCTCGGTGATTTTCAGCTCCGCGCCGCCCAAGGAGGCCGCGGTTTTCAGCGCGCTTTCCTCTTCATCCCCTGCGGCCAGAGGGCGCTCCGTAAAGGTCGCGTCCACCGTCTCCAGGGCCTGCTCCCGGACGGAGGTCTCCTGGGGCGGGGCAAGCTCGGTCCGGTTTCCCATGCTCCGTCCGATCGTAATGGCGGCGGCAAGGCAGAGCAGCACAATGCCCAGCACCGCGGTCGCGGCGCCGTTGTTTTTCGCTTTTTTCGGGGGCTGACAGCCGCCGCCCGTGCTGTAATAGTCGCTGTAGGAGGACATCCGTCCGTCCTGAGGCTCCCTGTCCATAAACGTCCCTCCGGGATGTATCAACCGCTGTTTTTCTGATGATCCCAGTATAATCCCGATCCCCGCCCTGTGGGTGAACAATCTATGAACTCTTTGTAAAAATGTTCCCTGTTCCGGACCAAACCTTCCTTGACAAAAAGCGCTGTAAATGGTAAGCTGTAAACGGTCATACAACTGACGGAAGTGGAGTACCACATGGAGTATGGCCCCCTGTAAGCCGACCGTCTGGGCATTGTTTCGTCCGGGATGCGTCGGCCTTTTTTTGACGGTCCTCCCGGCGTCATCTACGGAAAGGAGCACGTATATGAACATCCTCGATCTGCGCCAGTATCTGAGCGCCCATCCCTATCCCGGCCGCGGCATCCTTCTGGGCCGCAGCGCCGACGACCGCCACGCGGTCATCGCCTACTTCATCATGGGCCGCAGCGCCAACAGCCGGAACCGGATCTTCTCCCCGGTGCCGGAGGACAACGGTATCCGCACGGAGGCCTTCGACCCCTCCAAAATGGAGGATCCCAGCCTGATCATCTATCATCCCGTGCGCTGCATCGAGGCCACGGGAGACACCGTGGTCACCAACGGCGACCAGACCGACACCGTCCGGGACGGGATTCTGGAGGGCAAAGCCTTCGCTCAGGCCCTTCGGACACGCTGCTATGAGCCCGATCCCCCGAACTACACCCCCAGGATCTCCGGTCTTCTCCACAAGGACGGCAGCTTTGCCCTGTCCATTCTGAAGAGCGCCGAGGGGAATCCGGACTGCAACCTCCGGTTCTTCTTCGGCTACGACAATCCCCTTCCCGGCGAGGGCCGTCTGATCCACACCTATCAGGAGAATCTGGACCCCCTGCCCTCCTTTGAGGGAGAGCCCCGCCGGGTGTCCATCACCGCCTCGGACGCCGGCACCCTGGCCCATGAGATCTGGACGGGCCTCAACGAGGACAACCGGGTGAGCCTGTTTGTCCGCTACATCAACCTGGAGACCGGCAAGGCCTCCGACGTGATCATCAACAAGAACACAAACTGAGGAGGAACCACAATGACGGAACTGGAACTGAAATACGGCTGCAACCCCAATCAGAAGCCCTCCCGGATCTGCATGGAGGACGGATCTGACCTGCCCGTGACCGTGCTCAACGGCCGGCCCGGATACATCAACTTTATGGACGCCTTCAACAGCTATCAACTGGTGAAGGAGCTGAAGGCCGCCACAGGCCTGCCCAGCGCGGCCTCCTTCAAGCACGTCTCCCCCGCCGGCGCCGCCGTGGGTCTGCCCCTCTCCGAGGTGGAGAAGCAGATCTACTTCGTGGAGCCGGACCAGGCGCTGACCCCCATCGCCTGCGCCTACATCCGGGCCAGAGGCGCCGACCGGCTCTGCTCCTACGGCGACTGGGCGGCCCTCAGCGACGTCTGCGACGCCGCCACCGCCACTTATCTCAAGGCCGAGGTCTCCGACGGTATCATCGCCCCGGGCTACACCGACGAGGCCCTGGAAATTCTGAAAACCAAGAAAAAGGGCGGCTATAACGTGATTCAGATCGACCCGGACTACGCGCCCGATCCCCTGGAGCGCCGCCGGATCTACGGCGTGACCTTCGAGCAGGGCCGGAACGAGCTGAAAATCGACGCGGATCAGCTTAAAAACATCGTCTCCGACAACAAGGAGCTGCCCGAGGCGGCGAAGATCGACCTGCTGACAGCTCTCATCACCCTGAAATACACCCAATCCAACTCCGTCTGCTACGTGAAGAACGGCCAGACCATCGGCGTGGGCGCAGGCCAGCAGAGCCGCATCCACTGCACCCGTCTGGCGGGCTCCAAGGCGGACAACTGGCTTCTCAGGCAGCATCCCAAGGTCCTGGGCCTCCAGTTCGTGGACAATATCCGCCGTCCCAACCGGGACAACGCCATCGACGTCTACATCTCCGACGAGTATGAGGACGTGCTGGCGGAGGGCGTGTGGCAGGAGACCTTCAAGGTAAAACCCGAGGTCCTGACCGCCGAGGAAAAGAAGGCATGGATCGCCCGGCAGAGCGGCGTTTCCTGCGGCTCCGACGCCTTCTTCCCCTTCGGGGACAACGTGGAGCGGGCGAGAAAGTCCGGCGTCCGGTATATCGCCGAGCCCGGCGGCTCCATCCGGGACGACAACGTGATCGAGGCCTGCAACAAGTACGGCATTGTCCTGTGCTTCACGGGGAACCGGCTGTTCCACCACTGATTCCGCGAAAGGGTTGATACCAATGAAAGTATTAGTCGTAGGTTCCGGCGGCCGGGAGCACGCCATCTGCTGGGCTCTGAAAAAGTCTCCCCGGGTCACGGAGCTCTACTGCGCCCCCGGCAACGGCGGCATTTCCGAGATCGCCGAATGCGTGGACGTGAAGGCCACGGACTTGGACGGCATGGTGGCCTGGGCGAAGGACAACGCCATGGATTTCGTCATGGTGGCCCCCGACGATCCCCTGGCCATGGGCATGGTGGACGCTATGGAGGCCGCAGGGATCCGAGCCTTCGGGCCCAGGGCCAACGCCGCCATTGTGGAGGGCAGCAAGGCCTTCTCCAAGGAGCTCATGAAGAAATACGGCATTCCCACCGCCGCCTATGAGATCTTCACAGACAAGGACGCAGCCCTCCGCTATGTGGAGACCCAGGGCGCGCCCATCGTGGTCAAGTGCGACGGTCTGGCCCTGGGCAAGGGCGTTGTGGTGGCCCAGACCGTGGAGGAGGCCAAAGAGGCCGTCCTCAACATGATGGAGAACAAGGCCTTCGGTGAGGCCGGGGCCAAGGTGGTCATTGAGGAGTGCATGACCGGTCCCGAGGTCACCGTCCTGGCCTTCACCGACGGCAAAACCATCGTGCCCATGCCCTCCTCCCAGGACCACAAGCGGGCATTTGACGGGGATCAGGGCCCCAACACCGGCGGCATGGGCGCCATTTCCCCCTGCCCCAACTATACAAGCGAGCACGCAAGGATCTGCATGGAGACCATCTTCCAGCCCACTGTGGACGCCCTCAACCGGGAGGGCCGGACCTTCCGGGGCGTGATCTACTTCGGCATGATGCTGACCCCCAAGGGTCCCAGGGTGGTGGAATACAACGCCCGGTTCGGCGATCCGGAGTGCCAGGCGGTGCTGAGTCTGCTGGACACCGATCTGCTGGAGATCCTGGAGGCCTGTGTGGACGGGACCCTGGACCGGGTGGACGTCCGGTTCCGGGATGCCGCAAGCTGCTGCCTGGTGCTGGCCTCCGGGGGCTACCCCGTGGTCTACGAGAAGGGCAAGGAGATCACCGGCCTGGATCAGGTGACGGACGCGGTGGTGTTCCACGCGGGCACTAAAAAGGACGACGACAGATACCTGACCAATGGCGGCCGGGTCCTGGGCGTCACCGCCGTGGCTCCCACACTCCGGGAGGCCGTGGACAAGGCCTACGAGGCCGCAAAGCCCGTTTCCTTTGAGAAAATGCACTATCGTAAGGATATCGGCTTCCACATTCTTGACGCAATCTGAAAACTGTGGTAAATTAGGGGGTACACTGTACGTGTATCCCCTTTTTTATTCTGCAAACGGATGGAGAATGCATTATGGAACGAACCCTTATTTCCGCGATTTTCGCCGATCCCGCCTCCTTTGACAAGGTTCAGGTCACCGTGGGCGGCTGGATCCGCACCATGCGGGCCCAGAAGGCCTTCGGCTTTATCGAGCTCAACGACGGCACCTATTTCAAGTCCCTCCAGGTGGTCTTTGAGAAGGAGATCTTACCGAACTACGACGACATCGCCAGGCAGAACGTGGGTGCGGCTCTGATCGTGAAGGGCACCCTGGTCTACACCCCGGACGCCAAACAGCCCATTGAGCTCAAGGCTGCCGTCATTGAGGTGGAGGGCCCCTCCACGCCGGACTATCCCCTCCAGAAGAAGCGTCACAGCCTGGAGTACCTTCGGACCATCGCCCATCTGCGGCCGAGAACGAATACCTTCTCCGCCGTGTTCCGGGTCCGCTCCGTGGCGGCCTACGCCATCCACCGGTTCTTCCAGGAGCAGGGCTTCGTCTACGTCCACACCCCCATCATCACCGCCTCGGACTGCGAGGGCGCCGG
>CAJOHR010000026.1 GCA_905234425.1 uncultured Oscillospiraceae bacterium | reverse complement strand
TTATCAAGCGTCTCTGGATTACATGCACAACCTCCGGATTTACTGCTTCGGTTTTACGTTTACCCTTTGGGCTTCGGTTTGATGTGCAACCTTACCCACCGTTTAGCCTTATATCCGGTTTCTGTTCGTAGGCTCCTCGGCTTTGCTGCACCGCTTCCTCCCCCGTTGCCATTGCTGGCACCGGCTCGCGGTTCGCTACACTTGGCGGTCAATACCCGTGGCGGGACTTTCACCCGCGAGAACTGTGCCATGCCCGGCACACACAAAAAACAGAGGCCGGCGGCCTCTGTTTTTTGCTGTTGTGTTATCCCGCGTTTTTTGTCTGCTCCAGGGCCTGGGCCAGCTGGTCGGGACATGAGGTCATCTTCATGCCGCAGCGGATGCCCTTGATCCGGGAAATGGCCTCATCCACGTCCATACCCTCGATCAGCGCCGAAACGCCCTTGCCGTTGCCGTTGCAGCCGCCGTCGAAAAACACGTTTTTCACCTTGTTGTCCTCCACCGAGAAGAGGATCCTTCTGGAGCATACGCCCTGGGTCCTGTACTCATAATCCATAAACCATAAACCTCCTTTTCCGCTATCATAGCATACGTGTCAATACTCCACCAGATCCGCCGGGGTCATGTCCGCGTATTCCATGAGCTGTTCCGGGGACAGGATCAGCTGGAGGCCTCTGGCGCCTGCGGAAATGCCGATCTCGTCATAGAGCCCGGCGGTCTCGTCGATGAAGGTGGGATACTTCTTTTTCATGCCGATGGGGCTGCATCCGCCCCGGATGTAGCCCGTGAGCCCCAATAGCTCCTTCATGCGGATCATCTCCACCTTTTTATCGCCGGCTGCCTGGGCAGCCTTTTTCAGGTCCAGGGTGCAGCTCACGGGGATGCAGAACACCAGAATCCCCTTCTTGTCGCCCCGGGCCACCAGCGTCTTGAAGGCCCGGTCCGGGTCCATTCCTGTCTCCGCCGCCGCGTGCATGCCAATGAGATCCGTATCGTCGAATTCATACTCCGCGTAGCTGTACGGAATGCCCGCCGCGTCCAGGAGGCGCATGGCGTTGGTTTTATTCATGGCCTTTCCTCCTCGGGCTTTAAATAGAACAGGCTGTCCACCCGGTGGGGGGTATCCGCCAAGTTGTTGTAGGCCACGCAGCGGTAATCTTGAATCAGAGCCTTCCGGGCGGGGATCGCCTCATCGGCCTGGAAGAAGGCCCCATCGGCGTCCCGGCATCCCAAGGCGGTGATCACAGGGAGCCGGGTGTAGACGCCCGCCAGATACTGATTGTAGGCGGGCATTTCCAGGCCCGCCACCTGGAGCAGGAGCGTGGACAGATAGTTGACGCTGATCTCCTCCACCCAGCCCTCGGGAATGTCGTAGTTGGCCCAGAGGATGAACCGGGTGATGTACCGCTTTTGCTGGGTCTCATCGTCCAGCTTCGTGAGGGACTTTCCCATGACCTCGGAATAGAAGCTGTCCTCGATAAAGGGCTGATGATCCCCGAACATGAGGACGATGGCGGGCTCCTCCACGGTCTCGAAATAGGCAAGCAGTTCCCGGAAGGCGTCGTCGGTCCGCTTCACCAGGGACAGATACTGGTCCGTTTTGGGGTATTCCTTCTTCGTGGAGGTCAGATAGACCTCCTGGTCAAAGTTGTCGTATTCCTTGTCATAGCTGGAGTGGGTCTGCATGGTCACGTTAAACAGGAAGAAGGGCTCCGACGGATCTCTGGCCTCGTACATCTCCCGGATCTTCCCGAAATCATAGTCGTCGCTGACGTACCGCCGGAGAATGATATCCTCGTTCGGATAGCGCTGGGCAAGCAGCCGCTTATAGAGCTTGTAGCTGTATCCCGAGGCTTTATACTGGTCCAGGATATCCCGGTCGATCATGTCCTCGATGGTGATGAAGTTCCGGAAGCCCATGCGGTCATAGACGGCGATCCGGTTCCAGCTGCTCTCATAGTAGGGATGGAAGGCGTCGGCGGTGTACCGCTGGGCCAGCAGGGTGGAAACAAGGCCCGGCTGGCGGTCCTTCACATAGAGCTGATAGGCGTTG
Organism: uncultured Oscillospiraceae bacterium; assembly: GCA_905234425.1. GTDB lineage: Bacteria > Bacillota > Clostridia > Oscillospirales > Oscillospiraceae > HGM13006. Next base: position 45,731 of record CAJOHR010000026.1, on the reverse strand, counting down.
CTGCCGGCGGGCAGAAAGGCCATGGTGTTGCCCGTAAGGAATTCAAACTCCGTGTTGCTGGTGCCGGTGCCGATGGTGGAAACGTAGGCGTTCCCCTGGATGGCGTTCTCGGTCAGGCCGTCCACAAAGGGCATAAATGGGACGTTGGTCTCGATATCCCCCACCACCCGGAGGTCAGAGTAGCTCTCATTCATGATCACGATGATGTTGGGGGTGATTCCCCGGGCTCCCGCCGTGGGCACGGAGACGAGCTCCGCCGCTTCCTCCGGGTCCATGCCCTGGCGGATCAGGGCGGTCTCCAGGATGTTGGGCGTCCCGGCCTCGATCCCGCCCCGCACGATCCCCTCCACCGCATCGGGGTCGTAGCCCGCAGGCTCCATGAGCCGGAGGTATTTGGTGTTCAGCGTGAATTCCAGGACAGCGCCGTGGTGCTCATAGCCTCGGGTCTGATTGAAGAAATCCGGTTTCAGGCCGTTGTCCGCGATGAAGTCCGTGAAAAAGAACACGCCGGCAAATCCGCAGACCACCAGCAGGCTCAACCCCCGGAGGATGATCTTCACCGGCAGCTTCCGAGCCGGCAGGAAAGGCCCATGACCATGGCGGTAAGGGCCGCGGCAAAGAGGATCTCATAGCCGATCTCGTAGGTGTAGGCGGCGGCCACGTTGGCGGCGGTGGTGATGCTGCCGAAGTCCATGGGCACCAGGGGACCGCCCTTGAACTCCTTGATATACATGTTGGCCACGCCGAAAAGGAGCAGAATGGGGCTGACGGTGAGGATGCTGGCCCGCATGCTGCCCGTCAGGGCAAAGACCAGCAGATACAGCAGCATATTCACCACATAGTTGGCCAAAACGTCCTCGTCCCCGGAGAGAAAGCCGGTGATGAAATTCCCGTTGAGCCGCTCCACGGCGATCATCATGATCAGGGGCGTCATCACGAACAGGAACACCATGAAGACGCCTCTGGGAAATCTGGGCCTGTCCCAGCTCAGGGCCACGCCGGGCCAGACCAGAAGGACCGCCCCCAAACTCAGAAAGAAAAGGGTCGGACCCCAGGTCTCCAGAACCAGGAATTTCTGATACTGGACGGTGAGCGCCGTCAGAAGCAGAAAGGAAAGGATCGCCCCCAGGCGAATGGAGGCTCTGGAATATCGCATGGCAATACACCTCTGTGTATAATGGTTATTCCTCGAATATCGCGGTGCGGAGATAGTCCTCCGTGGTCTCGGCCCGGCGGATCCGACGGACCTGTCCGGACTCCAGCAGGTATTCCCCGCAGCGGAGCCTGCCGCCGTACTGGTAGCCCATGGAGTGGCCGTGGGCGCCCGCATCGTGGATCAGAAGCACGTCCCCGGGGGCAATCTCCGGCAGCATCCGGTTGACGGCAAATTTGTCCGTGTTTTCGCAGACAGAGCCCACCACGTCCCAGGCTGTCCGGTTCTGTTCTCCCTCATGCCCTGCCACGGAAACATGGTGATAAGCCCCGTACATCATGGGCCGCATGAGATCCGATGCGGAGGCGTCCACCCCGGCAATGGCGCGAAAGCCCCTGCGCACATGATGGACCCGGGTGACCAACAGTCCGGCGGGGCCTGTGATCCAGCGGCCAACCTCCGTGAAAACGGGTACATTTTCCAGCGCGGTTCCGGCGGTTTCCGTTTCAAACACCTGCCGGACGCTGTCTCCCAGAGCGATGATATCCAGAGGCTTGTCGGAGGGCCGGTAAGGGATACCGAGACCGCCGGAAAGGTTTACATAACTAATGTTAATCCCGGTCTCGGCCATGAGCTTTTTGGCCTGCCAGAGCAGCACCTTGGCGGCGGCAGGCCAGTAGTCGGGAGACAGGGTGTTGCCGGACAGATAGGCGTGGATTCCGACGGATGTGACGCCGTGGGTCTGAAGCTGCCGGACACATTCCAGGGCCGCTTCGGGGGTGAAGCCGAATTTCACCGCCTCCAGCCGCACGGCGGCGCTGCCGAATCGGAACACGCCGCCGGGATTCAGCCGGAGGCCGATTCCGTCCCGGAGCATCCCCCGGGCGGCGAAATCCTCCACCAGGCCGGGACCGTCCAGCATGAGGCGGCAGCCCAGTGCCGCGGCGGCGTCCAGGTCGGCGGGCAAGGGATAGTTTGGCATGAAGAGGATCTCCTCCGGCAGGAAGCCGCACCGGCGGCAAAGCTCCAACTCCGCCGCCGAGGAGCAGACCACACCCTGTCCCTTCTCCCGCAGGAGCTTCAAAATGGCAGGGGTTGGGGTGGCCTTCACCGGGAAGAACTGCCTGTGTCCCGGATTCCACGCGAACGCCTCCCGGAGCAGGGCGCAGTGATTCTCAATTGTGGCTCTGTCATAGAGATAAAAGGGCGTGCCCAGCCTGTCCGCCAGGGCCCTGGCCTGCTCCCCGCGGAGGAAGGTACGGTCCTTTGAGGCCGGGTCCTCCTTTCGGGGGAGATTTGGAATGATTTTTTCGGGATGGGCCAGGACCACGGTTTTGATGTGACGAAGGGTCTCCGCTTCGCCCTCCTCCGCCAGCATGGTCAGCAGCCCCGTGACCTGGGCCCGGGTGATGGGGTGCATCAGCGTGGCGTCTCGGCTTCTGTTCAGATATTCCAGAGGCGAGGAATCCGTATATTTCTCCCCCTGATAAACCCGGCAGGCGGCGATCCGGTCGAGGACCAGCTCCACCATGTATTTGGTGGGCATGGGCTCCCCGGCCAGCTTCGGTTCCCCGCTGCTGAAATCGTAGTCTGTCCAGTATTCCAGATGGTGCTTGTTCCGGCCCTTGTGGTGGAGCCAGGCCGTGGAGTAGCCGATCTCCTCCCGCTCCGAGGCGTTGGGGCTGTGGTCCCCGGAATAGTATTTCATGCCGATGCGGAACTCCGCCCAGGAGTACTTGGAAAGGTCATGCAGGAGCCCCTGGCGGTACAGTCCCACCCGGAAGCAGTATTTCATGACCAGCAGCTTGTGCTCGGTGATGGTTTTGAAATGACCCAGCGCTTTCATGGGGCTCCCTCCTTTTCGGTTTTGATCGGCCCTATTATAGCCCGAAATAAGCTCTGACGCAAGTGGAAAGCGAGAATCCCGCGCCCTTTCCGATTCCAGGGCATAATCCCACGGCCTGTCCGCATATCCTATGGCGGGTGATGAAATATGAAGAGAAAACCGTGGATAACCTACGCGCTCTGGATCGTGTTCACCGAGGCTGTGGGCGCCCTGTCCGGATGGCTGACCAGGGATGGAACCGCGCTTTACAGGACCATGATCGAAAAGCCGCCCCTCTCCCCGCCTGCCATCGTGTTCCCCATCGTCTGGGCGATCCTCTATGCCCTCATGGGAATCGGCGCGGCCCGGATCGACCTGTCGAAGCCCTCGGAGGCCCGGTCCGGCAGTCTGTCCCTCTATCTGATCCAGCTGGCCGTGAACTTCTTCTGGAGCATCATTTTCTTCAATCTCCAGGCCTTCGGCGGGGCTCTGTTATGGCTGATTGCCCTGTGGGCGCTGATCCTGTGGATGATCTTGTCCTTCCGCAGGGTGGACCTGTTTGCCGCCAGGCTCCAGATTCCCTATCTCGTCTGGGTGACCTTCGCCGGGTATCTGAACGCCGGCGTATGGCTGCTGAACCCTTAGGGAAATGGAACGTGGACAGGCGGTCGCGGCATACAATAGCCCAGAGGTGACGCTATGATAACTCTGCTGCTGATTGCCAACACCCTGCTCTATCCCCTGCGGCTGACCACATCCAACGGGTCTTTCCCCAAGCCTCTCTCCGCCAAGGAGGAACGGATGTATCTGGAACGGGCGGCGGAGGGAGATCTGGAGGCCCGGAACATCCTGGTGGAGCGGAATCTCCGTCTGGTGGCCCACATCTTAAAAAAATACTACTCCGCCTCGGCGGCGGAGCAGGACGATCTGATCTCCATCGGGACCATCGGCCTCATCAAGGCTATTTCCACCTTCGACGGGAGCAAGGGCGCAAGACTTGCCACCTACGCCGGACGGTGCATCCAGAATGAGATTTTGATGTATTTCCGGTCCCAGCGGAAGACCACGGGGGACGTCTCCCTGTCGGAGCTCATTGAGACCGGCAAGGAGGGCGGCTCCCTGAGCCTCATGGATGTGCTCTGCTCCGACGAGGACATGTTCGAGCAGGCCCATATCCGCAGCGAGACCCAGCGGCTGACCCGTCTCTTCGACAGGACCCTGGAGGACCGGGAAAAGCAGATTCTTTCCTCCTTCTGCTCCGATTATCCCAACATTGACGTCAAGCGCGGAGCGGCTGGGGATCTCCAGAAGCTATGTATCCAGGCTGGAAAAGCGGGCTCTGACGAAGCTCCGGGACGCCATGGAACAGGAATGAGCTCAGAGGGTCTGGAGGCGCAGATACAGCTTCGCCGTGGCTTCGGCGTCGCACCAGGCCCGGTGGGCGTTGTTCAGCGGAATGGAGAAATGCGCCGTCAGATCCCCCAGCTTGTAGCTGGGAAGTCCCGGGCAGACGGCTCTGGCCTGCTGAAGGGTATCCGCCATGGGATTGTCGATTTCCCGGTGGATCTTCAGGAGGTTGTGGGCCAGAAACTCCCCGTCGAACCGGGCGTTGTGGGCCACCAGGGGAAGGGACCCCAGGAAGCCCAGGAATACCGGCAGGATCTCCCCGACCCGGGGACTGCCCGCCACCATCCGGTCCGTGATGCCCGTAAGCCGGGTGACGGCATAGGGAATGGCTTTTCCCGGGTTCACCAGGGTACTGAACCGCTGGACGATCTCTCCGTCCAGGACCTTTACGGCTCCGATCTCCGTAATGCCGTCGGCAGCGGGAGAAAATCCGGTGGTTTCAAAATCCAGGCAGACAAAGCTCTTGTATCCGCCCTCTTTTACATAGTTCATAACGCGCTCCTTGCCGGTGGAATTCAGATGATGCGCCAGGGATTGTCCTTCCCGGAGAGCTCCAGCACGCAGCTCTCCACGGAGTGGCCCACCATGTCTCCGATGGCCTCCTGGGTGTAGAAGGCCATGTGGGGGGTGAAGATCACGTTGGGCATGTCCTTTAGGACGCTCATGGCCCGATGGCCGATCTGGTCGGATTTCCGGTCGAAGTGGAACAGGCCCGCCTCGTCCTCCAGCACATCCAATGCCGCGGCGCCGATCCGCCCGCACTCCAGGCCGTCGATGAGGGCGGCGGTGTCGATGAGACCGCCCCGGGCGGTGTTCACAAGCACCACCCCCGTTTTCATTTTCGCAATGGTCTCATGGTCGATGAGGTGATAGTTGTTCTCGTTCAAGGGCATGTGGAAGGTCAGAACGTCGCAGGCAGAGAGGATCTGATCCAGGGACACATACTCCACCTCCAGGCCGGGGTCCCGGGTCCGGCTGTAGGCCAGGAGGCGGCAGCCGAAGCCGGAGAGGTCCCGGAGCACCGCTTTGCCGATCTTGCCGGTGCCCAGAACGCCCACGGTGCAGCTCCGAAGCTCCCGCCCGATGGTGCCGGGCAGGGAGAAATCGTGGACATCCGCCCGCTGGAGGATCCGTTTCGTTTTTCGGAGCGCCATGAGCATGAGCATGACGGTGTAATCCGCCACGCAGTCCGGGCTATAGGTGGCGTTGGACACATGGATGCCCACGGCTTTCGCCGCCTCCAGGTCCACATGGTCATAGCCCACGGTTCTGGTGGAGATCATCCGGACTCCCAGAGAGCGGAACCGGATGATCAGAGCCTCCGGCATGGGGGTGGACACGATGGAAATGCAGTCGTAGCCCTCAGCCAGGGCCGCGTTTTCCATGGAGGGCTGCTCCCGGCAAAGGCCCAGCTTCACATGGTATTTCTCCGCAAAGCGCGCGAAGGCCTCAGACTCGTCGTATGGACGGTATCCGTAGACGAACAGCTTCATGGAAGCACCCTCCTGTCTCCCTTATTCCGCAATCTCACGGACGGCGGCGAGAAGGTTCTCTGTCCGATCCGTCCGCTCCCAGGGAAGATCCAGCTCCGGCCGTCCGAAATGGCCGTATGCAGCCGTCTGCATGTAAATGGGCCGGCGAAGGTCCAGATAAGAGATGATCCGGGCGGGCCGGAGGTCAAAGACACGCCGGACCGTGTCGGAGAGCACCGCATCCGGGACAGTGCCCGTGCCAAAGGTGTCCACCAGTACGGACACGGGACTGGCCACGCCGATGGCATAGGCCAGCTCGATCTGGCACTTTTTCGCAAGCCCAGCGGCCACGATGTTCTTGGCGATGTGCCGGGCCATGTAGGCGGCGCTCCGGTCCACCTTGGTGGGGTCCTTTCCGGAGAAGCAGCCGCCGCCGTGGGCCGCGTAGCCGCCGTAGGTATCCACAATGATCTTCCTGCCCGTCAGGCCGGAGTCTCCTACGGGGCCGCCCACCACAAAGCGGCCGGTTGGGTTTACATAATATTTCGTGTCCCCGTCCAGCAGGTCCGCGGGAAGAGTGGTCTTAATGACCTTCTCCACGATCTCCTGCCGGAGGGTCTCAATGTCGATTTCGGGAGAATGCTGGGTGGAGACCACCACCGCGTCGATCCGCTCCACGCTGCCGTCCTCCCCGTACTGTACGGAGACCTGACTCTTGCCGTCGGGCCGCAGCCAGGGCAGAACGCCTGTCTTCCGGCACTCGGTCAATTTATGGGTCAGCCGGTGGGCGAAGGAGATGGGCGCAGGCATGAGCTCCGGGGTCTCGTCGCAGGCGAACCCGAACATCATGCCCTGGTCGCCCGCGCCGGTCTCGCTCTCGTCGTCAAAGGCTCGGTTGACGCCCATGGCGATGTCAGGGCTTTGGCCGTCGATGGCAGTCATGACCGAGCAGGTGTTGCCGTCGAAGCCGTACTCCGGATGGTCGTAGCCGATGCGCTTGATCACGTCTCGGGCGATGCCGGGAATGTCCACATAGCAGGTGGTGGAAATCTCCCCCATGACGAACACCACGCCGGTGGTGGTGACCGTCTCGCAGGCCACCCGGGCCTGGGGATCCTGGGTCAGGATGGCGTCCAGCACCGCATCGGAGATCTGGTCACAGATTTTGTCGGGATGTCCCTCGGTGACGGATTCCGAGGTGAAGATACGCTTTGCCATAATCATGCTCCTTTAATAAAAATGATCCATTGAACAAGTCCGCCAGGCAAAAAAACCGCTCCGCGGCGCGGAGCGAAAAAGAAAAGCTGCCTCATCTTTCGATTTGCACCGCCGGATTTGGCACCTTGCAGACGCAGGTTGCCGGGCTTCACAGGGCCGTTCCCTCCACCACTCTTCATAAGGGCTTATTCAATTGGGCCTATTATAGTGGTGTTTTCCCCGTTTGTCAACAGTTTGTGATATGCGCGTTCGGATCGGTGCGCTTTGGGAATTGATAGGCAAACATCGGAAAATGAAATTGCCTTTTCCCCGGATTGTATACTATACTGATTTTATACGATTCCGATACGGAAAGGAAGGTATCCATGAACAGAAACGAACAAAACGGAGCGGTGATTCGATTGAGGCCCCAGGATGCCAAGGAGGCCTGGATCCAGCCCGAGGTGACCGAGGGCATGATCTGGGTGGAAAACGGAACCCTCAGCGCGCCGGAGCTGGACGGGGACGTGACCGCTGCCCACACCAAGGGCCTCAAATACCAGTCCGACGAGGATTATCTCAACGCCATCGTGGTACGGGGCGGCGATTATGAGGTTAGCGACGTGGAGCTCTCCCTCAGCGGCTACGGATGCAGCGACTTCACCTGCAAGGGTACAGGCATTTTGGCGGACATGGGGAGCCACGTCACCGTGTCCGACACGAAGATCGTCACCGAAGGCGTCACCCGGGCCGCCACCATCGCCACCCGGGGCAGCACCCTGGTGATCCGGGACTCCGTGCTGGATTCCCGGGGCGGCCCCTTCCCGCCGGGATACGTGCCGGTCATCGGTCCCGGCATGATGGAGCCTCCCGCGCCCCTGGGTTTGGGCGGCAACTGCCGGACCCATCTCTCCATGGACAACTCCGAGACCTTCCTTTACAACTGCAAGGTCTATGCCGCCGGCTGGGCGGCTCTGTCCACGGACGCCTCCGGCGGATACGTTTACCTGGAGGCCAACGACACGGAGGTCAACGTCAGCGGCAACGGCTATTGCGTCTATTCCGACAACGGCTGTCACGCCCGGCTGAACCGGTGCGATCTCAAAACAGGCAACATGGCAGTGATCCAGGACGGCAACTCCTCCGTGGTTCTGGAGGACACCAAGGCGGTCTGCGGCCAGGTGGGCTTTATGCTCCACGGCGGCATGCCGGAGAAAAAGGACTGCGGCATTATCCGGGTCTCCGGCTCCGAGATCACCAGCCAGCTGGAGATGTTCCGCTGCAAGAGCACCAACGTGGACGTCTGCGTGAAGAATTCCACCCTCCGGGCAGAGAACGGCGTTCTGATCCGGACCATGACCTCGGACGACGAGTTCTATCACAAGACCCGGTCCCACAGTCCTTCGGACTACGGCGTCCAGTTCACCCTGGAGGACATGACCGCCGAGGGCGACGTGCTGCGGGAGGACCCGGAGCGGAAGCTGCGTCTAAGCCTGGACAAGGCCTCTCTCAAAGGCGGCCTTCTGGGCGGCGTGGACCTCTGGCTCTACGACGGTGCCTGGACTGCCACGAAGAACTCCCTGGTGGTGCTCCACAGCAATGATCTGGCCGGGATCGACGCGGAAACCGGCGTCATCATCACGGCATATGCGGGCGAAGGATGCACCCTGGATGCGGTCTACACCCTGCCCTCCGGCGGCGTGCTCACCATGGCGGAGGTCAACTGATTTTTCATTTCCTGTCCGATCCCGAAGCGCCGGGATCGGACAGGTTTTACCCTGGAATAGGCAAAAAATCATATCCTCACGGAAAGAATCGCCACTTGCCCCCCAGTGGCCGGACGTGGTAGGGTAGTAAGATAGAAGCGGCATATCATCGTGCCGTCCATCCTGCGAAAGAAGGGAGATCACCATGACAAAAGAAGTGAAGGCCGGGGAGAAATGGACGGTTGCGGAAACCGCCGTCCTCAGTTCTCTGGTCATTGAGGCGGGCGGCGAGCTCACCGCCCCTGAGGGCAAAATCCTGACCCTGACTGTGGACGGCGTCCATCGGGACATTGCCGCCGGAGCTTACACGGGCCGCGTGGTCCTGTCCGTCACCGATCCGGTTGTGTTCGGCTATGAGAACCACGGGCAAATCGAGGAGTTCCGCATGAACGCCGCCGTGTCAGTCCATAACGGCAAATATGCGGAGAACGAGTCCGTGACGGCGGCGCAGATCGGCGGAACCGTGTCGGATACGGCGGCAAAGGACCTGGTGCTCCGTTCCGAGGGCGACTATTTCGGCGGCGTCTATGTGGACGGCGGCAGCTATGTGATCGAGGGGGCCGACATCGTTATGAACGGCCACGGCGGCTCCGACGCTGTGGGCTTCGGCGCATCCATCGCCGTCAAGGGCGACGCCCAGGTGGAAATCAAAAACGTAAAGATCCGGAATGTGGGCTCCATCCGCACAGCCCTCCAGGTCTGCGAGCACGGCAAGGCCGTGGTCAGCGATTCGGAGTTCTCCGCCGCGGACGACGACCGGCCCAACTACGTCAAGGCCATGAGCAAGGCTCCCTGGATGCTGGGCATTCACGGCCGGGTCCGGACCACCAATATTCAGGACTTCGGCGAGGTGGAGTATCATCGGTGCAAGGTCAGCGCGGAAAACTGGGGCGCCATGTCCACGGACGGCACGAAGCACGTGCGCCTGTCCATGTACGACAGCGAGATCACCGTGACAGGCAGCGGCTACGGCGCCTATTCCATCGGCGACACCCACGATTACTTCGAGCACTGCACCATCCGCGTCCCGGACTACGGCGTGATCCAGTGCGGCGGCGAAGCCATGGTGACCTACACGGGAGGCACCCTGGTGGAGGCCGGACGTTCCGCCGTCATGATGCACGGCGCGGGCAATCCGGGGCTGCTCCGGGTGGATGAAAAGTCCCGGCTGCATACGGGCGGCCCCGTGTTCCAGATCAAGGGCCGGGGCGGCAGCATTCTGGTGGACGACGCGGAGCTGTCCTCCGACAGCGGCGTTCTGATCGAGATCATCGACAACGACGATCCCAACGGCCGGGGCATGCACATGGGCCCGGAGACGGTCATGGACGTGCCTCCTGGAGGCTTCCCCGGCGGCGGTCCCGGCGACCCCGTGAAGGAGCAGATGGAGGGCAAGGGCGGACCCGGAGGTCCCGGCGGTCCCGGCGGTCCGGGCGGTCCCGGCGGTCCCGATGTGGCCCATCGGGCGGAGCTGGAGGAGGTCTTCCCGGTGAAGGCCGTGTTCCGGAACGGCAACTATGCCGGCGACATTCTCCACGCCTACGGAGACAAGACGGACGCGGACATCACCTTCTCCGCCGTCCAGTATGCCGGACGGATCTCCACCTCCGTGTCCTATCACCCCTACGGAATGCCCAAGTCCAAGGAGCAGTATTCCCTGATCGGACGGGTCACCCACACGGTGGGACCCAGAGAGATCGACCATGCTCTGAAGGTGACCCTGGAGAACGGCGCGGCCTGGACTGTCACCGCTCCCAGCTATATAACAGAGCTGACCGTGGGCGCGGGCTGCGCGGTGAAGGGCGTCCTCTCCGTGAACGGGGAGCCTGTGGAAATCAAGGAAGGAACCTATGCCGGAGGTCTGATCCTGACCCCGGCGTGAATCAGAAAAGGAGAGAAATGACATGAAGAAAACACTTGCCATCCTGCTGGCCCTGTGCATGGTGCTGGGACTGCTTTCCGCCTGCGGCGGCAGTCCGTCCGCATCCTCCGCACCTGCGGACAGCGCCCCCGCATCCGCCTCGGAGCCGGCTTCCGAGGCTCCAGAACCGGAAGCAGCGCCCGAGGAACCTGCAGAGGAACCGGAGACACCCGCCGAGGAACCGGAGGAAGCCTCTGCTGAGGCGTCCGAGGAGGAGCCCGAGGAGGTTCCTCAGTTTGTGACCGTGGAGCTTCCCATCGTGGAGGAGCCCGTCACCTTCAGTCTGTGGTACACCTGGCCTCCCGTGCTGACCAACTTCATCGAGGGTCCCGGGGCCACGCCCTTTGCCCAGGAGCTGGAGGCCCGGACCAACGTCCACATCGACTATCAGATCGTCAACACCGAAACGGCCTCCACGGACTTCTCCCTCATGGCGGCGGCGTCAGATTACACAGACATGATCCTGGGGGCCAGTTCCTACTACAACAACCCGGATCAGCTTCTGGAGGACGACGTGGTCGTGGACGTAGCCCCTTATCTGGACGACCTCATGCCCAATCTGAAGGCGGTGCTGGCCAGCAACAAGAAGTGGGAGATGGCCGCCTACACCGACAGCGGCGCTATTGTGGAGTGCTACCGCTTTGAGATCGGCACAGAGAACAACGTAGGTCCCGTGATCCGGAAGGACTACCTGGAGAAGGTGGGCATGGACGTGCCCGTGACCTACGATGACTACCATGAGGTGCTCACAGCCTTCAAGAACGAGCTGGGCGCCTCCGCTCCCCTGCTCATGCCCTACACCGGTCTGACCAACTACTATTCCCTGGGCTACGGCGTTCCCGCGGAGCTGAACGGCGGACTGTTCTACATCGTGGACGATCAGGTGAAATACGCCGGTATGGAGCAGGACTACTACGACTTCCTGAGCCTCATGGCCGGCTGGTACGCCGACGGGCTCATCGACCAGGATTTCCTGTCCAGAGTCACCACCACCGATCCGGACCGGGGCCTGATCGCCTCCGGCGACGCCTGCGTCTGGAACGCCAACGTGCTCATGTTCGACATGTACAGCGGCATGGTGGACGATCCCGACTTTGCCATCACCGGCACCAACTTCCCCAGGAAGACCGCCGATTCTCCCGTCCTGGAATTTGATGACAACCGGCCCACCAACCCGGGCTACGCCGTGTCCACGGACTGCTCCGACGTGGAAACCTGTCTCCGCTGGATCGACTACTGGTACAGCGAAGAAGGCACCTTCCTGGCCAACTATGGTCTGGAGGGCGTCAGCTTCGAGTATGACGAGAACGGGAATCCCCATCTGAACGAGGCCATTCTCCAGAGCCCCATCGGCCTGCCCTCATCCCTGACCTGCTCCATCTACATCACCTCCGGCGGGCCCTACGTCAACGACACCTTCCGGCTTCAGTATTACTTTGGAGAGAACCAGAAGGCCGCTATGGAGTGCTGGGACCGGAGCGAAATGCCGGCCTGCAGCCAGGGCTTCCCCTCGGACGCCGGTCTGACCACCGAGGAGGCCGAGGAGTACAGCTCCATTATGAGCGACATCGAAACCTATATGGAGGAGATCGCCACCAGCGTGCTGGTGGGCAACGAACCCACCTCCAAGCTGGATGAGGTGGCCGGAAATCTGACCGCCATGAAAATCCAGGACGCCATCGACCTGATGCAGGCGGCCTACGACCGCTATCTGGAAAAGGCGAGATAATCCGATACAGTTTGGGGCTGTGAAGCGCCGGTGAGAGTTTCCTCTCGTCCGGACTTCACAGCCCCCTTTTTAATATGCAGGCATTGCGCCTGTTTTGCAAATTGGGATTTGTCGAGGTATGTTGCGTCACCTGAGAGGTATGTTGCGTCGCAGCGAAGGATCTTTCCTTCCCGGTTGACGCAAGATTCTTCGTCGCTGCGCTCCTCAGAATGACAGGGATGCTCAATGACCCCGACAAATCCCAATTGTCACGGCAGGCTACGGTTTTTCAGAAACGCTAAAAGCAATTCAAAGCCCTGGGCCGTAATGCAAATGCGGTCGCTGCCCTGCCGGATTTCCCGGAAAACCGCCTCCACGTCGAACCAGCGGACCTCCTCCACCTCGCTTTCCTGGAGGGTCAGGTCCGTGATCTCCACAGGCGTCTCATAGACATAGGCGAAGCGGATTTCATTGTCGTGGAACATCTGCCCGTGGAATTCCGCCTGATAATCGCAGCGGAAGGAACCGATAAAGGTGAGCTCGGCCGGTATGGCACGGATCCCGATTTCCTCCTCCATCTCCCGGAGGATGGATGCAAGGGGTTCCGCGCCTGCGGGGATGTGTCCCGCCGAGGAGGCGTCGTACATGCCCGGAAAGGAATCCTTGTCCTTGCTGCGCTTCTGGAGCAGGACCTGATACCGTTCTCCCTGCTTCCGGATCACCCACACATGGGAGGTCCGGTGCAACAGCCCCTTCCGGTGGACCGTCTCCCTGGAGGCCGTTTGGCCTGTGAGATTTCCCAGTTCGCCGCAGATATCCAGGTATTCCATTACTTGCCGCTGACGTACTCCACCGCCTGCTCTCCGGCTAAGTACCCGCTGCAGAAGCCTACGGTGAGGGCCGAGAGGAAGCTCTCGATGTACTGGACGCCTATATCGCCGGGGAGCATGATGCCCCGGATGTTGTCGCCGGCGCCGTATAGGCCGGGCACGGGCTTGCCATCCCGCAGGACCCGGACCTTGCCGTCGGTGGCCATGCCGCCCACAGCGTTCTCGTGGAAGAGCTTCACCATCAGGGCGTAGAAGGGGCCGTTCTCCAGGGGCGTGGGGGCGGGCATGTCCATGGGGCCGAACATGGGACCGTCGTCATCATCGCCGCCGGGTCCGCCGGGAGGCGGTCCGCCGGGGCCGTCATCGTCGCCGCCGGGAGGCGGTCCGAAGGGCTTGGGATCAAAGAGATGGGCGTTGTGCTCTTTGACGGAGGCCAGGAAGGTGTCTCTGTCCACGCCCAGGGCGTCGGCCAGCCCCTCCAGGGTGTCGGCCTTCCGGATGGAGCCCCACTCCACCTCCTGGTCGATCTCCTCCTGGAAGTTCCGGTACAGCCGGTCCATGTCCACGCCCACGGCGTCGGGCTCCCGGCCCTGGGACTGCGCCATGCTGGCCTCCAGGGCGGTCTGATCCAGTACGGACCAGAGGAACCGCTCAGGCACGTTCACCGCCATATCGCTGACCTCGCTCATGGCCATGGGGGCGTTGTACAGCCGTCCCTGGGGATCCACCATCATGTTGCTGGCTCCGCGGGAGGCCGCCAGGCCGCAGGTGCCGAAAGGATGGCGGGCAGGTCCGAAGAGGTTCACACGGCGGTTTACATAATCTATATCCGCGCCGATCTCGTCGCACATGGTGATGCCGTCGCCGGTACAGGTGGCGCAGGTGAACACATGGACGGGCTCGGAGCCGTCGTCCTTATAGAAGATGGGCTGGAACTTTGCCATGAGCTCCTTGTTGTGGGTGAAGGCGCCTGCGCAGACGATGGTGGCGCAGGCTTGGATCTCCACCTCGCCGCCGGGGTCTCTGGCCAGGGCGCCGGTCACATTGCCCTGCTCGTCCTGGAGCAGGTGCTCGGCAGCGGTGTTGTAGAGGACCTCTCCGCCCTTTTCCTCTAAAATGCCCAGGAGCTTGCGGCACAGGAACCAGCCGTTGCCGCCGGGGCCGATGGCCGTGTCGATCCGCAGATGGTTATAGGGCTCGTCATAGGTGCTGACCAGTCCCTTGGCGTTGAAGGGGCCGTCCCCCAGGTAGTAGTCCTTGCCCAGGTCGTGGTCCTGGATCAGCCAGTTGACGAAGTCCACGTTGGCATCCAGCAGGTTCTTCACCAGCTCGCCGTCCACCTTGCCCTCGGTCTTCCGCATGAACTTGTCATAGAGCTTCTGCCGGGGATCGGGAATGCCCTCCTTCTCGTGCCACACAGACCACTGGGAACGGAACATGTGGGCGTACCAAGCGCTGCCGCCCACCTCCTTGTTTTTCTCCACCAGAATGACCTTCTTGCCGCTGTCGGCCGCCCGGGCCGCCGCCGCCGTGCCGGAAGCGCCGCCGCCGATGACCAGCACGTCGCAGGTCTTGAGGATTTTGTCGTGGGGTTCCGCCTTGGGGGCGGGAATGTCATGGTTCGTGATGATGTTGTTGTGGCACACCTCCGCGCAGTGACCGCAGTCGATGCACTTCTCCGGGTCGATCCAGTACTTGGAGCCCTTGAACCGGATGGCCTGAACGGGACATTCCACGCGGCACCGGTGACAGCAGGAGCAGTGTGTCTGGTCGATAACATAAGCCATAGATGATTGATCTCCTTTCCTTCGCGGTTTTCTCCGATTATAGATTATATCCGCCGGAAAACCAAACGCAAGGATCAATCCTCACACTTCCGCTATCATTTCCATCCCTTATTATGTGACGGAGGCCCGCTCCGCCAGACGGATCACTGCCGCCGTCATGTCATCCTCTCCCCCCGCCTCGGCGCTGCGGTCGATGAGGTCGGCGGCCAGCGCCTTCACATTGTCCCCCTGGACGGACCGGAGGAGACGCTCCGCCATCTCCCCGTCCACCCCGTCTGTGACCAGCACCAGGACGTCTCCGTTCCAGAGCTCCAGGGAAAAACGCTGGGGCCGGTATTCTCCCGACAGCCCCGGGGGCGGCGCAGGCGTCCCCAGCCGCCGGACCCGGCCGCCGGACAAGAGAAAGCTGGGGGCCGCGCCCCACTTATAGAGGGTTCCGCGCCCCGTCTCCAGGGACAGCTCCAGCACGTCCATGGTGGCAAAGCCCACCTCCTCCCGGAGGACATACATGCCGTTGAGCAGCTCCATAGCGTTTCCGGGAGGCATGCCCGCCCGGATCATGTCCGTCAGAGCATCCACCGCCAGCAGGCTCTCGGCGGAGGCAGGGTCTCCCGTGCCCGCGCCGTCGCAGAGCACCACGTACACAAGGCCCTCCTCCGTGCGAAAGCTGACGCCCCGGTCTCCGCTGCTCTTTGCGCCCCCGCGTCCCCTTGCCGCCACCCCCAGCCGGAGGGCGTAGGCCTCCCGGGGTTCCGCCGGACCCGACCGCAGGAGCTTCGCGTTTTTCTCCAGCAGGGCGGAAAGGTGGAGCAGGAACCGGCTCACCAGGACCCGTTCCTCGCCCCGGCGGGCCTCCGCCCGATTGAGTACCGCCGCCCCCGCCAGGCCCTCGCCCACCGCCTCCGCCAGGGCCTCCCGATGTAGGCAGTCGAATTCCTCGGGGAAATCCGATTCCGAGGCGGCGCCCCGATCCAGCATGGCCGACAGGGCCGGCCGGAGGAGTCGGTAGTTTTCCGTGGCCGCCTCTTCCCAGCAGTCCTGCCGCTTGGCGCAGCGCCGGCACACCCTGGCCGCCGCCCGGTCAAAGATTTGATTCACAACCCGATCCTCCCGGGAATCCGGGTCTGTTCCCACGGCGTCGTAGAGCCGCCGAAGGACGCTTTGACCGCTCCGGAGGCGCTCCTCCGCCAGGGACGCCCGTCTGGCCCACTGGCTGTTTTCCTGTCCGTACAGCCCCTCTGCCGGAACAGGCAGGCTGAACAGGGTCCCAAGGAGCAGTGTCCCCCAGAGGGTAACTGTGGATTGGCCCAGAAAGAGCATGGCGGCGGCCATGGCGGCGAGAAACACGGCGATCCGCAGGCCCCGAATGCGGACCGCGGCCCCGAACAGCCCGCCGCAGCCCAGCACCACCGTCCAGAAGCCCCCTCCCAGGGAAGCGTCCAGGGCCAGTCCCGCGCCCAAGGCCGCGGCGGCCGCTCCGGTCACGTCCTCCCGGCGGATCGCCGCTCCGGTAAAAGCCACGCCGCCGACACAGCCAAGTCCCATTCCAAGAGGCAGTGGGATTGCGGCAGCGGCGGACAGGAAGCTGACGGAGGCAATCAATCCTCCAAGGGACCGCCAGCGCCCCTTCAGCAGGCAGTCGTAGGCCGCAGGCATACAGCCCGCCAGCAGCACCGTCCGACCAAATCCCAGGGCGTTTTCCAGGGTCACGGGCTGGCTCAGCAGGAAGATCCCGCCGACCAGCAGGGTCATAAGTCCCGCCACGACGCAGGGAAACCAGATCCGGCGGGTCACCCAGAGAGAGCCGAATATGTAGGTGCACACAAAGATCAGGATGGCGGCGCTCAGAAGCTCCAGCCCCTGGGAAAAGGGCTGGAAGAGCAGGAAGCCCGCCCCGGCCCCCACCAGACAGCTCAGCCCCTGGAGCCCGCCGCCCAGGACCGCCAGCAGAGACAGGGCGAAGGGGACGGGCAGCCCGGCCATGGTTCCGTGAGAGAGCAAAAGCCCGCCCAGGAGGCAGGCGCCGCATCGCAGGGTCTCCCGCAGGGCCGGTCTGGTGATCACCAGAGGCGACTGGGTATCGAACCACTTCCGCAGCAGTTGGCCGTTTTTGAGTTTTTCCTTCATGCCTACCGTCTCCTCCTGCCTTTTTCCCCATGGTATCAGAAGGCGGAGTCAAAAGCCGTCGGGAAACGGTTCGGGAAACCGGGAAAAAGTGCTTGCTATTATGGGAAAATACCGATAGAATAAGCTGAGAAACAATGCGGAGGCGATGATATGGCAACTGAGATCGAAATGAAGCTCAGTGTTCCCGATCTGGAAACGCTGAACTGGGTGCTCTCCGACCCGGAGCTGATGCAGTACGCAAAGGATGATATTCAGGTCCGCCGTATGCGGTCCACCTACTACGACACCCCCGACGGCAGCCTCCACCGGCAGAAATGGACCCTTCGGCTCCGGGACGAGGGCGGGCATCGGGTGGCCGCCTTCAAAACGGCCAACCGAACCGACGAGACCGGGTTTTTTACCAGAAACGAATGGCAATGCGAGGTGGACAACGTCCAGGACGCCATTCCCATTCTCATCGACCAGGGCGCGCCCAGAGGCCTGAAATCCATGCTCAAGGGCAAGGACCTGATCGAAACCTGCGGTGCGGATTTTGAGCGGCACTCCGTCTGTCTCTATATGGACGGGGGCGTTCGGCTGGAGATGGCCGGAGATTACGGCATTCTCTTCTCCGGTGAAAGCAAAATGACCATTTGCGAGCTGGAACTGGAGCTGCTCTACGGCGACGCGGCCAGCCTGCCGCCCCTCTGCGCCCAGCTGGAGGCGGATTACGGCCTGGTTCCCGAGTCCCGGAGCAAATATGAGCGGGCCCACAGCCTCACGGAGGCATGATCCCATGCAAATGATCCCCATCGACACAGGCTGCCGATGGGGACTTTTTATGCCGCGTGATCTGTTTTTTCGGTTCTTCCCGGTCGAAACGTGATATTGCCGTTGAGGTCCGTGCGGAAGATCTGCGCGCCGCTTGCTTGGATCCGTTCCAGGGTCTCGGGCGCCGGATGACCATAGTTGTTTCGTCCCACGGAGATCACCACGGCGCTGGGGTCCACGGTCTCCAGGAGCCGCCGGGAGGTGGATTCCCTGTCGCCATGGTGGCCTGCCACCAGGACGTCTGCCTTTGGCAGCGTCTCCCGGTCCAGCAGAGCTTGTTCCAGGCTGCCCTCCAGGTCTCCCGTCACCAGGACCCGAAGGCCGCCCAGATCCGCCAGCAGGCTCAGACCGTCGTTGGTCCTCCCTGCCGAGATTGGCGGGAAGATCTGAATCTCCCCTGCTTTTCCTGTGAGATGCAGGGTGCCGCTGACGCAGGTGACCTCCGCACCCTTTTCCGCCGCCGCCTGCTCCAGAAGAAGCCTTCTGTCGTCCCGGGGTTCGACGTCCGGAATCACCAGCCCGGTGACGGAGACCCGCTCCATCAGCTCCGGTACGCCGCCCACGTGGTCCTGGTCAAAGTGGGTCAGGATCAGTACGTCCACCCGGTCAATGCCCATCCCCAGCAGGTGGTCCGCCGCCTGGTCACCCACCGCCTCTCCCAGGGTTCCGCCGCAGTCCACCATCACCGTCTCCCCGCCTCCTGTCCAGATAAGGCACTGTCCCTGTCCCACATCCAGGGCGGTGAATTTTGGCGTTGACGACTCCCACAGCGTGAACAGCAGACAGGCCGCCAGCCCCGTTAGCGCGCAGCATACAGGCATGACCAATCTGCGTTTTCCGGGAAGCAGCCACGCCGCGGCGGCCAGTCCGTAGACGGAGATCACCCAGGCAGGTCCGTACAGCGCCTGCGTTCCCAGGGCGGCGAAGGGTATGCCCGCCAGAACATGGGCGATCAGCCGGACATAGCGGATGGGCCAGGCCAGACACCACCCAAGCCACGAACTTACGGGGCCTGAGATCAGGCCCGCCAGGGATGTGATCAGGCTCCCCCGGAAGCACCAGGCCACAGCCCACCCCGTCAGCAGGTTCGCCAGGGGCGAAACGAGGGAGATCCTTCCAAAATAGGCCATCATCAGGGGCATAGTCCCGGCGGAGGCAGCCAGGGTGGCGGATATGGAGGCTACACCGGCACTCCAAACCTTCCGGATCGGAACGGGCCATTTCTTTCCGTATTCCCGGTCTCCCCAGAGGGTCCCGTAGAGCCGGTCGCCCAGCAGCAGGATTCCCGCCATGGACCCGAAGCTGAGCTGGGTCCCCCAGCCCAGGATGCACCAGGGATTTTGCAGAATCAGCAGAATGGCCGCCGCGCCAAGGGAGGTGGGCGCGTCCTCCTCCCGCTTTGCCAGGGGCGCCAGCAGGATCAGGATCTGCATGACAGCGGCCCGAAGAATGGAGGTGCTGCCGCCGGTGATTACGGCAAACACAAAAATCAGGGGCACGCCGACGGCTGCCAGCCGGCGCCGCTTCTTCGTCAGGACGGAAACCATGCCCATGAGGATGGCCAGGTGCATGCCGGAAAGGGCCATGGCATGATAGATTCCGGCGGTCTGGAGCTCCCGCTTTTCCAGGGTGGTGAGCCTGGTCCGGTTCCCGGTGGTCAGGGCCATGGCATAGCCCAGGGCGTCTTGAGGCACGCTCTTTTCAAGGGATCGCTCCAATCCGCGGGCAATCCGCCGGGGAAGATACCGGAGCGTGAATGCCTCCCCTTTTTCCAGGTCGATCAGCTCTTTCCCGTAGGCCACGAGGCTGTAACCCTCCGCCCGATCGGCGCCTCCCGATTCCTCCGGTGCCCTGAGCACAGCGGACAGGGTAAAGACGTCTCCCGGCTCCAGACCCGGCTCATACCGAAGATAGACCATGGCCTTCGCGGACCGGACTCCATCGGTGATTTTGGCCGGAACCCGGAGCTGATAGGCGCTTTCCGTGCTGTAATCCAGGGCTGTGCAGGTTACCTTCACCGGCTCCTCTGCGGGCGCCAGCTTCCGGTCCTCCACCAGAGTCAGATACCCGATTGTCCAGAGCAGCCCGATCCCCAAGCCCAGGAGGATCGGCCCTGTCCTTTTCCCATGGCGGCAGAGGAACAGGGAGAAACCCAGCAATATAACGCCCGCCCCCAGCGCCGCCCACCTGGGCAGGAGCAGGAGGGTCAACGCCGCGGCTGCGGCAAACCCTATAGAAAACCGGCCCAGGAGCCGCATGGCATCTCCCCCCTTTATTTCTGCATCATACCATCTTTTTCATGGAATGTCGACGGTTTCCTGCAATCCCCGGACAGGAAAACGGTGCGCCTCCCTTGGAAGCGCACCGCATGGATGGATATGAAAATCACTTGCCCAGAGCCGTCTTCTGGGGGACCTCCGTGGTCTTCAGGTAGCAGGCGAAGGCATCCTCCACCAATTTGCTGTCCGGCTTGGGCGTCAGGAGGCTCACCACCGGCACCAGGATCATTCCCGCCAGCATGGCCACCGCGCCGCAGTTGATGGGAGACTGGATCACCGCAGGGAAAGCGCTCCGGGCCACCACGTTGAGGATCATCAGCACGCTGCCGAAAATGAAGCACACCCAGCAGGAGGCCTTGGTGGTTTTCTTCCAGTACAGGCTGTACAGGAAGGGTGCCAGGAAGGCGCCGGCCAAAGCGCCCCAGCTCACGCCCATAAGCTGGGCGATGAATGTCACGTTGGACTTGTACTGGATCAAAGCCAGGATTACGGAGATCAGGATAAACACCACGATCAGCGCCCGGATGATGAGGAGCTGCCGCTTCTCGTCCATGTCCTTGATGACGTGGCCCTTGAGCAGGTCCAGGGTCAAGGTGGAGCTGGAGGTCAGCACCAGGGAGGACAGGGTGGACATGGAGGCAGAGAGCACCAGGATCACCACCACGGCGATGAGGATGTCGGGAAGCCCGGAGAGCATGGTGGGCACCACGGAGTCATAGCCGTTGGCGGCAATGTCGATCTGATCGGAGAAGAGCCGGCCGAAGCCGCCCAGGAAATAGCAGCCACCGGCTACGATCAGGGCAAAGATCGTGGAGATGACGGTGCCCTTGTGGATGGCGCCCTCATCCTTGATGGCGTAGAATTTCTGGACCATCTGAGGAAGGCCCCAGGTGCCGAGGCTGGTGAGGATCACCACGAAGAGCAGATTCAGGGGGTCCGGCCCGAAGAAGGAGTTGAAAATGCCGGGGGTGGTGGAAACGGACTCATCGGTGACCTGGGCCAGACCGTTCAGGGCCTCCATAAAGCCGCCCTTGGAACTCAGCACCGCCGCGATCACGGCCACAATGCCGATGATCATGATGATGCCCTGGATAAAATCGTTAATGGCCGTGGCCATGTAGCCGCCGGCAATCACGTAGATTCCGGTGAGGACCGCCATGACGATGACGCAGACGGAATAGTCGATGTTGAAGGCCATGCCGAAGAGCCGGGAAAGGCCGTTGTACAGCGAGGCGGTGTAGGGGATCAGGAAGATGAACACGATGATGGAGGCGCCGATCTTCAGAGGCGTGGAGTTGAACCGCTGGCCGAAGAACTGGGGCATGGTGGCCGAGTTCAGGTGCTGGGTCATGATCCGGGTCCGACGGCCCAGAATCACCCAGGCCAGGAGGGAGCCGATTATGGCGTTTCCGATGCCTGCCCATGTGGCGGCAATTCCGTACTTCCAGCCGAACTGTCCGGCGTAGCCTACGAATACCACGGCGGAGAAGTAGGAGGTGCCGTAGGCGAAGGCGGTGAGCCAGGGTCCCACGGACCGGCCGCCCAGCACAAAGCCGTTGACGTCGGTGGCGTGGATCCGGCAGTAGAAGCCGATTCCCAGCATGACGCCGAAGAATACCAGGAGCAGGATCACTTTTATAACCATAATGATCGCCTCATTTCCGGCGGACCCCGGTGGGACGCGCCTGCATTTGTTTTTACTTTTACCATGTAAAGCATTAACACATTAACACGTCTTATCAAAAAAGTCAAGGAGTATTTCCAAAAACCGCGCAGATTGTCGTTCTTTTTTTCCGCTCAGCCAAAAAGAGATGTTTCGCCGTATCTGTTCTGTCGCTGTCATTCTGAGGAACGAAGTGGAATCCCGGCGTGATTCACGATTTCAAGATCCTTCGCTTACGCGCAGGATGACACAAGCGACGGGAGCAGTTACGTTTCGCCTTCAAGAATTCATAATTTCGTCACAGTTTCCACAAGAAAACCACAAATCCAATTCATACAATCAAGGTGGTAATCGGGTGAACCCCGAATTGCCTTCATTTTCTCTCTCTTTTTATGCGAAGGTGTCGCGGATGGGATTGGTCCCCCGTCCGTGGCATTTTCGTATTTTTCGCGCCGTTCTCCCTTGCACATCCTTCCACGCTTATGTATAATGATGTAACGATTATCATTATTCGCCTCCGGGCGAGGATCGGAGAGAATTGATATGCGAATCTGTATCAAGGTTGGCACCTCCACCCTGACCCACTCCTCGGGCCATTTGAACATCCGGCAGGTGGAGCACCTCTGCAAGGTATTAAGCGACCTGAAAAATGCCGGAAACGAGCTGCTGCTGGTGTCCTCGGGGGCCATCGGCATGGGCGTGGGAAAGCTGGGGCTGTCCGGCCGTCCCTCGGACATGGCCACGAAGCAGGCGGCTGCCGCCGTGGGTCAGTGCGAACTGATGTACATCTATGATAAGCTCTTCGGAGAGTTCAATCATAACGTGGCCCAGGTGCTGCTCACCGCCGGGGACGTGCAGGACCCCCACCGCCGGGCCAATCTCCGCACCACCCTGACCCGGCTCCTGGAGCTTGGCGTTCTGCCCATCATCAACGAAAACGACGCGGTGTCCACCGACGAGATCGGCGTCAATACCACCATCGGGGAAAACGACTCCCTCTCCGCCATTGTGGCAGGGCTGGTGGACGCGGAGCTGCTGGTGCTGCTCAGCGACATCAACGGGCTCTACACCGCCGATCCCCGGAAGGACCCCACCGCCACGCTGGTGGAGCTGGTCCCCGAGCTGACGCCGGAAATCTGGGCTCTGGCCGATGGGGCAGGCTCCGCTCTGGGCTCCGGCGGCATGACCACCAAGCTCAAGGCCGCGGAGATCGCCACGGCCCAGGGCTGCGACATGATCATCGCCAACGGGAAGCATCCCGACGCCCTCTACGGCATACTGGACGGGGACACCATCGGCACCCGCTTTTTGAGAAAGGAGAAGACCACATGACCACATTGGAGCTTCTGACCCAGGCAAAGCGTTCCGTTCCCGCCCTGGCCCGGGCGGACACAGGTTTAAAAAACAAGGCGCTCCTTGCCATGGCGGACCGGCTGGTTTCCGAGCAGGGCGCCATTCTGGAGGCCAACAAGGCCGATCTGGAGGCCGCCAAAGGCCGCATCTCCGACGTGATGCTGGACCGGCTGGCCCTGTCCCCTGGCCGGATCGCCGACATGGCCGAGGGCGTCCGGCAGGTGGCGGCCTTGGAGGACCCGGTGGGAAAGGTCCTGCGCCGGGTGGAGCGGCCCAACGGGCTGGTCATCGAAAAGACCGCCGTGCCCATGGGCGTGGTGGCCATCATCTATGAGTCCCGGCCCAACGTAACCTCCGACGCGGCGGCTCTGGCCCTGAAAAGCGGCAACGTCTGCGTCCTCCGGGGCGGCAAGGAGGCCTACCGCTCCGCCGCCGCCATCGTCTCGGCCCTCCGCCTGGGACTTGGGGACGCGGGACTTCCCGATACCCTGGTCAATCTGGTGGAGGACACCAGCCGGAGGAGCGCCGCGGAGCTTATGGAGGCTGTCGGTCTGGTGGATCTGCTGATTCCCAGAGGCGGCGCCGGGCTGATCCGGGCCGTCACGGAGCAGGCCAGGGTCCCCTGCATCCAGACGGGCACCGGCATCTGCCATGTGTACGTGGACAAATCCGCCAATCAGGACATGGCCCTCAATATCATCGAAAACGCCAAGACCAGCCGGCCTTCGGTCTGCAACGCCGAGGAGGTGCTGCTGGTCCACCAGGATATTGCCGCGGAATTCCTGCCGAAGCTCAAGGACCGGCTCACAGATCGCCGGACCGCCGCCGGACTTCCCCCGGTGGAGCTCCGGGCCGCCGGACCGGCCAACGCCATTTTGCAGGCGGTTCCCGCCGGGGACCGGGACTTCGACACGGAGTTCCTGGACTACATTCTGGCAGTGAAGCTGGTGGAGGACGTGACCGAGGCCATCGGCCACATCTCCGAGCACCACACCGGCCACTCCGACTGCATCGTCACCGAGGACCGGGAGGCCGCAGACCTGTTCACCGCCTGCGTGGATTCCGCCGCCGTATACGTCAACGCCTCCACCCGATTCACCGACGGCGGCGAATTCGGTCTTGGCTGTGAGATGGGCATCTCCACCCAGAAGCTCCACGCCAGAGGCCCCATGGGGCTGGAGGAGCTGTGCACCTATAAATACGTCATCCACGGAACGGGACAGACCCGATAACCGAAACGAATGCCGCCCGGCTATGAAAAAGCCGGGCGGCACGTGTTTTTTCTGTTTATCCCCGTCCAAGGTTCGTCATCATGTTCTTCTTGTAGGCCTCCACACCGGGCTGATTGAAGGGGTTGACCCCCAGCATATAGGCGGAGATGCCGCAGGAGAGCTGGAAGAAATAGAAGAGATAGCCCAGGGTCCTGGCGTTCATTTCGCCGCACTCCAGGACGATCACCGGAACGCCGCCGTCCACGTGGGCCTGGATCACGCCCTCAATGGCGTTCTCCTCCACATAGGTTACGGGCTTGTTCACCAGGTAGTTCAGCTCGTCCAGATCCTTCCAATCCATGTCGATGTTCAGGTTCCTGGAGGCCGGGGCAAACCGCACCACCGTCTCAAACATGGTCCGCTCTCCCTGCTGGATCAACTGGCCCATGGAGTGAAGATCCGTTGTAAACTGGAGGCAGGTGGGGAAGATGCCCTTTCCGTCCTTGCCCTCGCTCTCGCCGAAGAGCTGCTGCCACCAGCGGCCCACATACTCGAAGCAGGGCTCGTAGGAGCAGAACAGCTCGATCTTTTTCCCGTGCTCATAGAGCGCATTCCGGGCGGCGGCATAGAGCCAGGCCGGGTTCTCCATGCTCCGGACGTCCAGATCCGCTTCCGCCTGCCTGGCTCCGGCCATGACCGCGCGGATGTCGATGCCCGCCACGGCCATGGGCAGGAGGCCGCAGGCCGTGAGCACGCTGTACCGGCCGCCCACGTTGGAGGGAATGGGGAAGCTCTCGTAGCCCTCCTCCTTCGTCTGCTTCCGCAGCTTGCCGTTTTCCGGATCCGTGGTCACATAGATCCGCTCTCTGGCCTTGTCCATGCCGTAGCGGCGGACCAGAAGCTGCCGCAGCATCCGGGCGGCCACGGCGGTCTCCATGGTGGAGCCGGATTTGGAGACGATGTTGATGGAGAAGTCCACGTGCTCCAGACGATCCAGAAGCTCATGCAGGGCCCGGGTGGACAGGTGATTGCCGGCAAAATAGATCTTCACAGGGTCCGATTCATTGTGGAGCACGCCGTTCATATACTCAATGGCGGCTCTGGCTCCCAGATAGCTTCCGCCAATGCCCACCACCACCAGGGCCTGGGAATCCATGCGGATCTTCCGGGCGGCAGCGGAAATGGCGTCCAGCTCTGCTTCCGTGGTGCCGGAGGGAAGGTGATACCAGCCCAGGAAGTCGTTCCCGGGTCCTTTTCCCTCCGCCAGCATCGCATGGGCCTGGCCGAGGCGTTCCTCCGCGGCCATGAGGGCGGAGAAATCAATGGCGCCCCAGATATTGGATATCTCTGTCTTGATCATATTGTACTCGCTTCCCTTCCGTTATTGGATCGGTTCGATCCCATCTATGGTGTATTTTACAGAGTTTCCGTGGAAAAAGCAATGGGGAAAACCGCGATTCCGCACAGATGTCTTCTATTCCGCCATCCACAGATAGCGGAGGAACCGGACCATCCGCGCCCCGAAGCCCAGCCGCTCCACGCCGGTCTCCGCCACCAGGGGCACCTCCGCCAGAATCGTGTCGCCCTGCCGGAGGGTCAGGGTCCCCAGGACCTGGCCCGCCTCCACGGGCGCCTCCACCTGGGACGGGAGAGAGATTTCCCTTTCACAGCCTGCCGCCGCCGTCTTTTCCAGCAGCACAGGCTCCGAATCCCGGGGTACGGCCTGTACCGTTTCCGCCGTTCCCAGCTCCACAGTCACAGGCTCCAGCACCACATCGGCCGCCGGGTCCACCAGGGTGTAGTTGGCAAAGCCGTATTCCAGCAGCTCCCGGGCGGAATTGAAGCGCTCGGTGCTGCTGCCGCAGTGCATGACCGCGGCAATGAGCTCCATGCCGTCTCGCTCCGCCGTGGCGCTCATGCAGTAGCCCGCAGCCTGGGTAAAGCCCGTTTTCAGACCTGTGGCGTCGGGATAAAAGCGCACCAGCTTGTTGGTGTTGGTCAGGCCGAAGGTGCCGTTCCGGATGGTGTCCATCCAGATGGTGGTGAACTCCCGGATCCCGTCGTGGGCCAGAAGCGCTCGGGACATGATGGCGATATCCCGGGAGGTGGTGTAGTGCCGGTCCGCCGGGGCCTCGTCGTCCAGGCCCGTGCAGTTTTCAAAGTGGGTGTTCACCATGCCCAGCTCCGCGGCCTTGTCGTTCATCCGGTCCACAAAAGCGCTCTCGCTGCCGGCCACCCGCTCCGCCAGGGCTGCGGCACAGTCATTGGCCGAGGCCACCACCACGCACTTGACCATGTCCCGGACGGTCATGTGCTCGTTCTCCGCCAGATAGACCTGGCTGCCGCCTTTTCCCGCCGCATTGGCCGAGGCCATGACGGTCTCGTCCCAGGTGAGTTGGCCGGAATCGATGGCTTCCATGACCAGCAGCAGGGTCATGATTTTCGTGACGCTGGCCGGCGCCAGCCGCCGGTCGGCGTCCTTTTCGTACAGCACCGTCCCCGTGGCCCTGTCCATCAGAAGACAGGAGGGCGCCGCCACCTCCGGCGCCGCCAGACAGGGGGTCAACAGGCTCAGTGCCACAAGCAGCGAAACAACCGCTCTCCGCATAGTCTTGTCCTCCTTGCTCCAAGTAGTACAAGCTATGCGGAAAGCGGCTGAATTATTCCGTGTTTCGTATGATTATGATAGGCCGCATGGAACCTGAGCGTAAGCGAAGGATCTTTTACCTGAAATCGTGAATAATGCCAAGATTCTTCGTCACTTTGTTCCTCAGAATGACAGCGACTGAACAGATACCAGGCCGCATGGAATTATAACGTCGTTAATACTAATTTTCAAATACCATCCCTTGCAGCAGCGCCATTTATAAGAGGTCCGGCAGCTCCAGAGGGTCGTCGATGATCCGGTCAGCGTTCCCTGCCTCCAGCTCCTGCCGGTCCCGGAAGCCCCAGGTGACGCCCACGGTGAACACCCCGGCGTTTTTCCCCGTTTGCATATCCGTATTCGTGTCCCCCACGTAGAGGCATTCATCCCTGGATACCCCCAGGGCTTCCAGAATGCGCAGGACGCCCGTGGGGTCCGGCTTCATGGGGACCCGCTCTGTCTGTCCCTGGATGGCGGCAAAGACGCCGGGGCCAAAGATGGTCTCTACCACGGGAACCGCGTTCTCATGGGGCTTGTTGGAGCACACAGCCAAAAGGACGCCCTTCTCACGCAGCCGGGACAGCAGCTCCGTGATGCGGGGATAGGGCCTGACCTCAAAGAGCGGGTCCTCACGGTACCACCGCCGGCACATTTCGATCCCCTCGGCGAAAAACCGCCCCTCCGGATCTCCCGCGTCCCGGAGAGCCCGGCGCAGGGTGTTGTCGATGCCGTCCCCGGCGTAGTAGCGGAAGTTTTCCACGGGCATTTCCGGCAGGCCGAAATGCCTGAGGGTCAGATTGGTGGGACGGGCGATGGAGGCAAGGGTCTGGGTCAGGGTGCCGTCCAGGTCAAAAATACAGGCTTTTTTCACGGGGATCCTCCTTCCAAAGCATCGTCATTATAGCAGATCCCGACTTTGTTCGCAAGAAGCCGGCGCTTTTGATTTATGCGTTTTCTCCCTGATATTTCGGAGAAATTCGCGCAAAATAAATGGCCTGGGAGATTGACAGAAAATCCTTCCCGTGCTATGATAGCCCCGCAATTGAAACGTATGTAACAAGTGGAATGAGTTGCCTCCTGCACTGGGGCAGCGTTCTGAAAACTGAAGGAGGACATTTTTATGGCGAAAAAGTACGTCTACCTGTTCACCGAGGGCAACGCCACCATGCGTGAGCTCCTGGGCGGCAAGGGCGCTAATCTGGCAGAGATGACCAACATCGGTCTCCCCGTTCCCCAGGGCTTCACCATCACCACCGAGGCCTGCACCCAGTACTATGAGGACGGCCGTCAGATCAACGACGAGATCATGGCGGAGATCATGGAGTACGTGGCCAGGATGGAGGAGATCACCGGCAAGAAATTCGGCGACGCAGAGAATCCCCTGCTGGTCTCCGTCCGCTCCGGCGCCCGGGCCTCCATGCCCGGCATGATGGACACCATTCTAAACCTGGGCCTCAACGAGACCGTGGTGAACACCCTGGCCGAGAAGTCCGGGAATCCCCGCTGGGCCTGGGACTGCTACCGCCGTTTTATTCAGATGTATTCCGACGTGGTTATGGAGGTGGGCAAGAAGTATTTCGAGCAGCTCATCGACAGGATGAAGGCGGATCGCGGCGTCACCCAGGACGTGGAGCTTACTGCCGAGGACCTCAAGGAGCTGGCCTTCCAGTTCAAGGAGGAATACAAGGCCAAGCTGGGCCAGGACTTCCCCTCCGATCCCATTGATCAGCTTCAGGGCGCCATCAAGGCCGTGTTCCGTTCCTGGGACAACCCCAGAGCCAACGTCTACCGCCGGGACAACGACATCCCCTATTCCTGGGGCACCGCCGTCAACGTCCAGTCCATGGCCTTCGGCAACATGGGCGACGACTGCGGCACCGGCGTGGCCTTCACCCGGAACCCGGGCACCGGCGAAAAGACCCTCTTCGGCGAGTTCCTGACCAACGCCCAGGGCGAGGACGTGGTGGCCGGCGTGCGGACCCCCATGCCCATCTCCGAGATGGCCGAGAAGTTCCCCGAGGCCTACGGCGAGTTCGTCAAGGTTTGCGACATTCTGGAGAGCCACTACCACGACATGCAGGACATGGAGTTCACCGTGGAGCACGGCAAGCTCTACATGCTCCAGTGCCGGAACGGCAAGCGCACCGCCGCCGCCGCCCTGAAAATCGCCTGCGACCTGGTGGACGAGGGCATGATCGACGAGAAGCAGGCCGTGGCCATGATCGACGCCAAGAGCCTGGACGCTCTGCTCCATCCCCAGTTTGATCCCGAGGTCCTCGCCAAGACCGAGCCCATCGGCAAGGCTCTGGCCGCCTCCCCCGGCGCCGCCGCGGGACAGATCGTGTTCACCGCCGAGGACGCCAAGGTCTGGGCCGAGTCCGGCAAGAAGGTGGTCCTGGTCCGGCTGGAGACCTCTCCCGAGGACATCGAGGGCATGAAGGCCGCCGAGGGCATCCTGACCGTGCGCGGCGGCATGACCTCCCACGCCGCCGTTGTGGCCCGTGGCATGGGCACCTGCTGCGTCTCCGGCTGCTCCGACATCGATATGGATGAGGAGCACAAGAAGTTCACCCTGGCCGGCAAGACCTTCCATGAGGGCGACACCCTCTCCATCGACGGCTCCACCGGCTCCATCTACGAGGGCATCATCCCCACGGTGGAAGCCTCCATCGGCGGCGAGTTCGCCCGGGTCATGGGCTGGGCCGACCAGTTCCGGCAGCTCCGGGTCCGGGCCAACGCCGAGACCCCCACGGACGCGGAGAACGCCTACAAGTTCGGCGCCCAGGGCATCGGCCTGTGCCGCACGGAGCACATGTTCTTCGGTGACCGTATCGGCGCCTTCCGGGAGATGATCATCTCCGAGACCAAGGAGCAGCGGGAAAAGGCCCTCAGCAAGATCGAGCCCATGCAGCGGAGCGACTTTGAGGCCATTCTGGAGGCCATGCACGGCTATCCCGTAACCGTCCGTTTCCTGGATCCCCCGCTCCATGAGTTCCTGCCCACGGACCCCGAGGACATCAAGGCGCTGGCCGCCGATATGGGCGTCAGCGTGGAGCGGCTGAACGAGGTCATTGTGAGCCTCCACGAGGCCAACCCCATGATGGGCCATCGCGGCTGCCGTCTGGCCGTCACCTATCCGGAGATCGCCGCCATGCAGACCCGTGCCGTGATCCAGGCGGGCATCAACGTCCAGAAGCGTCATCCCGACTGGGAAGTCGTTCCTGAGATCATGATCCCCCTGGTGGGTGAGGTCAAGGAGCTCAAGTATGTCAAGGACGTGGTGGTTGCCACCGCCGATGAGGTCATTGCCGCCAGCGACGTGAAGGTCGTCTACAAGGTTGGCACCATGATCGAGATCCCCAGAGCGGCCCTCACCGCCGACGAGATCGCCAAGGAGGCGGAGTTCTTCTCCTTCGGCACCAACGACCTGACCCAGATGACCTTCGGCTTCTCCCGTGACGACGCGGGCAAGTTCCTGGGCAGCTACTACGAAACCAAGATCTATGAGTTCGATCCCTTCGCCAAGCTGGATCAGACCGGCGTGGGCAAGCTGGTGGATATGGCCGCAAAGCTGGGCCGCAGCACCCGCCCCGACCTGAAGCTGGGCATCTGCGGCGAGCACGGCGGCGACCCCTCCTCCGTGGAGTTCTTCCACAAGACAGGTCTGGATTACGTCTCCTGCTCTCCCTTCCGGGTGCCCATCGCCCGGCTGGCCGCCGCTCAGGCTGCCATCAAGGCCCCTCGCTGATCCCGTAATCTGAACAGAAAGATCCCGGCAGGAAACGCAAATTCCTGCCGGGATCGTTTTGTCTTATTTCAGTCTGACGCGAACCGGTTCTTCGGCGATCATGGGCCCCTCGCCGGTTTGCAGCCATTGGGGCGACACCCCATAGATTTCGCTGATGGTCTCCAGCATATCCTCGGACAATTGCTTCTGACCGTTTTCAATGTATTTTACCGTGAGACGGGTGGCGCCGATGGTCCCGGCAAAGGCCTCCTGGGACAGGCACCAGCGGGAGCGGATCTGCTTGATCCGATCGCCGGGAAACAAGGCGTCTTCCTCCGACCATTCCCCGCCCATGTCTCCGGAGCCGGTGGTCAGCCATTCATAGCTGACGCGGAACGTCTCGGCAATGCGCTTCAGAAACGCCTCGGAGGGTCTGTGCCGCTTGGACTCCAGACCGCTGATATGGGCGGCGGAGCATTGCAGGACTGCAGCAAACTGGCCCTGAGACAAACCGAACTTCAAACGGACAGCTCTGACCCGGTCTGCCAGTTGGTCCTTTTCCGTGGCTTGAACGGTCATTCCCGGTCCGCCCATATTCCCCTTTCCATGCGCCAGCCACTCAAAGCGGATCTGGAAGGTATCGGCCACCTGATGGAGAAAGGCGTCGGTAGGCTGCCGGCGCCTTGTCTCCATATAGCCGATCATGACTGTGGAATAGGACAGAGCGGAGGCGAACTGGCGTTGGGTCAGCCCCAGCGCTCTGCGCGCCTCTCTGAGCCGGTCCCCGACCTTCGGGTCCGCCTGCCTGCGCTTCACCCTGTCCCCTCCTTTCCATGCCGGGTGATCGAGCGGAAAGCCAATGAATCAGGGTTACTGCTCGGATCTTGTCTTGAGATAGTGATTGATGTAGAACATCAGGAACACGGGAATCACCGCAGTCACGGCGCCCATGATAAAGGTGGGGGCAATGCCAACGGCGGAGCCGGCGGCCACGTCCACAGAGGCGTTGAGCACCTTGCCGGAGATCAGGTTGAAGAAGATGGAGCTGAAGCCCAAAGCCAGCATGGCCACACCGTAGTTGGTGCCGGAGTTTTTCGGCCCGAACATATCCGTGCAGAGGGCCGCGTTCAGCGCAGAGGGTCCGCCGTAGGCGAAGGCGATGATGGCGATGGTGACAAAGTATCCCATGCCGCCGATGAAGGTCATGAGCACGGCGCCCAGCAGCGTGAGTCCGCAGAGGATGTACATGGTGTTGGAGCGGCCGATCTTGTCCGACAGGGTGGCCATGATCAGACGGCCTGCTGCGTTGGTGATGCCGGTGAAGGACAGGCAGGCAATGGCCATGGCCTCGGTGAGTCCCCGAACCTGACCCAGGGGCACGATCAGGGGCACGCAGAGGTTCCAGGTGCCGTTGATAAAGAAGATGGAGAAGAACAGGGCCCAGAAGGCGGGCTTT
This sequence comes from uncultured Oscillospiraceae bacterium, assembly GCA_905234425.1. Taxonomy (GTDB): domain Bacteria; phylum Bacillota; class Clostridia; order Oscillospirales; family Oscillospiraceae; genus HGM13006. The sequence continues at coordinate 13,395 of CAJOHR010000026.1, read as the reverse complement.
TTGATGGCCTGGCCCAGGGTGAAGTTGACGCTGCCGGAGACTGCCGCCTTGGGCAGATTCAGGCTCCTCAGGTATTCCTCACCGGGCAGGTTGATGAACACGCAGGCCGCAAGGCCCAGAACCGCAAACACGATGCCCAGCGTCAGGAACACGGGAGTGAAGTTCACGATGCCGTTCGCGTCCATGTTGGCGTTCATCAACGCCTTGGAAACAGGGGTGAAGATGACGGTGGACAGGCCGAAGGCGGAGCAGGCCAGACCGGAAGCCAGGCCGCGCTTATGGGGCAGCCACTTCTGAATGCAGGAGATGCAGGCGCCGTAGGCAAAGCCGGAGCCCAGGCCCGCCATAATGGCGTAGGTAAAATCAAACAGCGCCACGGACTTCACAAAGGACGTCAGGATGACGCCGAGAGAGAACAGGATAACGCCGGAGACACAGGTGACCTTCGGTCCCTTTTTGTCGTTGATAAAGCCGCCGATCAGGTTGCCGAACACGAAGGCGAACAGCATAAAGGAGGACACCAGATTTGCCGAGGTGGTGTCCCAGCCGTAGGCCGCGATGATGTTGTTCTTGAATGCGCTCCAGAGATAGAGAATACCCACGCACAGCTGAACGACCAGGCAGGCGATAATGGATATCCAGGGGCTTTTTTGATTCTTCACTGATAAATCCCTTCCTTTGCTGATTTCGTGTATTTGCAATGGAGGCCGCGATTCCGGCGCACGCAATACACCATGAACCTGCAGGCGCCTGTCCGGCAGCCCGCAGGAATTTGTCACCGGGATTATAGCATGATTTTTCATGCTTTACAAGAGGGTTTGCGCAGGAATCTGGATCTGTATTTTGATGTGGATGGAGCAAAAAAACGGCCTGCTCCGAGAAAGCTCAAAGCAGGCCGTTCCTATGGCTTATAACCGGCGGTTTTCCCGCCGCTTGGGCTCGTTTCCCAGGAATATCTTATTTGCGGGTCAGGTACAGGGCTTTTTCCAGGAGGGGACTTCCGTACCGGGCGGAGAGAGCGGTCCTTGCGTGCTCAGAGGATTCCAGGTATCTGGCCGTTCGGACCAGCAGGGCCGTGGCTTCGTTTCTGGCCAGGGTCTTTCCGGGATAGAGGCAGCCGTCCTCATAGCCGTTGACGAGGCCAAGGGCATAGAGCTCCGTCACCGCCGCTCTGGCGTATCCGGGAATATCCGCCTGATCCGGGAAGGCCAGCGCCACCGGGTCCGGCTCCTGGGCGGGCGGCTCCGGTTCTGGCTCCGGTTCGGGGGCCGGTTCGGGCATCGGGTCCGGCTCCGCGCTCGGGGGCTCCGGTTCCTCTGCGGGCTGTTCCCCATCAACGGGCTCCCCAGGCTCCTCCCCGGGCGCTTCCGGCTCCGCATCCGAAGGCTCCGACGTGGGAGTGGGGGCGGCTTCCGCCGGTTCCTCCAAATCTCCGGCAGGCTCCCCGGCGTCCTCCGGAGCTTCGTCGGGCTCCGGTGCGGGCTCGGGATCTTCGGCAGGCTCCGGATCGGCCTGCAGCGCCGCGTCCGATTCGCCGCCGTCCCCGAGGGCACGATAGAGCATGGTGAAGAACTCCGCCCGGGTCACATCGGCCTCCGGCAGGAACTGATTGCCCTCCCGGCCGTTGACGATCCCTTTGGCGTAGGCCCAGTTCACCGCGTCCTCATACCATCCGCCCTTCTTCACATCCGGGAAGGGCGTGGGATCGTAGCCCTGGGTGTCGGCCCCGGTGAGCCGGGCCAGCATGGTCGCCGCCATGGCCCGGGACAGGGTCTGATCGGGGCAGAAGGTCACGTCGGTGACGCCCTGGATGAGTCCCCGGTCCACCGCCTCCATGGTCACGTCCGTATACCAGGCTCCGGCGGGAATATCCACGAATTTATCCCCTGCAAAGAGGGCGTAGAGCTGCCGGTCCCGGCTGACCGTGAAGGAATAGGCCGTTTCCGCGGAGCAGAGGTTGCCGTAGACGTCATACCAGCCCTGGAAGGCCGCGCCGTTCTTTCCGGAGGCCGTGACGGTCACCGTCTGCCCTGTGGCGGAGCGGCCGCCGCCGGAGGCGCTGCCCGACCGGGAAGCGGAGACGGTGACCGTATTGCACGGCAGGAACCTGGCGGCCACAGTGATATTGTCCGTCACAGAGAAGCCGTATTGCAGATCCCGGCTCAGAAGCTGGCCCTGGATGGTGTACCAGCCGTCAAATTGATACCCTTCGGCAGGTGTGGCCGTGACCGTGGCCCAGTAGTTTTCCAGAATGACGCCGCCGCCGGAGACGGTGCCCATGCCCTTGCTGCTGCTGAAAATGGCAGGCGTCACCGTCTTCCAGGGGTTTCCCTCGGCAGGGTCCGTGGGTTCCCAGCCCGTTCCGTCGGGCAGAGAGGCCACCTTCTTGGACGGCTTTCCCAGAGGACCGGGATCGGGACTGTCGTAGACCGTGACCCGGGTCCCGGCGCCGCAGTTGTCATAGATCCATTTGGCGTCGGCCACCTGGAGGCGGACGCAGCCCAGGGAGGCGTAGTCCCCCAGGGCGTTGTATTCGTAGTTCATGAGCCGGTCAGACCGGTTGGATGTATAGCAGACGGAGTGGAACAGATAGTTTCCGTCGATTTGGGTGGCGTACTGGCCGTAGCTGCCGTCCACCATATAGCACCAGCGCTTGTACCAGCCCGTCAGGGTGGTGTCGAACAGGGGCGTGCGATGGCCGCTCCGGCCCGTGGAGCAGATCATGGCCTTATAGGGCACGGCGTAGTAGCCGTCGTTGTCCACGGTATAGATCGTGACGGTGTTGCACTGGCGGTTGACCATGATGTAATAGGGATTTCCGTTGTACCTTGTATGATAGGGGCTCTCCGACACATCCCAGGCCTGGGCCCGAAGCTCGGGCATGGCGGTCAGCACCAGCAGCAAGGCCAGGGTCAGGGCCAGAAATCTTGCGGCTCGCGATCTCTTCATAGGGGGTCCCTCCGTTCTTCCGCATTTCTTTAATTGTATTATGACGGAATCAGCCGGGGTTGTCAATAGAAGTATCTGCCGATCCGGCACGGAATCGCTTCCAACAGATTTTTCAAAAGAAACCGTCAAAATAGCTTGCTATTCTGGAAACATAAAGGTATAATGATACGCAGGAAAATAAGCACAAGGGAAGGAGCCTGTACTATGTACAAGAAGAATTTTGACTTTATTGTCGACAAGGCCAAGCAAGCCCAGAAGCCCGTCCGGGTGGTCATTGCCGGCGCTGACTGCGAGAACATCCTGCGCGGCGCTTTTGAGGCCCAGGCCGCCGGCTTTGTGGAGCTGTATCTGGCAGGCAATGAGGGCCGCATCACCGACATGCTCAAGAACCTTTCTCTCATCTCCCGGAAATATACCGTCTGCCCCGTGGCCGACGACCAGAATGTGGTCCAGTTCGCCATTGATATGATCCACGCCGGCAAGGCCGACGTGCTGATGCGCGGCAACACCCAGACCCGGGACTTCCTGCTGCCCATCGTGGACAAGAAGAACGATCTGGTGGAGGAGAGCAAGCTGCTGACCCAGGTGACCATGGTGAAGTTCCCGGACTACGATCGGGTCCTGTCCGTGTCCGACGTGACCATCTGCGTCCGGCCCGATCAGAACCGCCGGAAGAAGGTCATCCAGAATATGGCCGGTCTTCTGACCACCCTGGGCTATGAGAAGCCCAACATTGCCCTGCTGGCGCTGACGGAGCAGCCCGCGTTCCATATGCCCGACACCATCGAGGCCCAGAACATCGTCCGGGATCACACTGAGAAGCCCATCGCCAACTGCAATCTGGTGGGTCCCCTCTCCTATGACCTGATCGTCTCCAAGGAGGCCGCCCGGCTCAAGGGCTACGACGCCTCCTCCCTCAGCGGCGAGTTTGACGGCATCGTAGTGCCCGATCTGCTCTCCGGCAACCTGCTCATCAAGGTCCTGCAGATGAACGGCAAGGCCTCCTCCTGCGGCGTGATCGTGGGCGCCAAGATTCCCATCGCCATCACCTCCCGCTCCGACACCAAGGAGCAGTCCTTCCTGTCCCTGGCCGCCTGCGCCGCCCTGCATATGGGCTGAACCGAACAAAAGCGATTTATCATCATGACCGGGTTCACGGGCTCCGTGAGTCCGGTCATGTCACTTTGGAGGGGAGCGCTTATGCCCGTACTGTTTTTGATTCTGTGGCTGCTGCTGAACGGAAAGGTCACCCTGGAGATCCTGTTGTTTGGTATCGGGATCTCCCTGGTGCTGTATCTGTTCCTGGTCTTTGCCCTGGGCTGGAGCCTCCGCCGGGAGGCCCTGTTCTGGCGCGCCCTCCCCTGCTTTCTCCTGTACCTTCTGAATCTGGTCCGGGAAACGGCCGTCGCCGCGGCCACGGTGGCCCGGCTGGCTCTGACCCCCTCCAAACAGCCGGAGCCGGTGCTGGTGGAGTTTCACTCCGGCCTGGAAACGAACTGGCAGAACGTGCTTCTGGCCAATTCCATCACCCTGACTCCCGGCACCATCACCGTGTTCCAGGAGGGCGACCACTTTCTGATCCATTCCCTGCGTACGGAGTACGCCGAGGGCATTGAGGCGTGCTCCTTTATCCGACTGCTCAGGAGGTTTCCCACATGACGATCGACCAGGCCTATGAGATCCTGTATTCCGCCGCGCTGCTGGTCCTTGCCCTGCTGATCGCGGTGATGATTTTCCGCTCCGCCCGGGGTCCCGGCGCGCCGGACCGACTGCTCTCCATCAACATGATCGGCACCCTGGTCATCGGCATGATCCTGGTGCTGTCGGCCCTGCTATCGGAGCTCTGGCTGGTGGATGTGGCTCTGCTCTACACCATGATCAGCCTCATCGCGGTGCTGATCCTGGCCCGGGTCTTTATCCCGGAGAACGCCCGGCGGGGACGCTTCAAGGATCGGGACAAGGAGGACGAAGCCCATGAGTGAATGGATATGCTTCTGGATCACCGCGGCGGTGCTTGTGGCAGGACTGGGCTTTTTCGCCGCCGGCGTCATCGGGAACTGCCGGTTCGCCTTCGTTATGAACCGGATCCACGCCGCCGGGCTGGGGGACACCATGGGCCTCCTGCTGGTGACCGTGGCACTGGCCGCCAGCACAGACGGCATTCTGGCCGTGGGAAAGCTGTTTCTGCCTCTGCTGTTTCTCTGGATCACCTCGCCCATTGCGGGACATTTCCTGGGACAGATCGAGTACTTTACCAACCCCAAGCTCTACGACCACGTGAAAAGGAAGTGAGGACATGGAACTGGTGGAACTGTGCAGGATCCTCCTGCTGCTTCTGCTCATCGCCTGCGCGGTGTCGGTGAACCTGACAAAGAGTCTGCTCCACGCGGTCATCGTGTTTATGTCCTACAGCACGGTCATGTGCCTGCTCTGGATTCTGATGGAATCCCCGGATCTGGCCATCACCGAGGCAGCCGTGGGCGCGGGGATCAGCGGGCTGCTTTTTCTCCTGACCCTGAAGAAAATCAAGCAGCTGGGCGGAAAGGATGGGAACGTCCAATGAGAAAAGATTTCGATGCCTGGCTGGACGGCGAAACCGAGCTCCTGGACCGCCTTCCGGAGGCGGCGGAGCGTCCGGACCTTTCCCTGGACGAGCTCTCTCGCGTCAGGCAGGAGGAGGCCGTCCGCATCGGCGCCCTGCCCCGGACCCGCGCCCTGGCCGAAAAACACCGGAAGCGCTTCCGGCTGGGCTACCGGCTGGCGGCTGTGGGCTGCTGCCTGGCCCTCATGTTTGTGTTCCTCTACATGACCGCCCACATATCCAGCTACGGCCAGGAAAACCCCAGGGCCACGGAGGTCTCTGACCGCTACGTCCGGGACGGACTGGAGGAGACGGGGGCCACCAACATTGTGGCGGGCATGATCCTGGACTATCGGGCCTTCGATACCCTGGGGGAAAGCCACGTGCTGCTCACCGCCCTGCTCTGCGTCATCGTGCTGCTGAGCATCGACGAGAAAAACATGCGCTCCCCCTACGGGGACTACAGCCAGATCCGGCTGGAACGGTACTTCCCCACGGAGCAGGATTCCATCCTCCACAAGGTGGGGCTGGTGCTGTCGCCCTGCATCATGCTCTATGGCTTCTATGTGCTGCTGGGCGGCCATCTGGGACCAGGCGGCGGATTCTCCGGGGGCGTGGTGCTGGGCACAGGCCTGATCCTTCTGTCGGCCTCTATGGGAGACGGCGTCACGGACCGTTTCCTCAGCCGCCGCAGGTATCACGCCGTGATCTTCTGCGCCCTGGGCTTTTACAGCTTTGCCAAGGGCTACGTCTTTTTCACCGGCGCCAACGGGCTTGAAAACCACATTCCCAAGGGGACTCCCGGAGCCATTCTCTCCGCAGGGCTGATCCTGCCCCTGAACATCGCCGTGGGACTGGTGGTGGCCTTAACCATGTTCGGCTTCTACAATCTGTTCTACCGGGGCGGAAACGGGGAGGATTACCATGATTGACGCGCTGCTTACCAATTATGAGGAGACCGTGGCCGTGATCCTGTTCGTGATCGGCCTGGGGACCCTGCTGTTCCAGCGGAACCTGATCCGGAAGATCATCGGCATGAACATCATGGACACAGGCTGCTTTCTGTTTCTGGCCGGCATGGGCTATATCGAGGGCCGCCGCGCCCCCATCATTACCGATGGGACCACGGACCCGGCAGCCTTTATCAATCCGGTGCCCGCAGGACTTGTGCTGACGGGGATCGTGGTCTCCGTGTCCGTGACGGCTGTGATGCTCGCGCTGACCGTCCGGCTCTACCGGCGGTATCACACCCTGGACCTGGACGAGATCTACTCGGTATCAAAGCATCGTTTGGAGGATCGCTGATGCCCTTTCTTTGGAATTTTCCGCTCTTTACGATCCTGTTGAGCCTGTTTTCCGGGGTGCTGTGTATGCTCTTGCCCTGGAGAGCCGCCAAATGGTTTACCGTGACCCTGGAATGCCTGCTCATCGGGCTGGCGTCCTCGGTACTGTGGTACACGGCCTCTACCGGGACCGCCTTCACCTATCCCATGGGCGAGTTCCCGGCCCCCTGGGGCAACGAGATCCGGGCGGGCAGCCTGGAGGCACTCATGGCCCTGGGCTTTCTGGCGGTTCTGCTCTGCTCGGTGCTGGGCGGCTGGACCTTCCTTCGGACCGACGTGGACGAGAGCAAGCTCCATCTCTATTTCGGGCTTGTGAATCTTTTGACCGCCGCCCTCATGGCCCTGGTGTGGACCAACGATGTATTCACGGGCTATGTGTTTCTGGAGATCATGACCCTGGCCTCCTGCGGCCTGCTGATCGCCCGGGAAAACGGCCGGTCGGCGCTGGCGGCCATGCGGTACATGATTATGAACCTTCTGGGCTCCGGGCTCTTTCTTCTGGGGGTCGTGCTGCTCTACAACCTGACGGGGCACCTGCTTATGGTTCCCATGCGGGAATCCATCGCCTCCATGATCGCGGAGAACGGCGAGCGGCCTCTGACCTTCGCCCTGACCATCCTCACCATCGGTCTGGGACTCAAGAGCGGCCTGTTTCCCTTCTATTTCTGGATGCCGGACACCTACGGCTCGGCAACGCCCACCTCCGCGTCCATTCTGTCCTCTCTTGTGTCCAAGTCCTACATCTTCCTGCTGTTTAAAATCTACTGCCGGGCCATCGGCCCGGAGGTCCTCTCCCTGCTTCCCCTGCCCAGGATTCTGCTGGTCCTGGGGGTTCTGGGCATGGTATTCGGCTCTGTGGCGGCCATCCGCTCCGGGAGTCTGAACCGGGTGGTGGCCTATTCCTCCGCCGCCCAGATCGGCTACATCTACATGGGGATCGGTCTTGGCGGGCCAATGGGCTATGCCGCCGCCATGTTTCAGATTCTGTCCCACACGGTGACGAAATCCCTGCTGTTTCTGACCACGCCGCAGCTGGCCAGCGTTTCCGGGGACAGCCTGCTGCTGGAAAACCTCCAGGGCAGCGGACGGCGGGCCAAGGCTGCGGGACTGTTCTTCACCCTGGGGGCGCTGTCCATGGTGGGCATACCCTTCCTGGCTGGCTTTCCCGCCAAGCTGTTCTTTGCCTCCGCCGCGGCGGAGGGGACCATGACGGAGATGTGGATCGTGCTGCCGGCTCTGGCGGTCAGCACCGTACTGAATGCCGTCTACTACATCGGCGCCGTGATCCGCATCTACACCGCCGGACCCGGCGGCGCAGGACTCCGCGCCAGGGAGATCTACGCTTCGGAGCACGGCGTCCAGCCGGTCCTGCCCCCGAAGCCTGACGCCAGCCGGCACTATTTCCGGCTTTCCGCCGCAGTTCTCACTGTCTGCAATCTGGTTCTGGGGCTGGCTCCCTGGGCGATTCTGAGGCTCCTGGAGCAGGGGCTTTCCACATTCTCGTAAAGGAGGGGAATTCATCATGCTCATACTGCTTGCCATTCTGTTCCCCATCCTTGCGGGCGTCGCCGGTTACCGGGTCCGGCCCTTTCGCCGGTGGTATTACATCGCCGTGATCCTGATCACCGATGTGCTGGGCCTGGCCGCCGCGATTCGCGGGGGCAGCCTCACCCTGTTCCGTCTGACGGAGTCCGTTCCCCTAACCTTCTCCCCAGACCCCACGGGCACCGTCTATCTCCTGCTGGTGCTCCTGCTCTACACCGCGGGCTGCTTCTATTCCTTCGAGTATTTCGCCGGAGATGACCGGCTTCGCAGCTTTTTCGGCTTCTGGTTCGCCTCCATGGGGGCCATGCTCGCCGTGACCATGGCCGCCAATCTGGTGAGTCTCTATCTCTGCTTCGAGATGGCCACCCTCATGAGCATGCCTATGGTCCTCCACGACCGGACGAAGGAATCCATTTCTGCCGCCCGGAAGTATCTGTTCTACTCCATCGGCGGCGCGCTTCTGGGGCTCTTCGCCGTGTTCACCCTGAGCTATTACGGCGCGGTGGACTTTGTGGCGGGCGGCTCTCTGGCAGCTGACGCCGCCTCTCCCCTGGTGCCGGCGGCGGTGTTCGTGGGGATCGTGGGCTTCGGGGCCAAGGCCGGTATGTATCCTCTCCACGGCTGGCTCCCCGCCGCCCATCCCGTGGCCCCGGCTCCGGCGTCGGCGGTGCTGTCCGGCGTCATTGCCAAGGCGGGTATTCTGGCGGTGATCCGGCTGGTCTACTTTACCGCAGGACCGGCGCTTCTGGCCGGGACCTGGGCGCAAATCGCCTGGATGATCCTGGCCCTGATCACCGTATTTATGGGCTCCATGATGGCCTACCGGGAGAAGGTCCTGAAAAAGCGGCTGGCCTATTCCACCGTCAGCCAGCTCAGTTACATCATGCTCAGCCTCTCCCTGCTGACAGACGACGGGCTTCGGGGCGCGTTGCTCCACACCATGGCCCATGCCTGCGCCAAATGCGCCCTCTTCCTCTGCGCCGGGGTGTTCATCCACTGTCTCCACAAGCATCGGGTGGAGGAGCTCCGAGGCGTAGGGAAGCAAATGCCCGTGACCGTGTGGTGCTTCCTCCTGTCGGGACTGTCCCTGATCGGGATCCCCCCCTTCGGCGGCTTTATCAGCAAGTGGAGCATCTCCCTGGCAGCCATCTCCCAGGCGCCCGGGCCGTTCAAGCTGCTGATTCCCGGCATGCTGCTTCTCAGCGCCCTGCTCACCGCCGGGTATCTGCTGCCGCCGGTGATCGACGCCTTCTATCCCCCCAAGGGAGAAGTCCTGCCTGCGGAGAAGGCGGAGCCCTCGGGATGGATGATCATTCCACTGGTCCTGCTGTGCTGCGGCTCCCTGGCCGTGGGCCTCTTCGGCAGTCTCTGGGTATGAGGTGGTGGCGCTATGAGTCCGATCTTATTATTGGTTCCCGTCCTCATTCCCCTGCTGTCCGGCTGTCTGCTGCTTCTGACGCCGGACTGGCCCCAAAAACGGCGGAACCTCGTCTGCTTCCTCGTCACCTGCGGGACCGGCCTCCTTGTGCTTTTCCTGCTGCTTCAGGTCCGGCGGGAGCCGGTAACCCTCTTCCGCTTTTGGGGAGATTTCTCCATTGTCTTCGGCGTGGACGGTCCGGCCATTTTGTTCGCCGTCATGCTGGCGGCCATGTGGCCCTTTGCCCTGCTCTATGCCTTCTCCTATATGGAGCATGCGGACCCGCGGGGCCGCTTCATGGCCTTCTACGTCATGACCTACGGCGTGACCCTGGGAATCGCCTTTTCCGCCAACCTGACCACCCTCTATGTGTTCTTTGAGCTTCTGACCCTGGTGACGCTGCCTCTGGTGGCCCATCTGCAAAACGCCGAGAGCCTCCACGCGGCAAGGCTGTATGTGGTCTACTGCGTGGCGGGCGCCGCCCTGGGCTTTATCGCCATGGCGCTGGGAACTCTGGACGGGGGCGGCATGTTCCGGTACGGCGGGAGCCTGACAGGACGCTTTTCCGCCGGGGTGATGGCCGGGGCTTTCCTCTGCGGCTTCTTCGGCTTCGGCGCCAAGGCGGCCCTGTTCCCCCTGTTCCACTGGCTGCCCGTGGCCTCCGCCGCGCCCACGCCGGTGACAGCCCTGCTCCATGCGGTGGCGGTGGTGAATACAGGCTTTTTCGCCGTGGTCCGGCTGGGCTGGTACGCCTATGGTCCTGCAATGCTGCTGGGCACGCCCGTTCAAATGATCTGCGTGGGGGCGGCTGCCTTCTCCATGGTCTTTGGGGCGGCCATGGCCTTGAAGCAGCGCCACTTCAAGCGGCGGCTGGCCTATTCCACCATGAGCAACCTGTCCTACATGCTCTTCGGCGCGGCGCTCATGACGCCTGGGGGACTTCTGGGCGGTCTCTCCCACATGCTGTTCCACGGCGTGATCAAAATGAGCATGTTCCTGTGCGCCGGAGCCTTTATGCACGTGACAGGAAAGGCTTACCTCTACGAGCTGGACGGCGTTGGCCGGAAAATGCCCGTCACCTTCGGCTGCTACACCCTGGGTGCCATGAGCCTGACGGGGATTCCGCCTCTCTGCGGCTTCGTGTCCAAGTGGCGGCTGCTCACCGCCGGTCTGGATGCCGGGACGCCCATGGCAATGGTCGGGGTGGCGGCGCTCCTGATTTCAGCCTTTCTCTGCGCCGTCTACACCCTGACGGTCAGTATCCGGGCCTTCTTCCCCAAGGGGGCGCCGGAGCATTCCGCCATCCGGGAGGCAGACTGGCGCATGCTGATCCCCATCGTGACCTTCACGGTTCTGAACATTCTGCTCGGCGTGTGGTCCGGCCCTGTGATCTCGTTTCTTTCCAACATTGCGGAGGGCATATTGTAACCATGTTGATTCTGCTGCTGATTGTTTTCCCCATGCTCGCCGGACCGGGACTTTTCTTCCTGGGCAGGCGGTACGGGGCCATATGGAAGTGGGGTCCGGCGGTCTGCGCAGGGCTGGAATTTGTCATGTCCGCGCTGCTTTTGGTCCTGCCTCAGACGGCGTCGGCGCCGGGCATACTGCCGGGCGGTCTGGCCTTTGAAACGAGTGGGTTTCGGGTCGGCTATGGGCTTCTGGCCTCCATCCTGTGGCTGGGCTCCACCCTGTTCTCCATGGAGTATTTCCGCCATGCGCCCGATCATCTGGGCTCCTACTGGGCCTTTCAGTTTCTGACCCTGGGCGCGGTCCAGGGGCTGTTTCTGTCGGCAGATTTCATGACGGCCTTCTGCTTCTTTGAAATGCTGTCCTTCTGCTCCTTCCCCTGGGTCATGCACGAGCGGGACAACAGCGCCATTCGGGCTGGCTGCACCTATCTGGCCGTATCGGTGATCGGCGGTCTGATCCTGTTCTTCGGGCTGCTTCTGCTCTATCAGGAAGCCGGGACGCTTCATTATGCGGCGATGCCCGGCACCCTGGAGGCTGCCGATCCCGGGCGGCTTCTGGGCGCGGAGATCTGCATTCTTCTCGGCTTCGGGGCCAAGGCGGGCATGTTCCCCCTCCACGTCTGGCTTCCCAAGGCCCATCCTGTGGCGCCCGCTCCGGCCAGCGCCCTGCTCAGCGGCATGCTGACCAAGGCCGGAATCTACGGCATTCTCATGACCGGACTCTATGTGGTTCGGGATGGGCAGGGCTTCGGGCGGCTCATGCTGGCTCTGGGCCTCGTCACCATGGTGCTGGGCGCGCTCATGGCCCTGTTCTCCGTACACTTAAAGCACACGCTGGCCTGCTCCTCTATGTCCCAGATCGGGTTCATCCTGACAGGCATTTCCGCATATCTGCTCTGCCGGAGCGCCGGCGAAGAGGAAGGTGCGGCCCTGGCGCTGAACGGGGCCGTCCTCCACATGGTCAACCACTCCCTTCTGAAGCTCGATTTGTTCCTCTCCGCCGGCGCCGTGGCCATGAATCTCCATGCGCTTGAATTAAATGACATCCGGGGCTGGGGCCGGAACAAGCCCCTGCTGAAAACCGTCTTTGGGATTGCCGTCCTGGGCATCAGCGGCGTGCCCGGATTCAACGGCTATCTCTCCAAGACCATGCTCCATGAAGGGCTGCTGGAGGCCATCCACGCTTCCGGTGTCTGGGCCGGGACGGAATGGGTGTTCCTGTTCTCCGGCGGGCTGACCTTTGCTTACATGCTGAAGCTCTTCCTCTGCGTCTTTGTGGAGAAAAACCACGATCCGGTCCGGCAGGCGGAATTCGACCGGCCCGGGAAATACGCCTCGGCTTGCTCCGCCGCGGTTCTGGCCTACGCCACCTGCCTGCTGCTGCCTCTGGGAATCCCGAAATTCGCCCTGTTTTTGTCCGGCTCCATGACCGGGGAGCCCCTGGGTCATTTCGCGGCCTTCTCCTTGGAAAACCTCAAGGGTGCGTTGATTTCCCTGGGGATCGGTCTGCTTGTGACCCTTTGCTTTGTCCGGCCGGTGCTCCGGCAGGGCGGAAGGGATCGGTCCCTCTGGCCGAAGTGGCTCGATCTGGAGGAGTCGGTTTACCGGCCTCTGCTGCTCCATGTACTGCCCGCTGTTTTGGGCGCGCCCGCACGGCTGTTCGGCGAAAACCTGGTGCTGACGCCCATCTGCCGGGGCCTGGTTTTAGCAGGAAGTGTGTTCGGACGGGGACTGGATCGCAGCACCGACGGTCTGATCCTGGGTCTTCGGCGGACCCTGCTCCGGGAAGAGCCGGTACGGGATAGCCTGAAAGCCGGAAAGGAGGCCTCCGCCTCCCGCCGCATGGCCATGCGTCTGGCCTATTCCAGCGTCATGGACAACTTCTCCTTTGCCATGACCATCGCCTGCTTCGGGATCGTGCTGGTGTTTTTGCTTCTGTTTCTCCTGTCGTAACGGGAATCACCCCGCGTTGACCGGAACGCATGACAATCTGGATTTGTCGGGGTCATTGAGCACCCCTGTCATTCTGAGGAGCGCAGCGACGAAGAATCTTGCGTCAACCGGGAAGGAAAGATCCTTCGCTGCGCTCAG
>CAJOHR010000025.1:44453-52306 GCA_905234425.1 uncultured Oscillospiraceae bacterium | reverse complement strand
CGGTACGTGATATACACGCCAATGGCCATAATGCCCCAGATCACGCCCTGGGCAACTGCGCCGGGCATGGATTTGAGCAGGGCCGAAAGAAATTCCATGGGGATGCCTCCTGTGACGCGGCGCCCCTTTTTCGGAGCGCCGGGATAATTACGAAGCGGAAATAACCGCACATCAAGTTATTATAGCAAACCGTCTCGTAAAATGGAAGCCCTCAACCGCGGAAAAACCCCGGTTCGCAGAAAAAACGGCCGGGAGCGGATCGCTCCCGGCCGATACCATATGAGATTCTCTCCAAAATCAGCCCTGGTTCTCCAGGTACCGGTCATAGGCCGCCTGACGCAGCTCCTGGAGCTGGTCAAGGCCCATGCGCTCCAGATCCTCGATAAAGCTGTCGTATTCGTCCAGGCTCCGGTCACCGGAGACGAACCGCAGGCACTGCTCTGCAGCGGCGGTGCCGATATCGCCGGCGATCTGGTTGTACTTCTGGCTTTCCTCGGAGGTGTTCTTGCCCTGGATGGTGTTGGTTCCGGTGCGGCCGGTCTTCCAGATCTCGATGCACTCCAGCTCGGCATCGGTGGTGTAGGTGGCCATCTTCCGCTCGGTGGTGTTGTAATAGGGGGTACCCACCAGAGAGGTGTGCAGGAACGCCGCCACGAAGGAGGGCATATTGGGATCGTTCAGGATCACATCGGTGTAATGAGGCACGCCCTCGTCGTCATAGTAGAAGGTCTCGCCCTCCACGCCGAAGTCGGACACCAGGATGCCTTCGGGGGTGTACAGCCAGTTCATGAATTCCACGCATTCCTCGGGATACTCCGTCTGTGCGGACACGGCGATGGCGGAAGCGCCCACGCCGCCGGAGGTCCTGGCCAGGGTGTTCTCCATGCCCTTCTCCTTCATGGGATCGGGGATGGCCCGGAGATCGTAGCTTGCCTGGCCGCTGCGCTCTGCGCCGCCGCCGGCCAGCAGGTTGGAGTTGGTGGAGACAATGCCGGTCTGATTGCTGTAGATGTAATCGTCAAAGGCGATGTTCATGACGTTCATGAAGTCGTCGGTGCACAGGCCCTGGGCGTAGGCGTCGTGCATCCACTGGAGGCACTCCTTGTAGCCGGGGAGCTTCATGGAGCAGACCACAGTCTTGCCGTCCTCATCGATCTGCCAGGGCACGTCGTTCCGCCCGGGTCCAGCCACGCCGAAGGCGTTCCAGCCGAAGAAGGAGGAAAGGTCCGCGTTCCACATGACGGGATTCCGGATGCCCAGCTCGTCCTTCCAGGCCTTGGCCACGTTCCAGACATCGTCCATGGTGGCCGGGGTGTCCATGCCCACCTGGTCCAGCCAATCCTTCCGGATGGCCACACCGTTATCGGAATACTCGCAGTACTCGGAGAAGGACAGGATGTAGCCCTCAGAGGAGGTCAATTCAGTCCGGAAATCCGGGAAGCGGTTCAGGATGGCGTTGTAATCGGGGGCATGCTCCTCCAGATAGGGAGCAAGGTCCAGCAGAACGCCCTCATCCACGGCGGCGTCCGCACCGGCGGAGTAGTTCTGCTCGCCGTTGCAGAAGAAATCATAATAGTCCTCGGCAGCCCACACCAGGGAAATGGTGGTGCCGTAGGTCTCCTCCCCGATGAGCGTGAAATCCAGATCCACGTTGGTGGCCTTCTGCCACTGGTCGAAGGTGGGGATCTCCTCCAGGACCTGCTGGGTCACGCCAAACATGCCCAGGAAATTGTGGAACATCCAGTAGATGGACAGGGTGGTGGGCTCGTCGAAGATCGGGTATTCCACCGTCACGGCGGGCTCTTCGGCGGGCTCTTCGGCAGGTTCCTCCGCGCTCTCCTCTGCGGGCGCTTCCGCAGGCTCCTCCGCGGGCGCTTCCGCAGGCTCCTCTGCGGGCTCTTCCGCGCTCACGCTGGCGGCGGGCTCACTGCCATTCTCCGCCGGGGCGGAGGAAGCGCTCTGGGCGCCGCATCCGGCCAGCAGGCCGAGAAGCATCACCGCAGCCAGCAGCAGGCTCAATATCTTTTTCATATCAAATCCTCCTTTGATTTGGTCGCGCCCCCATGATACGCGGGAACGCACATGAAATCTCCACATTTTTAATAATACGGAAAAACTGCACAAACGCAAGTATCAAAATTAAACCTGATGCTGTCAATTTTGACCACTCCCGCGGTCTGTTTCCGCAGGTGCTTCCCCGCTCTATGCAGGGTCCAGGCGATGAAGCTCCACCGTGACCTGATCGCCCTCCACCGTGAGAAGTCCGTAGCTGGGCCGTGCCCCATAGCCCACCGTCCCGGGATTCAGGATCTCCAGGCCCATAAAGCTATCCCGCAGAGCCCTGTGGGTATGTCCAAAGAGGACCACCGACGCTCCGGCCTCCAGGGCGGAATAGCGGAGCTTGGTCAGGCTCCGGTCCAGCTTCACATTGTATTCGTGCCCGTGGGCCGCAAAGATCTTCACGCCCTCCACCCGGAGGACCAGACGAAGCGGCGCGGCGGAACGGTAATCGCAGTTCCCCCGGACGCTGTGGAAAACCGTCTCGGGAAACCTGTGCTTCACCGGGACCAGGTCCTCCTCTCCGTCGCCCAGGAATATCACCGTGTCCGGCTTTTCCTGTTCCATGACCCGAAGCATATTCTCCGGGTATCCGTGGGAATCTGAAAACACACAGATCCGCTTCAAGGCGTATCCCCTCCTGTCTCGTCCGGGTCAAACGGGTTTTTGTCTCCCAGCCCCTCGCTCAGCCCCCGCAGCTTCTCCAGGATCCTTTCCTTTTCCGATCCTTCCGCCGGGGTGGGCTGGAAGTTGTTGTAGCTTCCCACGGAGGAGATGGCGCAGGGAATGACCTCCGCTGCATCGCCAAGAAGCACCTGATCCCCCTGGACGGAGAATGCAGTCGTAATCCGGCGGATCATAGTTGCCCCCAAAGCAGAAATTCCCCAGACTGTACACAATATATCTGCCCTTGTAGATCTCCACCCCCTGGAGTACATGGGGATGATGTCCGATGACAAGACTGGCCCCGGCATCGATGGCCGCGTGGGCCAGGGCGATCTGATCCGCCTCCGGGGTACCGTCGTTTTCCAGCCCCCAGTGAAAGCAGGCCACGATCACCTCCGCCCCCTGGTCCTGAAGGGAACGGATATTGCGCTCCAGATCCGCCAGGTGCTGCGGATCCTCATAGACGGTGAATTGCCCGGAAAAACCAACCTTGACGCCGCCTGCCTCCAGCACCGTCACCTCGTCGTACCCGAAGTGGGCGATCCCCGCCTGATCCAGGGCGCGGGCTGTGTCGGAAAAGCCGGCGTCCCCGTAGTCGTGGCTGTGATTATTGGCAAGATCCGCCGCCTCCACGCCCCCCAGGGTCAGGACCTGGGTATAGGAGGGTTCCCCCCGGAAGGTCCAGGTTTTGTCCGCCCGGTCCTGGGAATCGGTCAGCGCCCCCTCCAGGTTCACCACCGTCAGATCGTCCTCCCGGAACAGATCCCGGACGCCACGCAGAAAGTAGTCCGGCCCTTCCCTGTCATACATCTCGTTGAAGCTCCCGGAATACCCGAGGGTGGGGTCCATCCCCAGGGTACAGTCCCCTGCAAAGGTCAGCGTCACCTGTCTGACCGGCGGCGATGGGGTGGGTGCTGCCGCAGGAGAAGCATCAGGCGGCGGAGCCTCGACTGCACGCGACGATGCCGGGCCCGAATGCGCCAGCACACAGAGGAGCAGCGCCGGGATGAGCAGCACCGGCAGCACCAGCAGCGGGGCCGGGACGCCCTTCTCCCGGCGCAAATACCGCCAGACCGCCACCGGCAGCAGCCTGACGGCCCGGGCGTATTTCCGAATCATCATTTTCACTTCCTTTTCATTTTCTCTCCCAGGTCCGTCCGCCCGATCGCTTTGGGGCCTCCGGCCGTGGAAATTCTTCCATTTTTCCCGTTTCTATCATATCACGGCGGCGCACGAGATGCAACGCACAATGGCGGAAGGATAGCTATGATGTAAAGGGTAGTTTTCGACACCCAAATACATCATAGCTGCGACGGCTCATTTGTAGCGAATGACATGCAGTTATGGGAAAGGAGAGTAAGCCTGTAATTGCAACGGTAATCGCACGAAAGGAGCCGAATATGAAAAGTCAATTTGAGAAGATGGGCGGGAAGTATACAGAGATAGACGGTATCTTTTATCCGAACCTCACCCTGCCGGAGCCAGACCCCAGACCCATCGGGAAATGGGGCAGGCTGCATGAAACATATCTGAAAGAGCAAAAGCCCTTCCGCTACGCCGACCTGCTCACAACCTGCAAGCTGGACAGCTATCTGGCCGACATCAATGAGCAGGCTGTGGAGATGCTGGAGCGGATGATCGCACAGATGGCAAAGGCGGAGGGCGTCACCGAGGATCTGAAAGCCAAATCCCCCATGGATTGGGTAGGCCGTATGAACAGCATCCGCAACCGTGCGGAAGAAGTGGTCCTGGCCGACCTGATCTATGTGTGAGGCTGTGACCGTGATTATCTGGAGCATCCTCCGAAAGCTGATCCTGATTCCAATCATGACCACCACTTCAAGTGGTGGTATGCTATGGCCCTATAAGGGCCGTATACTTGGCCGCCTAAAGGCGGTGTCGCAAGCCGTCTTACTTGCCGCCGCTTGGTATCTTCTTTCTTGGAATCCTCAATCTGATCTATGATGTACTGCTTGACGGTCTCTTCGTTAATATTGCCCACCGTCTTTGCGTAGTATCCTCGCGCCCAAAAGCTGCGATCCCACTTGCTCCCCATGTCGGGATGCTTGTCAAATATCATCAGTGCGGACTTCCCTTTCAAGTATCCCACAAAGTCAGATACACTCAGCTTCGGCGGAATGTTTACGCACAGATGTACATGATCTGCACATACCGCTCCCGCCACAATTTCTACTTTTTTGTACTTGCACAATATACGGATGATCTCTCGTACATCGTCTCGCACTTTCCCGTACATTACCTTTTTCCGGTACTTCGGTATAAACACAATATGGTACTGGCATTCCCAACACGAATGTGCTAAACTTGACCTATCCACTTCGGATGACCTCCTGTGCTCGAGTTTGGCTTGCGACACCTCACTCATTTTAGCACAGGAGGTCTTTTATTTCCGCACACCCGTCACGACTTTCTCCAATCTCCCCAGCATAGCTGGGGGTTTAAGATTATCAATTACCCTACCTTTTGGCGCGGAGACGTTTATTATGCCAATTTAGGTGAAAACTGCGGTTCCGTGCAATCCGGATTCAGACCGGTCATCATAATTCAAAATAATAAGGGGAACCAGAACGGTCCCACCTTGGTAGTTATTCCAATGTCAACTGAGATAAAGAAAGCGTGGATACCGGTTCATGTTTTCTTTTCTACTGCTTCAGGCATTGATGAAAACTCTATCGCCATGTGTGAGCAAGTCACAACGATTGCCAAATCTCAAGTTGGTCCATATATGTGTAGTCTCTCTGAAACCGACCTGGATCGCATCAATCGAGCTTTGCTGATCAGCCTGGGAGTTCCGTCAAGGTATTATTCGACTGACCGGCAGGGAAATGATGAGATGATCATTACGCTCTGCCATGAACATCTTCAACCGTTTTTTCATAACAGATCATACAGAGTTCAGCGACTGGATCATTTGCAGTCAAAAGAGCAGTGCGTGTGCTGCGATAAGATGGGATACGATTATCGGATCACCACCATAAATCGTCAAATGCAAAATACAACAACAACAGGAGGTTAACCCTATGGAGAAATTGTTGGTAACCAGAAAAGATGCTGCACAGATGCTAAGCATCAGCGTGGACAAACTGGATGAACTGCAACGGCATCAGAAGATTCGCTGCATCCACATCGGTGTTCGCTGCTACTATAGCATGGATGAGCTTCGAGCGTTTGTCCATAAAATTGGGAAACGGCCCTAAGAGAGAAAGCTGAGGTAACATGATGCAGAATAATGTAGCCACTGATGCAAGGGAACTTCCGTTGATGCTGACGATCATGGATATTGCGGAACTCCTCCGGGTCAGCAAAAACACAGCATATAATTTTGTGAAGACCGGGATGGTTCCTTCTATTAAAGTGGGCCATCAGATCCGAGTATATCGGGATGATATGCTCAACTATATCAAAGCTTCTTCGCAAACTTGATTTATACCTCCAACCGCTGCTATACTCAAGCTATACTAACAGATGCTCCTTGCAGAGTAACCAGTGGTTGGAGGTGAAAGAATTACACTCGGAAGGAGCTGTTACATGAAACCCAAGAAAAGGTGGAACCGGTGGGAAATCACCTATCGAATTCCGGGATATGATAGGCTATACTCGGAACATTTTGACACCATTGAAGAAGCAAATATAAGAATTGCAGAAATAGAGTACAAACGTCCAAGAGGGCTGCTGAAGCCACCGGAAAGAGTGCAAAAATCGCGGTTTATTTCTGTCGGGGATTTCTTGGACGAATATGTTTCCCGATATGGCGTTCTTCATTGGGGCGATTCCTATTACAGTGTTTCTGTCCACAGGATAAACGATTATATCAAACCTGGTATTGGCCATATGCTTCTGAAAGATGTAACTACGAGGGATCTGGATGAATTCTACTCCACACTACTTGAAACCCCTGCTGTTATTCTTCCGGGGCACAAGGATACTACCAAAACTGTTTCTTACAGTGTGATCGAAAAAATCAACGATCTGATCCGCTCGTCTATGACGCAGGCAATTAAGTGGGGGTACATCTCCTTTAATCCTGCAATGGCGGCTACTGTGCCCAAAGGAACATCCAAGCCCCGTGAGGTGTGGAGCCCGGAAGATGCAAAGCGTGCTTTAAGCGTTTGCACTGATCAGAATCTCAAAGTTGCGATGCTCCTTGCCATCGGCTGTTCGCTTCGTGTTGGCGAAATCCTTGGCCTTCAGTGGGAAAACATCCATATCTCTGAAACCAGTTTGCAGGACAATTCTTCTGTGTTGGATGTCAAGCAGGAATTGAAGAGATGTGACAAGACCACTTTGAAGGTGCTTGAGGAGAAAAAACGATACAGCGTCTACTTTACATTTCCGGAAACAAAGCCGAACTGCAGTACATCGCTGGTTTTGAAATCACCCAAAACTGAGAGCAGTGTGCGCAGCGTGTATATTCCGCAGGAAAGGCGTATCAAGGAACTTCATGGGCTGTATCAGAACTATGATATGGTTATTGCCCAAGCAGACGGAAGACCTACAGAGGAGCGTTTGATTGCTAGGGCTATGAAGCTGTTGGCACAGGAGAACAATCTCCCGGAAGTCGTCTTTCATTCGCTCCGGCATCTGAGCACCTCCATGAAGCTTCAGGTCAGCGGTGGTGACATTAAGGCCGTCCAAGGAGATACAGGTCATTCTCAGGCATCCATGGTTACAAACGTATATGCACACACGTTTGATGAGAATCGCAAACGGATCGCTGATCGAATGGAATCGTCATTCTTTGAAGCAACTGTACCGGAGAAAAAAGTTGTGAGCCCGGAACACGATCAGATTTTGAGCCTTCTAACAGAAAAGCCGGAACTGGCAGCGCTTATTCTGGCCATGGCGAAATAACACATCTACTCACAAGAAAACACAGAAAATAGCACCTAATACCAGCTAATTTGTTAGAGGTTTGTTAGAGGTTTTGATAAAATCTCATAATATGGAAATAAAATATAAAGAAAAAGTTCCGGGATTCACCCGAAACAAGGTGAATCCCGGAACTTTTCTGGAGCTGCTAGCCAGATTTGAACTGGCGACCTCATCCTTACCAAGGATGCGCTCTACCGACTGAGCTATAGCAGCACATACAGCTTGTTTATTATACT
>CAJOHR010000025.1:0-44308 GCA_905234425.1 uncultured Oscillospiraceae bacterium | reverse complement strand
AATCGCAGGAATACTTTGTGTATTTCAAGATTTTGAGACGAAATCAGAGGGAAAATCTGCCGTCAAGACGTGCGCCGGGATTTAATCAGCGTTTCCTAAGCTTTGTAAATACTCGGAGCGCTATGATCATATCGTGCAGATCGGAATCGATTTGAATCCGATTCCCGAAAAGCCGGCAGGCAAACGCGGCCGTACCAAAAAGGGTAAGGTCAGGGCGCTCCTTGACAGGCTGACGGACCACAAGCAGGAGTTCCTGCGCTTTGCCTACAACTGGGATGTACCGTTTACCAATAACGAAGCGGAACGGTCTATCCGTGGGATAAAGGTAAAGCAGAAGGTATCCGGATGCTTCCGAAGCAAGACCTGCGCAGAGGAATATGCCACAATCATGAGTTTTCTGACCACCGCCAGGAAGAATGGTGTAGCCTACGGCGATTTTGATTGTTTTGCTGTGCATAGTCTGACAGCCAGGTACGATTTACCGAATCGGCCAGAAATATCTGCCAATACATTGCAGCAAAACGTGCGCCCACCGGGCGCACAAACCCGAAACGGCGGCAGGCCATTCGGTCTGCCGCCGTTTGCTCGTCACGATTCCATCTGTTTTCCCAGAAAGCCGGCCACGGTCTGGCACACCTTCTGCTCCGTCTCTCCCACGGGCTCGGACTGGTCGTCCAGGAGGACCATGACGCAGCCCATGAGGTCTCCTTCGGCCAGGATCGGCGCGGCCACCCCCAGATAATAACCGTCCACGCTCTCCGCCGCCCGGATCCGGCTGCCGCCGCTGTAGCGGTAGGGGCGGCGCTGCTCCATGATCTGCTCCAGCTCCCGGCTGTTCTGCTTGTCCATCAGCTCCCGCTTGGGCGCTCCGGACAGGGCGATGATGCTGTCCCGATCGGACACGGCGGCAATGCGGCCCGTGTTCCGGCCCAGGCTCTCGCAGATCTGATCGGCAAACTCGCTGAGCTCTCCCATGGGGGAATACTTCTTAAAGATCACTTCTCCGTCCTTTTCGGTAAAAATCTCCAGGGGGTCACCTTCCCGGATCCGAAGGGTCCGGCGGATCTCCTTGGGGATCACCACACGACCCAGGTCGTCGATTCTTCTCACAATACCAGTGGCTTTCATATATGAACTTCCTCCGTTTTCTTGAATTACATCGCTAGTATTTGCCCCAAATGGGCTTTTATGCGACGGAGCGGAAGCCATATTTCACCAAGGTTTCTATTAAAAAAGGGAAGAATTTGAAGATGTTTCCTCGTCTGTGCACGCTTCCGGCGCCTCGGGCTGCACAGCCGGTATGCTTTTACTCGCCTTTTTCAAAGCATAGAGCTGCAGGAAAATAAACAGGGTTGTCACGGCGATGCTCAGGTAGCTTCTGGTATAGCACAGGGCGGTCACCAGGCAGTAGGCCAGAAACATGCCTGCCATGGACCAGTAAAACCGTTTACCGCCGGTAACTCTGGTTTTGGCGTAGTGCTGGGTTCCCAGAAGGCACAGGAAAAAAATCAGCAGGGATACCACCATAAAGATCGTTTTGGGGACCCACAGGACCTTCCATTCCCGCATAAATTCCAAAGATGCGGTGATGTTGTTCAGGGCCAGGATCAGGACGATGTGCAGGGCCATATAGCCCGTTGCGGCCGTGGTCTTTTCCCGATCCAGCAGATGGTTGTAAAAGGTGCCGTAGCTGGTGAACAGCCCAGCCACCACCAGGAAGGCCATGGCGGAATAGTACACCGTCCAGCCGTTGACAAGGCCCGTGAAGTATCCGGCGATGCCCAGCACCATCTCTCCAAAGGTGAACACCACATAGAGCATGACCCGTTCGGACAGGTGGGGAAAATCCACAGGCACCATCCGCTCAGTGCGGTAGGTCAAAACGGGCACCGCAAAGCCGCAGATCATGGCCCAAACGCCCAATGCGTAGCCGGTGGTCAGATAGACGGGGATGGAGACCAGCACCAAGGCGGCCTCCGCCGTCAGCGTCAGGATCCAGGTCCGCATGTGCTTCCGCTCCCAGGGAGAGGTGCAGGGATACCGCCGGAGCCGCAGGAAATACTGGAGCGCCAGATTCAGCAGGATCAGCCCCCAGGCCAGGTTGTACCGATAATACCGGACGCCCCAATCCACCCGGATGCCGTCCGCCATGAAGTAAAGCAGGTACATGTTGATGAAGATTCCAAGGTACTCTGTCGGGCTCCCGCAGCCATAGCGGTTGATAAACAGGGTGTGGAAGCTCCAGATCTGGAGGATGATCAGGGTGGACGCCAGGTAGCTTGCGCCCGTCATGATCGGAATAAAGCCGTCTTCAATGTTTTGCAGGAGGGCCCCGTTCCGGCTGACCAGATAGACAAAGATCAGGTCGTAGATCAGCTCGATATATTCCACCTTTTTTTCGCTCTTGTCCTGTAAGAAGTTCAGCACGGCGCCGCCTCC
Organism: uncultured Oscillospiraceae bacterium; assembly: GCA_905234425.1. GTDB lineage: Bacteria > Bacillota > Clostridia > Oscillospirales > Oscillospiraceae > HGM13006. The sequence continues at coordinate 41,869 of CAJOHR010000025.1, read as the reverse complement.
CCCGATCCTTTTTCTTGTAGTATATCGAATATGGCTTTGGGGCGCAAGCGTTTTTTTCCATCACAGCAGCAGAAATACGCCGTGGATCAGGAGGCAGAGAAGCATTCCAAGGACTGTGGGAAGCGCTGCGGCCAGCAGGGTCCATGACAAGCTTCCCGTCTCTTTGCGGATCGTCATACAGGTGGTAGCGCAGGGCCAGTGGAACAGGAAGAAGACGGCGGTGCAGAGGGCGGTCTCCCAGCCAAGGCGCAGCGCGCCCAGGCTTGCCGCCCCGGCTTCCATCTGAAGCGTCCCTGTGGCCGCCAGCACCGCCACGGGCAGCACGATCTCGTTGGCAGGCCAGCCCAGAATAAAGCCCGTCAGCAGGACCCCCGACATGCCCATGGCTCTGCCCATAGGGTCCAGGGCCCAGGCCATGGAGGCGATCAGGCTCCTATCCCCCAGGGACACCTGGGAGAGGACCCAGAGAATCAGTCCCGCAGGCGCCGCCGCGATCACCGCCCGCCACAGCACCCGCAGGGTCCTGTCCAGCACGGACCGGATCAGCACCTGCCCCACTCTGGGACGCCGATAGGGCGGAAGCTCCAGGGCAAAGGCCGTGGGCACGCCCCGTAGAACGGTCACACTGAGCAGCTTGCATACGCCCATGACGGCCAGGACGCTGAAGGCCAGGAAGGCCGTAAGCCCCAGGGCCGCCCCGGCGCTTCCCCATCCGGAGGGAATCAGGAAGGCCGTCATCAGCAGGATCAGCGCGCCGAACCGGCCATTGCAGGGAATGAGACTGTTTGTCAGAATGCCCATTAGCCGCTCCCGGGGAGCGTCGATGATCCGGCAGCCGATCACCCCTGCGGCGTTGCACCCCAGGCCCATGCACATGGTCAGCGCCATCTTTCCGCAGCCGCCGCAGCGGTCAAGGGCGTGATCCATGTTGTAGGCCATTCTGGGCAGGTATCCCAGATCCTCCAGCAGCGTGAAGAGTGGAAAGAAAATCGCCATGGGCGGCAGCATCACCGCCACTACCCTGCCCATGGTCAAAAGGATTCCGTCCAGAAGAGCGCCCCGAAGCCAGGCGGGCCAGCCTCCGGCCGCCTGCGTCAAGCGCCCGTAGAGGCGCTCTACGCCCCGCCAGAGCAGGTCGGACGGGATATTGGCTCCCGCAATGGTAATCCACAGCAGGAAAAACAGGAGCAGCAGCAGTATGGGGATCCCGGTCCATTTTCCCGTGACCAGTTTATCCAGCATCTGTTCCCGTTTTCCTGTCGGGATACCCTGGGTGACCCGGCCTGCCGTCCGCTCTGCCAGCGCCGCCCGTTCCCGGCTGTCCCCGGGGAGGTTTTGCCCGATGCTCCAGGCCTGTTCCTCCGCCGTTCTGGCGATGGCCAGCCGAAGGGCCTCCAGTCCCTCCTTCCGGCCTGCTGACGTTCCCACCACCCGGGCCCCCAGAAGGCGCTGAAGCTCCGGCAGATCCACCGTGACCCTTTTGCGCCGGGCCTCGTCCATCAGGTTGACGCAGACCACCACGGGGACCTCCAAAGCAAGGATCTGATAGACCAGGATCAGATTTCGCCTGAGCATGGTGGCGTCGCAGACCACAGCCACACAGTCGTAATCCCACCGCTCCAGAGCCTCCAGCGCCACCCGCTCCTCCTGGGACCTGGGATTCAGGGAATAGGCCCCCGGCAGATCCACCAGCTCGTAATCCACGCCTCGAAAGGCATAGCGCCCCACCGCCGTCTCCACCGTCTTTCCCGGCCAGTTTCCCGTGTGCTGACGCAGGCCCGTCAGCGCATTAAACACAGTGGATTTTCCCACATTGGGATTGCCGGCCAGGAGGACCCGACGCGTCTTCCCGCTCATATCTCCGTCCTCCCCACCAGAATGCTTCCCGCGTCCACCCGCCGGAGGGCGATGACCGCTCCACGAATCTCATAGGCGGCAGGCGTTCCGGCAGGGGCCCGATGGAGACAGGCCACCTCCAGGCCCGTGGTCAGGCCAAGATCCTCCAATCGGGCAGCCAGCTCCGGCCCGCAGCGGTTTTCCATCACTATTCCCTTTTCTCCCGGGCTGAGGTCTGACAGCTTCACAACACTCTCCATGGCTTCCTCCCATCTCCCCCGCCGGGGGCGCTCTGTCGCTCTATCACAGATTATGTCGGAAGCCGGATAAACGTGCAAAAACGCCGTTCCCGCCGGGAAATCCGGTACGGAACGGCGCTGTTTTGCTTTATCAGTAGAGATGCTGCTCCGGCTGTCCTGCCGCCCGCCAGAGGAAGGTCACCACCTGGGCTCTGGTGCAGGACTGGTCCGGTCCGAAGCGGGTATTGCTGACGCCGGTGGTCACGTTCGTCATGAGCGCCCAGCGGACGGCCTTGGTGTAATACTTTCCGTCGGGCACATCGGTGAAGGGAATATAGCCCGGTCCCGGGTCCTCCTTCCCGCCCCGGTTCCACAGAAAGGTGGCAACCTGGGCTCTGGTGCAGGGCGCATCAGGGCCGAAGTGACTGGCGTCCACCCCGGAGGTCACCCCGTTTTGCACGGCCCAGAGCACCGCATCCCGATAATAGGCGTTCTTCGGTACATCCACAAAGGGCATCCGCACGTCGCCCGGGTCCGGCTTTCCCGCCGCGTTCCACAGGAAGGTCACCACCTGGGCCCGGGAACAGACGGCATCCGGATCAAACAGCTCCGCCTTGACCCCCGCCGTGACCCCCTGCTCCCTGGCCCAGAGCACGGGATCAATGTAATAGCTGTCGGGAATCAGATCGTGAAAGCCGCCGATGTCGATGGCCCGGAGAAACCGATAGGTCTTGGAGAAGCCGTGGCTGAACTCCACAGTGACGGTGTGATAGCCGTAGGTGAGCTCGTCCACATTCAGATAGAAGCGATAGGGATAGCTTGTGACATTGTCCCTCCACTTCCCGTCCACATACCAGTTGGCGCTGGGCCTGTGATCCGCGTTGGCATAGGCCGTGAGCTCCATGACGCCCTCCCATTCCAGGGGATAGGCCGAGAGCCGGGTATAATACCGTCCGTTGTCCTGATACCGGCGGATCAGGGTTGGGTTGTTCTCCACCGCCCGGTTGTAAGCAGCGGTCATGACAGGGCTGTCGTGGATGGAATACTTTTCATGGGCCTCGTCGAAATTGGTGTCTGAAAGGACCAGACACTTGATCTCGGGATAGACCATGGTGAGGAAGGTATAGGCCCGCTCCAGCCGCTCCGCAGCGCTGTCCGTCACATCCCGGTCCCGGTTGATCCGGGCGGAGCCGCCCTCGGTGATGATAATGGGCTTTTTGTGCATCCGGGAGAGGTTCACCACCTGCTGGATATTCACGACGGCGTCGCCATAGCGGCCTACGCCGTAGAACTCGTCCCGGTCATAGTCGTTGTTAAGGGAATACTGGTTGTAGTAGAGCGACGCGCCGATCCAGTCCACCCACTCGTCGCCGGGATAGTAGCTGTCCAGGTCCACGCCGAAGCCGCTGGTGAAATTTGGAGAATAAACCAGCGCCACATTGGGGCAGTATGTACGGACCAGAGATGCGATATGCCGAAAGGCCGCGATATAGCTTCCGGCTCTGGGGCGGTCGTCCCAGATATTCACCTCGCCGCCGATCCGCAGAAACAGGGGGCCTTCGATTCCGGACAAATACTGAAAGTCCCGCATCAATTTTTCGTCGTACTCCCCTGCTGCCGCCGGACCGCAATCCTTGGCCTGTCCCTGGAAATTCAGGTTCACCAGCAGGGCATGCTCTCCGTCGGCAATCAAATCCCGAAAGAGATAGGACCAGTATTCCAGGGAATAGGGACTGGTCAATTCATAATACACAGAGGTGATCGACTCATCGGCCTGCTCCGCCCCATTGACGGTGCCCCAGGTGTTGTGAGAGATGGCTCCGGCGTCGCAGGTCCGACCGAAGTAGACCCCGGAATCGGGCTCCCACAGGGCGCCATAGCAGACGTAGTCGTCGTAGGGCTCATCGGTGACCACAAAGATTTCCGTATTGGCGGAAAGATTCTTGGAGGCTGTATAGTAGGTTGTGGTGCTGGAATCCGCCCGAACGGGAAACGCCAGACAGAGGATTACAGGCAGCCACAGCACCCAGGAAATCCGTTTTATCATCCTTTGACTCCTCATAATTATGTCAATAACTTTCCAAATCCTATTGTAGCGGCAAATTCCTGCAAAATCAACCAAAAAATTATGTTAACTATGTGAAGCGCAAAAAACCGGGGCCTTGCGGCCCCGGAAAAGAATCTGTTTCTTTTTATCAGCCCGCCATGGCGCGGTCGTAAGCCTCCTGATAGATGGCCAGGTAGCCGTCAATGTTCATGGCCTGGATATCGGACACGAACTTGTCGTACTCGTCCATGGACTTGTCGCCGTTGATGAACTTGGCGATGGACTCCATGCACAGGGTCTGGATGTCGGAATAGATGTTGGCGGCCTCGGTGGTCTCGTCGGCAGACAGGGACACGGTGGAGGGGATCACATAGGCGTCGTCCATGCCGGTGGCCCAGATCTCGGGCGCTTCCTTATCCAACTGAGAATAGCCGGAGGTGACAGCGTTGTTGTCGATGACGCAGCAGATGGTGTTGTTGGAGCAGTAGATCAGCAGCGCGTCACGCATGCCCTCGGGAGCGTCGGTGACGGTCTCATTCAGCGTGGGAACGCCGTCCACATAGTCGAAGGAAACGCCCTCCACGCCGTAGTTGGCCAGGAGAGAGCCCTCCTCGGAATACCACCAGTCACCCCACTGGCAGGCCAGCTCCACGTTCTCGCAGGAGGTGGTGATGTGGAAGCCGTTGCCCACAGCCTTGGAGGATTTGGCCAGGAAGTGGTTGACGCTGTCCTCGGTGGCGTGCATATCATAGGTGGCCTCCACGGCGAAGCCGGGAACCTCAGAGCCGGCCACATAGCCGCCCAGGTTGCCCTGGTCCGCGTAGAAGATGCCGGCGTCACCGGCGGTGATGGCGTTGGCATAGCTGGGGCCGTTCCAGTTGGAGTTCTTGGAGATGAAGTCGCTGTCGATGTAGCCGGCGTCATACCAGGACTTGACCTTCTCGATGTAGTCCTTGAAGCCGTCCTCCAGGGGACCGAACTTGATCTCGCCGTCCTTTACATAAGTAGGCGCCACGGTCATGGGGAAGGAGTTGCAGAAGGCGGCCACGTCATAGGCGGCGGCCAGCCAGTTGTCCTGGATGGCGCCGGGAGCCAGCATCATCAGAGGCTGGGCCAGGCCCTCGTCCTTGAAGGCAGCCAGCACGTTATCGAATTCCTCGATGGTATAGGGCTTGTCGAGGCCCAGCTTGTCCAGCAGATCGGTCCGGATCACGAGACCGGCCTTGCCCAGGGATTCCTCGGTGACCACCGCCGCGAAGGCGGTGATGTAGCCGGAATCGGTCACGGCGGTGTCAAGCAGCACGTCGTCGCTGCCCAGGATCCTGAAATAGTTGGGAGCATACTCGGGGATCAGGTCGATCAGGTCCAGATAGACGTCGTCCTCCACGGCGGCGTCATCGCCGGTGGCGTAGTTCAGGCCCCAGCCGACCAGATCCGGATAGGAGCCGGAGGCCATGATCACGTTGAACTGCTCGGCGGAGGCGGAGGTGGACAGGCCGGTGTAGGTCATCTTCACGCCGGTCTTCTCCTCGGCCACCTGATAGATCTGGCAGTCGGCCATGGCGCCCGGATAGGAAGCGAACAGAGGATCGGGGAAGGTGGCCATCAGCTCCAGGGTCTCGTCGGTATCCAGGGGATAGACGTTCTCCTCGGGGATCTGGTCGGTACCGAAGATCTCCGCGGCATGGGCCGTGATCTCGCCGGAGCCGATCTCCTCGGCACTCTCTTCTTCCGTCTCTTCCTCCTCGTCTGCCTCATCGGCAGGCTCGGCGTCCTCCTCCTCTTCCTCGGCGGAGATCATGGCGCTGGCGGGAGGCGCAAAATCCTCAATGTCTCCGGCGGCGGAGGAATCAGCAGGCTGTGCGCTTCCGGACTGGCTGCCGCAGCCGGCCATCAGGCCGAGACACAGGCACAGCGCCAGAAGCAGCGCAAGAAACTTCTTCATGTGTTCACCATCTTTCATAGATTTATCATCACCGGCAGATACCGGATGATATACGAGTATCATTTTCTGATTCGACATATCAAAATCATAAATACACAAGTGGTATGGTAGCATATTCTTTACATTCATTTCAACTACCGTTTGTGCTCTTTCCCTCCAATTTGCGCTTTTTCTGTAGACGGTATTTCCGCCCGGAAAGCTGCCGTCCGGTCTCCACGCAAAAGCCCCCTGCAGAAGGCAGGAAATCCGGCGTCTTCTGTATGGGGATCAATCAAACAGTCTGGGGCGCCGCGGCATTCACGATGCCCTGGACCAGTTCCCGCTTTTCGTAGAGCACGCAGCCGCCGGCGTGATCCTCGGTCAGATGTCCGCCCTCCCGGAGTTCCCGGAACAGCTTCGACGCCAGGGCCTCCCGCAGGGAGGTTTCCGCCACATTACTGTCCGAATAAGGCGAGAAGGGACAGGGCTCCGCGCCGCCGCTGGCATTGATATGGAAGAAGCCGCGGCCTGCGGCCAGACAGCCGCCGGAGGCCTTTTCGTCCCCTGGGAAGGAGATAAACAGAGATTCCGGGTGATCGGTCCGCAGACGGTCCATGCCTGTCTGCAGCATCTCCCGCTCCCGATCTCCCGGGGCCAGATGGGACGCCTCCTCCGAGACCGGGACGAATTCCACGTAGAATATGACCTTGCAGCCCCGATCTGTGAGGGACCGGACAAATTCCTCCGACAACACATACTCCAGGTTCTCAGTGGTCACGGTCACCGACGCGCCGAAAATCAGGCCCTTGCTGTGGAGCGTGTCCATATTCTCGATCAGCTTGTTATAGACCCCAGGACCTCTGCGGGAATCTGTCAAGGCCTGATCGCCCTCGATACTCATAACCGGGATCAGATTGCGGCATCTGTCCAGGAGTTCAAAGTAGGCCGCATCCATAAAGGTCCCGTTGGTAAAGACCGGGAACAGGATATTGGGCCGCTCCCCTGCCGCCTGGATCACATCCCGCCGCAGCATGGGCTCCCCGCCCGCCAAAAGGATAAAGCTGACGCCCAGGTCCTCCGCCTGCCGGAAAATCTCCAGCCACTGATCGCCGGAAAGCTGCCCGTAAGCCGGGCCGTCCACCGTGGCCTGATTGCACCGGGAATAGCACCCGGCACAGTGGAGGTTGCAGCTGGAGGTAATGCTGGCGATCAGGAACGGCGGCACATGAAGGCCCTGCCGTTCCTCGGCCTCCCGCCGTTTGGCGGCCCGGGCGGATGCTGCGGCAAATCGGGCCATAAAGGCGCTCTCTCTGGGGTCCCGAAGCGTTGCCCTCACCGCGTCCCGAACGATGTCCGCCACGCCGTTTGTCAGATAGGCTTCCAGTGTCTTATCCATAACAATCACCCTTAGCTCTAAAATAATTCTTTACTCTTAAAAACTTATCTGCTATGATTATATAGAAAGGACGCTCCCCTGTCAATGACTGATATAAAACGGAGTAAGTAAGAAAAAACTGATCGGAGTGTTGAACATGGCAAACCGGCATCTTTGCCCCTGTCACGAGAACTGCGTGCTCCAGGCGGTGATGACATCCCTGGGCGGCAAGTGGAAGCTGCCCATCCTATGCTCTCTGACTGCCAACGGGCCGTCCCGGTACAACGATCTGCTGCGGAACATGCAGGGCATCTCCAACACCATGCTCTCCAAGTCCTTAAAGGAGCTGGAGCAGGACGATTTGGTCCGGCGGACGGAATATCTGGAGGTTCCCATCCGGGTGGAGTATGAAATCACAGATCGGACAAGGCAGCTCCAGCCCATTCTGGAGCAGATGATCCGGTGGCAGATGACGAAATGATTTCAATAGGAGTATCTGTTCAGTCGCTGTCATTCTGAGGAACAAAGTGACGAAGAATCTTGGCATTATTCACGATTTCAAGATCCTTCGCTTACGCTCAGGATGACACGAGCGACTGAAGCAGTTACCAACAGGAATAAAAATACAGGCATGTGCGTAGCTTGGAAACGCACATGCCTGTTTTCGATTTCACATCAGCTTCATGCGCAGGGGGATTCCTGGTTTTTGATCAACTGATGGACGTGTACTGAGACGAGAGCACCTTGCGGATGCCGTCGTGGGAATAGAAGTAGTCCTCCACAATGTCTGCCACCAGCGCCTTGGCCTTCATAATGTCACGAGCGCTGGGCTTGGAGTTCATATGGGTGTGGAAGAAGAAGGAGCCGGCGTGATAGTTGCCGTTTCCATCCTTATAATAGACGGGAGGCTCCAGCTTGCCGGGACCCATAACCATGGGCCTGCCGCCGTCGTCGATGCCGGCAGGGCCGAACTCCTTGCCGCAGCAGGCAAAGGTGCCGATGACCTTGGCATTCCGCTGCTCCAGATAGAGCTTCAGAAGGGCCAGGGTGCCCGCCGCCTCCTCGGGACCGGAGCAGCCGCCCCCATAGGTGGTGAAGATGATTCCCAGGGGATGGGAGATCCCGTGGGCAGGAGGTCCGCCCGCCCAGCGAACGACGCCGTCATCGGGCATTCCGCCGGGTCCGCCGGGACCACCGGGTCCGCCGGGACCTCCCGGACCGCCCGGACCGCCGGGACCGCCGGGACCTCCCGGACCACCGGGGCCCTCAGGACCGCGGAGGCCCACACCGCCCGCATTGAAACCCAGGCCAGCCTCGGCGTTTTTGGTCACGTCCTCCTCCAGAGAGGAGCCGCCGCCGGGGGAGAACCGCTTCTGGACGCACACCAGGGGGCTGCCCGCAACGATAGGACTGCCCAGGCAGACCACATCGTACTGGTTGTAATCCGAGGGCATGGATTCGGTCTTGTTGGTGATCCGGAACAGGTCCACGGTCCAGCCGTAGCTCTCGAAGCTCTCGGCAAAGGCATGGGCGATGCGCTCCGTGTTCTTGGTGATGGTGGCGTAGAGGATCAGGGCCTTTTTCTTCATGGTGCTCTTTTCGATCCTGTCATCCGCGTCGGTAATGGAGGCGATGGACCCGGAGACAGCCGCGCCGTTCACGGTTCCCGCAAAGCTGTCGCCGCTGATCTCCAGCGCCACATCCGCCTGGACAGGTTCTGTCAGGGTGAAGCACAGCTTGTTGTCCGCTGTCTGGACCTTGGAGGCGACGCCGAAGCCCTCCCCGTTCTCCCATGACACATGGACCGTGCCGTCATAATAGTTTCTTGCGATGATCTTCGCGTCGATTCCGTCGATATGATAGACACCGATCATGGTTTGCCCTCCTTCATAATGGCTCGTTTAATCGTATCTGAGGAACAAAGTGACGAAGAATCTTGGCATTATTCACGATTTCAGGTAAAGATCCTTCGCTTACGCTCAGGATGACACGAGCGACTGAACAGTTACGTTTAATCTTCAAAATACCGGTCGTAGGCCGCCTGATAGAGCGCCGTGAGTTCCTCGATGTGCATGCCCTCCACCGTGGTCATAAAGTCGTCCCATGTGGCAAGATCCCGGCTGCCGGTGACGAACTTGGGGATTTCCTCGGAGATGTAGGTGGCAAGATCCGGGGCATACTGGGCCAGGATCTCGCTTTCTTCGATGGTCAGGCTCATGCTCGCGGGAACGGCCTCCTCATTGTCCGTGGAGGCGGTCCAAAGGTCAATGGCGTCGGTCTGGGCTTCTGTATAGAAAGGCCAGGTCCGATCCTGGAGCATGAGGCCGAAGGACGCGCCGGAGAAGCATCTTGCCCGGCTGAAAAGCATGGGCGGGTAGCCGTACTCGTTGTTCATGATGTTGTCGGTATAGTAGATCTCCCCGCTTTCGTCGTAGTCGTAGTCCACGCCGGGAATGCCGTAGGCGGCAAGCATGGCGCCGTCCTCGGTATACCAGTAGTTCATCCAGCCCAGGATCAGGGGATAGAGCTCCGAATCGCAGACGCCGGAGATGGAGCAGGAGTCAAACTGCTTTTCTCCCTGGCCGGTGTGGATGTTGCCGCCGTCCACGGTGGCCACGAAGGGCGAAAGGGCGTAGCCCGGATCGGAAACCAGGGTCACCAGGTTGTCCAGGGAGTTAACCAGGGTCTTGCAGATGGCGGTCCGTCCCGCGCCCAGCTCCCGCTCCATATCACCGGAGAAGTTGCCGGAATTCAGTTCGGAGAAGTTGGGGGACACGATCCCGTCCACATACCACTGGTGGAGCTGCTCCACATAGCTGTGATAGCGCTCCGAGGTGACGTCCGCCACAATGCTGTCGCCCTCCCGGTGATAGGCAAAGCCTGCGCCGGTGGCCACGGTGATGCCCAGGTTGTAGCCCTCCAGCAGGGTGGCAAGGTCGGAGCACATGAGCAGGACGGAGGGCAGGTCGAATTCAGACTTGGCCGCGTACGCGAAGTCGCTCACCTCGTCAATGGTGGTGGGCACGTCCATGCCCAGCTTATCCAGCCAGTCCTGCCGGATCCAGTAGCCCTCGTTGACGAGAGGCCGGTCAAAGACGGAATACCAGGCCACAAATTCGCCCTCGTTGTTGGTGACGGCCCGGCGAAGCTCCGGATCATCCTCCAGGATGTTCCAGTACTCGGGCATGTTCTCCGCCATCATCTCCTCCTCAATGGTGACGATGACCTCGTCCTCCAGGGCCTTGGCAAAGCCGCCGGTGTAGTAGCGGTCGATGGCTGTGAACACGTCGGGATAGTCGCCGGAGGCAACCACAAGATTAAACTGGGTGTCTCCGTTCATAGCGCTGAGGGAATACCACTCCGGCGAGAAGCCGATGGTCTCGCAGCCCAAAGCAAGCGCCTCAAAGTCTCCGTAGGTGCTCATGTTCATCTGCCCCGTCATGGGTCCCAGAGCCGGCTCATTGTGGAGAATCGTGAAGGTCGTGCTCCCGTCCCCGATGGGATAGGTCAGGGGCTCCCGATAGTCCGGGCCGGCCTCGATCTCCTCCGGCTCCTCCGCATCGGCAGGCACACCCGGATCGTCCTCGGGCTCCTCGGCCACAGGCTCCTCCTGGGCCGGCTCCGCCTGGGGCTCCTCGACAGACGCGGCGGCGGATTCGGCCTGCGGCTCCGAAGTCTCCGGCGCGGACGCCGTCTGGGTGCCGCAGCCCACCAGAAGCCCCAGCACCAGGGCCAGGATCAGCAGCATTGCGGTCCATTTCATTTTCATTCGTGATTCCTCCTTTTCTGTAGATATACTCAATTCTATTGTATCGGGGATCCGCCTGCGGCACAAGGTTGAAAAACTGTCTCCTGGTACGATTTATGCGCTGATTTCCGTCCGTTTTGGGTGCTCCTTTCCAGATTGAAGATGTGTTGGGAAAAACCAGCAAATCTCACAGTTTTTAATAACGGATCGTACAGATAACCTGTAGTTATGGTTTATGATTTCTCGATATTTGTTCCGATATTTTAAGGGTGTTATAATACGGTCAGAGTTTTATACAGAAAGGAAGACCGCGTATGAAAAAGCACGTCAGACTGCTGAGCCTTCTGCTGGTTCTGGCCATGATGCTGGGCGTTATGGCTGCCTGCGGCTCCGGCGATTCCGGAAGCGCCGCCGCCTCATCCGTCCAGGCATCTGCCCCGGAGCCAGAGGCGTCTTCGGCGGAGGAGCCGGAGGAGCCCGCCGAGGCGCCTGAGGTCCAGGAGCCTGAGGAACCCCAGGAGGAGGCCGAGGACAGCAACCCGGAGCCCGAGGAGGCCGAGGAGCCGGAAGTTCCCGAGGGACCTGTGGCCGGCGACAAGGACTTTGACTGGTCCACCATCGAGCCCCTTGTGGAGGAAAAGGCCACCCTCACCATGTTCTACACCCAGCCGCCTCCGCTGGCTGCCATTATGGACAGCCCCAACGACAAGAGCTATCTCTACCAGACATTTGAGGAAGTATACAACGTCCACATCGACTTCGACATGGTCTCCATGATGGACGCCACCACCACCTTCCAGCTCATGATCGCCTCCGGCGACTATGACGACATCATCAACGACGCCCTGAACTACTACGACACCGCCGATCAGGCCTGGGAGGACGGCGTGGCCGTGGACATTCTGGAGTATGCCGACTGCGCCCCCAACTTCATGGGCGTGCTGGAGGACATTCCGGAGATCAAGGCCGACCTTCTGACCCTGGACGGCCATGTGCTGAACTTCCCCAACCTCCAGCTTCCCATCGAGGAGGTCTCCGACGGCGGCTTCCTGATCCGCCAGGACTGGCTTGACCAGGTTGGCATGGACATTCCCCAGACCTACGATGAGATGCATGACGTCATGGCGGCCTTCCGGAACGAGTTCGGCGCCACAGATCCCTATGTGATGCCCTATCAGGTCCTGTCTCCCTGGGGCATGATGGCCGGCGGCTACGGCATCTCCGCCACAGCAGACGCCAACAACATGATCGTCAACCTGGAGACCGGCAAGGTGGAGCTTGCCACCATCTCCGACGACTACTATGATTTCCTCTCCATGTTCCGGGATTGGTATGACGAGGGTCTCATTAACCGCGACTTCACCTCTCAGACCATGAACCTGCCGGATCAGAACATCATCGCCAGCGAGATGACCGGCATCTGGTTCTCCGACCAGGGCTACATCAAGACCTATCAGGATCTGCTGGCCGACGTGAATCCCGACGCGGTGCTGAACCTCATGGCCCAGCCCGGCAGGGATGCGGCCCGCAGCGGCTACATCGCCTCCACCCAGTCCGTGGCCGGCTCCGGCGGCTTCTCCATTTCCGAGAGCTGCGATGACATCGAGCTTGCCATGCGCTGGTGCGACATCTGGTACAACCCGGAGCTGACCCAGTTCATCAACTACGGCTACGAGGGTGAGACCTTCGAGTACGACGAGAACGGAAAGCCTGTGCTGGGCGGCATCATCACCAACAACGACCTGGGTCTCCCCTCTCTGCGGATGGCCAACGGCGTGTTCCTGTGTACCAGCGGCGGCTTCATCTATGACCGGCACAAGTTCGACATGGAGTACAACGAGCTCCAGATCCGGGCCTACACCGAGTGGATCGCCAAGGCCGACGATCCGGCCACGGTAAAGACCTCCGGTCTGCCCTCCGGCGCCAAAATGAACGTCAGCGAGGCGGAGGCCGTCTCCCTGGCCATGGCCGACATCACCACCCGTGTGGCGGAGATGGCCCTGAAGTTCGTCACCGGCGCGGAGCCTCTCAATGAGGATTCCTACGCCAGGTACGTCTCCGAGATCGAGGGCATGCGGCTCCAGGAGGCTCTGGATGCTGCCCAGGCCGCCTACGACCGGTATCTGGAGACCGTGGAGTAACGTTACTCCCCGGGCGCACGTTCGTCCGTCCGGGGAGAACCTGATATAACAAGGAGGTTTTTCCATGACAAACCTGCAAATCGAACATCTGGTGGAACGCTGGGAGGACCGGCGGGACGTCAAAAACCAGCTCGGCAAGTACGTCCACTATCTGCTTCTGAAAAAGGAAGCGGACATTGTGGCGGATCTGTGGTCCGAACGGGACGACATCTGCTACGGCGTAAACGACGGCTGGTACGCCGGCCGGGAGGCTGTGGAAAACTATTACGGCTGGTTTCCCGGTTATACGGCTAAGGTGGCGGCATGCCTGAAGGCCAGATTCCCCGAAAAGCTGGGGGACAAGTCCGACGAGGAAATCTTCGGCGTGGGCCTGATGGAGCTGAAATCCATCTCCAACTACGTCATTGAGGTGGCTGAGGACGGCGAGAGCGCCAAGGCCTTCTGCTGCCTCTTCGGCTACAACACCACTGTGGACACCCGAGGCCCCATCTCCAACTGGATCCTGGGCACCGTGGCCGTGGACTTCGTCTACGAAAATGACGCGTGGAAGATCCTTCACATGCAGTATCTGGAGGACATCAACAACCCCGCCGGCAGCGACTGGGGCGCCAAGGAGCCCAAGGTCTTTGAAGCTCTTGCGGAATTCGAATCCCTGCGGGGCCTGACGCCCCCGGAGCCCTCCGTGAAGACGGAGCTCCATGCCCGCTACTCCGGCACCCGGGAGGCCACGGTCCTGCCCAGGCTGCCCGAGCCCTACACCACCTTTGCTGAGACCTTCAGCTACGGAATGTAAGGAGGCGCTGAACATGGCAAAGAAAAAGAAGATCATCCGTTCTAACGAGGAGCGCATCATCCGGGTCTGGGACGTGGAGCAGGTCAAGGACCTCATGAGCCGCCGGACCATCTATGAGGCAACGAACCGCCGGGAGGACGAACTGAAGGACCTGTGGGTCCAGGTGCCTGAGAACCAGGCCACGGCCTCCTACGGCCGGAACTGGGGCTACTACGTGGGCATGGACGAGATCAAAAAGTACTATGTGGATCGTTACAACGAGCTGGAGGCCAAGGCCCTTTCTGACATCGGCAAGGCGGACGCTCCCTCCGGCTACGGCCGCTTCCTGTTCCATCCCCTTTCCACGCCCCTTGTCTATGTGGCGGAGGACGGCCAGACTGCCCAGGGCACCTGGTATTCCATCGGCGCGGACTGCTACCCTGAGGCCGGCGGCACTGCCGACACCAACTGGAACTGCCAGAAGATTTGCGCCGACTTCATCAAGGAGCCCGGCGGCTGGAAAATCTGGCATGTGGTGTTCTCCCAGGACTTCACCGTCCGGACCGGCCACGACGTGGGCGAGCTCCAGTCTATTTACATCCGGGGCACCGGCCGGGATGAGAACGACTTCGGCGATCCCACCATTCCCATGCTGGCCCATGATCCCTCTTACACCTGGTGCGACAACTATCCGCCGCTGAACGATCCCTATGAGACCTTCACCGACGAGATCAGCTACGGCCCCGAGGGACACCCCGATTACGAAGGTTAAGGAGGCGGAACCATGAGAAAATCCTATCTGACTTTGGAACAGCGTATCCACAACGCCGAGGGCGCCCAGGCCGCCGAGTCTCTGCACGCCCGTCACGCCTACCTCCACGCCAAGAGCTTCGGCGACGAGGAATGGGGGCAGGTCTGGTCCCACAGCGACGACACCTCCTGGGCTCACTCCTTCGGCCGGATGCGCGGCTATGACAGTGTCTACTACAACAACGTCACCACCTATAATTGCGGCGGCCAGCGGGGCTATCAGCAGATGCTGAACATCCTCCCGGAGATCGGCCACTTTGACGCCCGGGCCTGCCGGGAGCTGGCCATGCACACTCTGGCCACGGACATCGTGGAGGTGGCCGACGACGGACTCACCGCCCGGGGCTCCTTCCTGACCCCTGGCGTGCTGTTCTCCACCCTGAACGCCAACCTGAAGCAGCGCTGCATGACCCTGTGGGAGCGCTACGGCTCCGACTTCATCTTTGAGGACGGAGAGTGGAAGTACCTCCACGAGCAGGTCTGCCCCGACATGGGCGGCTCCTTCGACACCGCCAACACGGCGAAGAACAAGTATGACCAGCTGGCCAATCCCCAAGCAGGCCCCGGCGGTCCTCCTCCCGGCGGCGCAGCCAGAGAGCCGCTCCTGGATCCCCCGGAGAGCGGTACGGGCCTGTGGCTCCAGGACGGCGGTCCCCTGCACACGGACTACACCCCGGTTCAGACGATTCAGAACTCCGTCCCCTTCCCGGTCCCCTACAAGACCATGGACGACGACAACACCTACACCAAGAAGGCTCAGCTGAAGGTCAGCCTGAACATTGAGCGGTTCGGCAAGATCGTGGGTGCGGTGGATATCCAGATGCCCATGATGGGCGGTCCCGGCGGAGCACCCGGCGGCGGCGCGCCTCAGGGCGGAGCACCCGGCGGCGGTGCGCCTCAGGGCGGTCCTGGAGGTCCCGGCGGTCCCGGAGGCCCCGGAGGGCCTGCCAAGGATCACTGGAACGCCACCTATTTGCGGAACGCCGTGACCTATGCCAGCGGCAAGGTCAAGAAGGGCGCCATGCACGTGATCACCGGCGTGGGCAATGAGGCCGTCATCGGCGCCATGGCCTGCGCAGCCTGGCCGGAGGACGCCATGTACTCCATCCCCGCCATCGGCAAGGACTTCCCGGTGCTGGCTCTGCCTCTGGGCAAGGACAACCCCAAGGGTCAGATCAAGTTCACCGTCACCGAGCAGGGCGACAACGTCTATATCGACTGCCAGGCGGATGATCCCACCAAGCCCTCCACCAACGGCCCCCACAACTACGACACGGACCGTATGGCGGACGAGGTCCTGCCCGAGGTTTCCCCGGACAAGCACGTGTACATCACCTCCAGCGGCCAGTTCCCCCTGAAGGCCAGCCTTGCCTACAGCTACTGCGGCAAGTGCAAGTCCATCAACATGAAGCCTCAGGGCGACGAGCTCTTCACCTGCATCGCCGCCTTCTGCGACGAGCGCAAGGTGGGCGACCAGACCAAGTGACCCATTTCCCCGGACCGCAAAGGCGGTCCGGGGACTTTTCTGTACAGTGCATGTATTGATAACATGGTTGGGAATTTGAGAATTTACAGATTGCCCAAGCTTTGGTATACTGGAATTGAAAAAACTCACTAGGAGGGATTCCATGAAGGACTTCACACCTCAGGAGCTTCTGTGCCGGCTGGAATGGCGCAGAGAGCTCCGGAATGTCATGGGCCGCATCTCCCATGATTACGCCATCAAGCAGGAGGCTCAGGTCTATGACCGCTACTGGAGCCGCCGGGAGGACGTCTGCCTGGGCCTGAACAACGGCTACTACAAGGGCGCGGCGGCGGTCAAGGGCTATTATGACGCTCTGGGCGAGGAGATCAAGCTCTCCTCGAAGCTGATCGCGGACATGTTCCCCGACGCCCTGGCGGGCAAGACCGAGGACGAGCTCTACGGCGTGGGCATGATCACCTATCTGCCCTTTGAGTCCCAGGTCATTGAGATCGCCGACGACGGTCAGACCGCCAAGGGTCTCTGGAATGTCCGCGGCTCCACCTGTCATCTGACGGCCGCCGGTCCCGTGGCCAACTGGATTTTTGGCTGGGCGGCGGTGGACTTCGTTCTGGAGGACGAGGAATGGAAGATTCTGAACTTCCAGCTTCTCTTCAACGTGGATCATCCGTGCGGCGTGGGCTTCACGGAGCCGGAAAAGGTCTTTGCGCCTGTTCCCCAGCTGGCAGCCATGGCCGACTTCCACATGCCGGAGCCCAACGTGAAGGAAACGGTTTTCGAGACCTTCTACCCCGACCGTCCCAGGGCCAGATCCCCCAGAATTCCGGAGCCCTACGCCACCTTTGCTGAAACCTTCAGCTACGGCATTTGAAAGGAGGACCGAACATGGAAAAATTCAGAGAATACAAGCGGGAATTCACCGATGAAGAGATGGTCCTCCATGCATGGGACAAGGAGATGATCCAGAATCTGATCAGCCGGTTCGTGCTCCACTGGGGCAACGGCGACGCGGACAAGGCCATCGCCGACCTCTGGGTGAAGGAGCCCGAGCACACCGCCGACGCCTCCTTCGGCACCAACACCGGCTTTTTTGTGGGCATCGACGAGGTCAGCCGCCATCTGGTGGACGAGCGGATCGCCTGGGAGGAGAAAACCCTTCAGGCACTCCAGGCGGCCAATCCGGGCAAGTATGACGGCGCGGAGGCGGGCTTAGGCACCTCCATCATGCACTCCTGCACCACCCCCCTGCTGTTCATCTCCGTGGATGACAAATACGCCCGGTATCTGTGCTATGACCTGGGCATGACCGGCCAGGCCAAGGCTGACGGCAAGGCGGACTGCTATTTCGAGTTCTCCCTCCTGCTCATCGAACTGGTCCGGGAGGCCGAGGGCTGGAAGATCTGGCATCTGGTGGAGCAGCACGACTTCTCCATCGAGAGCGGCAGAAACTACAACGACGTGAACACGTTCATTGAGGGCTACGACCCGGCCGCCCGGTTCTACGGGGAGCCCACCGTGGCAAAAGAGGTCTACGACAATCAGTACGGCTGGGAATACCTGTTCCACGATATGCCCCGGCCCTTCAAGACCTATGACGAGGACGAGGGCTACGGACCAAAGGGCAAGGTTGGCCGGAAGTTCTACGAGCGTCTGGAAATGCTGTAAGGAGGTGCGGACATGAACAAGAATAAATCCTTTCACGACAGAGTGGCGGCTGTGGTCGCCGGACAGAAGGTGGAGGAGCTGAAGGCCCGCCACGCCTACCTTCACGGCGTGAACAAGGGCCGTGAGGAATACGGCACCTTCTGGCTCCGCTCCGACAACTCCACCTTCGGCCACACCTTTGGCCGGATGATGGGCTATCAGGAGCTGGTGCCCGCCCACTTCGGCGAGCCCCTCCGGGCCAACGCCTTTGCGCCTGCCGAGGAGAAATTCGGCATGTCGGACGACGATATGCCTGAGGGCATGCCCTTCGGCGATATGTCGGAAAAGACGTTCGACCGGCCCACCACCATGCGGGACAAATACGGCATGCTGAACCTCTACGGCCACAACCCCGGCACCTTCGGCCAGAGCTGCCACGTGCTGGCCTCCCCCGTCATTGAGGTGGCCGACGACGGAAAATCCGCCCGGAGCTTCTATCTGACACCCGGCACCATGATGGGCATGAACGGCCCGGGCGGCGGCCGGTCCGGCAGCTGGCTCTGGGAGCGCTACGGCTCCGACTTCGTCTTTCGGGACGGACGCTGGTGGTGGTTCCATGAGCAGGTCTGCCCGGATATCGCAGACGGCTATGACGACACCAACTGGGCCCAGGACCGGTTCCGGAAGTATGTCTCCGGCGAGCTGCAGGTGGGCAAGTGCTCCGGCGCCCCCAGGAGCGGCATTTCCGATCTCCGGCAGGCCCATCAGGACATCTCCATCATCCAGACGGTACAGGACACGGTGCCCGATCCCAAGCCCTACGAAAAGCTGGACGAGGCGCACACCTACTCCCCCGGCTGCGCGGACTTTGAGGATATCTATATCTATCCCGCCAGCAAGGGCTACGGAGACCCGCTGTACTGATCATCACCCATAACAAATTGAGAGCGCCGCAGAAATCTGCGGCGCTCCTTTTGGTTTGGATAGGATTTATACTATTCACTGATTAAAACATGAAGTGTTTTAATCCTGCGGCCTATGGCCGCTGTCCCGCATAAAATGCGGGAAGTGAAATCGTTCATTACTACCGCTTGCAGGCTGAAAGGCTGCAAGCAGCGGCGCAGCCGCCACTGATAGAAATCAAGATTTCTATCAGTGAGTAGTATTACTGCTGTGCCTTGAGGGTCATTTTGTTTTCATACATGGCCGTATCGGCGCGGTCAAATACCGCCTCGAAGCGGTTATCCTCCGTCCCGTTCCACTCGGCAGTGCCGCAGGCGATGACAACGCTTCCAGTCTCCCTGTTTTTGCGGTTGCGCTCCATCATCTCGGCCACGAGGGCCACCCGCTGCTCATAATCCGCTCCCTGCAGGATCGCCACAAACTCATCGCCGCCCACCCGGAAGATCGGGCTGTGCTTGAAGATGCCGCAAACCATATCGGACGCGTCCCGGATCAGCTTGTCGCCCGCATGGTGACCCTGGGTGTCGTTGACGGTTTTCAGGCCGTTCACGTCGCAGACCACCACGGCGAAGGGCTTCACGGCCCCCATGTCGATGCTGACGTTGATCTCCGCCACAGCGTCCACATAGGCGTGCTTGCTCTTGGTGCCGGTAAGCGCGTCCCGGTTGGCCTTCTCCCGGGCAGTGATAAGCTCCTTGTCCCGCCTCACCTGGTCGTCCACGTTGCTGACGCCGATGACGATATAGTTTCTGTTCAGATCGTCCTCCATGCGGATGACCTTGCAGTTGATATATACAGGCGCTCCGTTCATCATCAGCCGGTAGGTGGTGAAGAAGGTCTTGCCGTCCTCCAGCATGGGCATGAGCCGGGACTTGTCCCATACGGCCAGAGCTTTTTCCAGATCCTCCTTGTAGACCAGCCGCAGCACATTCCGGCGGCAGACCTTGAAGAAGTCCGTGCCGTTGTTCTCCACCTGAAGGCTCTGATAGTCCTTGGTGGAGGAATACTCGATGAAGTCGTCCGTCTCGGTGTTCACAAGGTAGATGCTGTAATAGTCCTTGGACAGAGCCTGGGCGATCCGGGAATACATGTCGCTTTCGGCTCTGGCCGCGTCGTATTCCAGCTGGCGCTGCATCTGGGCGCTGATGTTGTTGACGCCGATGACGATATGCTTGTCGTTCTCGTCGGCCATACGGGTGGCCTTCATGCTCACGTAATTCACCTTGTCGCCGAACATGAGCCGGTAGTTCAGGGTGAATGTCCCCGTCTTTTCCATCTCCGCAAGCAGATTATCCTTGGTAAAGGAGTCAAGGATCTTGTCCTGATCCTGGGGATGGACCACCCGGAGGATGTTGGCGCGGCTCAGATTGAAGAAGTCCTCGCCGCTCTTTTCGATGCCCAGGGCCTTGTAATCGTCATGGGCGCTGTACTCCACAAAATGGTCCGTGACCGTGTCCACGTAGTAGATGGAGAAATAGTCGGCGGCCAATGCCTGGGCGATGCTGGCAAAGGTCACGCTCTGGGCCTTTGCCGCATCGAACTCCATCTGGCGCTGCATCTGGGCGTCGATGT
This sequence comes from uncultured Oscillospiraceae bacterium, assembly GCA_905234425.1. Classification (GTDB taxonomy): domain Bacteria; phylum Bacillota; class Clostridia; order Oscillospirales; family Oscillospiraceae; genus HGM13006. Next base: position 21,315 of record CAJOHR010000025.1, on the reverse strand, counting down.
TGTTGACGCCGATGACGATGTGCTTGTCGTTGGCGTTCGGCATGCGGGAGGCCTTCATGCTCACCCAGGTGGGCTCGCCCCCCATAATGAGCCGGTAGTTCAGAGTGAAGGTGCCCGTTTTTTCCATCTCCGAGAGCAGCTTTTCCTTGGTGAAGGCGTTGAGGATCTTTTCATGATCCTCCGGGTGGACCACCCGCAGGATATTCTTGCGGCTCAGATTGAAGAAGTCCTCGCCGTCCTTCTCAATACCGAGGCGGTCATATTCGTCATGGGCGCTGTACTCGATGAAACGGTCCGTCTCCGTATCCACATAGTAGATCGAGAAAAAGTCGGCGGTCAGGGCCCGGGCCACGGAGGTGAAGGGCGCCTTGTCGATCCGGATCGCCTCGCGCTCCTTTTCCCGGGGGACGCGGCCGGGTATGCCGCGGTCCTCGGAGCGGATCTCCTTCCGGGTCCGCGCATCCTCGGCGCCACGGTTCAGGCACGCCTCGCCCTCATCCGGAAGGCGGCGCTTTTTCTCCTCCAAAAAGGGCTCGTATTCCCCCGGCGGAACAGGCCGCGAGAAGTAATATCCCTGGACCAGGTCGCAGCCCATGGCCTTGAGGGCGTTTACCTGCTCCTCGGTCTCCACGCCCTCGGCAATGACGGGTACGCCCAGATAGTCGGCAATGTCAATAATAACCTCAATGAGCCCCGTATCGCCGCCGTCCTGGAAGGCATTGCGGATAAAGGTCATGTCCAGCTTCAGCGCGTCGATGGGCAGGGTGGAAATCATGTTCAGGGAGGAGTAGCCCGTGCCAAAGTCATCCATCTCAATGTGGAAGCCAAGGGTCCGCAGATGGTTCACCTTGCTGATGATCTGGGCGGAGTCCTGGGTGTAGGCGGACTCCGTGATCTCCAGCAGAAGCTCCTCCGGGGTCAGACTGTATTCCTGCAGCAGGCTTTCAAAGGTGGCGATCAGATTGGGGTCGTACATGTCGATCCGGGAGACGTTGACGGATACGGGCACGGAGATCCCCAGACGCTCCTTCCAGTCCCGGATTTGGGCGGCGGTCTCCCGCCACACATACATATCGAGCTGCTGGATCAGGCCGTTTTCCTCAAAAAGCGGGATGAAGCTCCCGGGGCTGATAAACCCCAGCTCCGGATGGATCCAGCGCACCAGGGCCTCGGCGCTGTTCAGCACGGGGATGTCCGGCCGGATATCGAATTTGGGCTGATAGTAGACCTTGAACTCCTTGTTCTCGATGGCGCTCTGGAAATCCTCCAGGAGCCGTTCCGTGTAGATCTCCTGCTCATGGAGATCGTTGTCATAGAGCGCAAAGCTGCTGATATAGCTGCTCCGGGCAGTATCCGCCGCCGTTTTGGCCCGGTCGAACCGGCGCTCCATGTCGATGGTCTTGTCCACATGGGCGTAGACGCCCATACGAAGGCGCACCCGATTGGCGCCCGCGCCGTCCTCTGAGAGGGCCACGGAGGCACGGTCCAGTATGGCCTGGTAATCCTCCCGGTGGGGGCAGTAGATCAGGAAGGTATCGGCCTCCCGCCGGCAGACGATGCCCCCGGCGTCCTTGACCGTCAGACGAACGCATTCGCCGATCCGCCTCAGAACATCGTCGCCGCAGGCCTTGCCGTAGCGCTCGTTGACCATGCGGAAGTGGTGTACATCCACCACCATGGCGTCCATGTCCGCCCCGGGATGGAGCTGATCGTACTGCTGGGCGAAGCGGAAGAAGTATTCCCGGTTATAGAGGCCCGTCAGGCCGTCCCGTTCGGTATATTCGATGATCTCCCGGTCCTCGGACAGCTCAATGGTGCGGTGGACCCGGGCCAGGATGACCTCCCGGTCAGGATAGGGCTTGGAGATGAAATCCACGGCTCCCAGCTTCAGGCTCCGGACCTCCGCCTTGCTGTCGGCCGTGAGCACGATGACGGGGATCTGCCGGAGGATGGGGTCCTCCTTGAGATGCCGGATCAGATCCAGGCCATGCATGCCGGGCATCAGCAGATCCAGCAGGATCAGGGAGAGAAACTCATGCTTCTCCTGAATGATCTCCAGCGCCGTCTCGCCGTCCGGTGCGGTGATCGTCTCGTAGTCGTCCTCCAGGATCAGCTTGAGCAGTTCCCGATTGATGAGCTCGTCGTCAACGATCAGGACCAGCCGTTTCCCGTTGACCGCATAGAATTTCTCATGAGATTTGAGCATCTCCATCATCTCTTTCCCCGTCGAAAGCTGGCAGGCTCTACTCCTGCCATATCACTTTCTTTTTGGATCATTGTACCACAGAACAGTTCGTATGACAAGCAACCCGGGCGGGATTTGTGGCGGCTTTCCGGAAAACAGTTTCAGTTGACACCAACTGCTCTATGGGGTAAAATTGGATCGAACACATACAACAACGGCGCTGTGCCTGAAAACACGGAGGAGATCATCATGCTGACACTGAAGGCTTTGGAGGAATTCGGCGCAAACGTGACCGACGGAATGAACCGTTGTCTGGGCAACGAGGAATTCTATCTCCGACTGGTGAGCAAGGCCCTGGAGACCACCGACATGGCAGGCCTGAAAAGCGCCCTGGAGCAAGGTGATCTGGCCCATGCCTTTGAGCTGTGCCACGGCATGAAGGGCGTGTTCGGGAACCTGTCTCTGACGCCTCTCTATACGCTTTCCTGCGAGATGACCGAGCATCTCCGGAGCAGGGAGCAGATGGATTATTCGGGGCTCTATGCCTCCCTCCAGGCGCAGATGGACGCACTGGAGGCCCTCTGTCACTGATTTTTCCAATGAAATATCGTGGTGCGGGACCGCGGAAGGGTTTCCGCATCCATAAGAAAGGAAGCGAATCTATGTCTGACCGCTACAAAAATTTGACCGAGCCTCTGGTTCTCCGGAACAAGGTGCTCAAGTCCCGGTTCATCTATCCGGTGGCCCAGCCGCATTTTCTCCAGGCCAACGAGCTCTATCCCTCGGACCCCATTGTGGCCTACTACACCAACCGCTGCAAAAACGGCGTGGCTCTGATCCTGCTCCACGACCTGACGGAGCTGACCCAGCGGTACGGCTTCGCCGATACGGGACACTTCGCCATGTACGACATTGACGACAAGGGCTGTCAGAACGGCTTCACCCAGTTCGCCGAGTACGTCCACTACTACGGCTCCATGGTCTGTCCCGAGCTGAACATCGACAACCGGATACCCCTTCAGATCAACGATCCCAACGCGGACCCGGGCCCCAACCCCTTCCTGGTCATGATGCAGGGTATGGGAGGTCCCGTGGACGAGGACAACCTGCCCCCCGGACCGCCCATGATGCCCGGCGCCGGCAGCGATAAGCCCGATCCCATTGAGGGTCTGATCGACGGCGCTCCCGGCATGCCCAAGCCCCACAAGCTCCCCGAGGGCGTCATGAAGGCCGGCGCACCCGGCGCACCCATGGCCGGGGCCAGACAGATCGAAGGCGATCTGTTCGAGTATTACATCCAGGCCACCATCAAGCATGCCCAGACCTACCAGAGCCTGAACTACGACGGCGGCTATCTGTGTCTGGCCAAGCACAACTTTATGATCGGCAAGTTCCTCTGTCCCAAGGAAAACCGCAGGACCGACGAATACGGCGGCTCTCTGGAGAACCGGATGCGGTTCCCGGTGGAGCTGATCAAGCGCATCCGGGAGGCCATGGGCGAGGACTGGCTCTTCGGCATCGAGTGCCCCGCCATCGAGGAGGACGGCCTGACCCTGGAGGAGTGCGTCACCTTCCTCAAAACCGTGGAGCCCTACGTGGACTTCATGCAGCTTCGGGTCATGCACCGGGACCACGAGCCCTATCCTGTCTGCGAGTCCGCGGAGCTGTCCGCGAAAATCAAGGAGATGGGCGTGAACATCCCCACCTTCGTCAGCACCTACTACAAGGATCTGGACAGTCTGAACAAAATCATTGCCGACGGAAAGGTGGACGGCGTGGCCCCCGGCCATCTGATGATCTGCAACGAGAACATGGGCGAGATCCTGCGCAACGGCAACGGCGAGGATCTCAACCCCTGCATCGAGTGTCACTGCTGCCGGGGCACCTCCTCCACCGGAGACTGGATGAGCCACTGCACCATCAATCCCCTTATCGGCATGGAGCATCAGGCCTTCCGGTTTGTGGAGCCCGTAACCAGGCAGAAAAAGGTCGCCGTCATCGGCGGCGGACCCGGCGGCATGAAGTGCGCCATGTGGCTCAAGGAGCGCGGTCACACGCCTGTGATCTTCGAGGCCACGGACGAGCTGGGCGGTCAGATCAAGTCCGCCAACTACCCCACCTTCAAGTGGGAGCTGAAGCGCTATCTGGACTTCCTGAAGAATCAGATGGTCCGAAAGGACATTGAGGTCCGACTGAACACCCCCGCCACGCCCGAGATGGTCAAGGCCGAGGGCTTTGACGCCGTGGTAGTGGCCGTGGGCGCATCGCCCAAGCTGCCGCCGGTGGAGGGCGCCGAAACGGCCAAATGGAACGGCGTCAGCATCTACGGCAACGTGGACAAGATCGGACAGAACGTGGTCGTCATCGGCGGCGCCTCCACCGCTGCGGAGGCAGCCTGCTATCTGGCCGAGAACGGCAAAAACGTCACTGAGATCTGCCGCCAGGGCAGGATCGCTTACGACCTGAACCCCATCCGCTCCATCGGCTACATGAACTCCAAGGCAGTGCAGCTGGGCGTCAAGGTCAAGAAGCAGGCCAAGACCGTGAAGATCGAGCCCGGAAAGGTCACCTTTATCAACGCCCACGGCATCGAGCGGGTGCTGGCGTGCGACGACGTGGTAGTCACCGGCGGCTTTCAGCCTAACGCTGCCGCGGCCATCGCCTTTGCCCAGTCCGCGCCGGAATTCTACATGATCGGCGACTGCCGTCAGCCCGGCACCATGCGTCATGCCATTCGGGACGCTTACGCTGTAGCCATGCAGATTTAACCGTACCTAAAACAAACTGCCAGCCCGTTTGGACTGGCAGTTTGTCTTAGATTGACGTCAAATTCTCGCTACACCGGAATCCCGGGCGGCCTGGGCCACGGCCTGGGCCACGGCCGGTCCCACTCTGGGATCGAAGGCCTTGGGGATGATGTAGTCCGCAGACAGCTCCTCCGGGGAGATCAGGCTTGCCAGGGCGTTGGCGGCGGCCATCTTCATCTCCTCGTTGATATCGCTGGCCCGAACGTCGAAAGTGCCCCGGAACACGCCGGGGAAGGCCAGGACGTTGTTGATCTGGTTGGGGAAATCGGACCGGCCCGTGGAGATCACCGCCGCGCCGCCTTTTCTTGCGTCCTCCGGGAAAATCTCCGGGGTGGGGTTGGCGCAGGCGAAGATGATGGCGTCCTTATTCATGGTCTTCACCATATCGGCGGTGACGAGGCCCGGGGCGGACACGCCGATAAACACGTCGGCCCCCGCCAGCATATCCGCCAGAGAGCCCTTCCTGCCCTCCTTGTTGGTGACCTCCGCCATCTCCTCCTTGATCCAGTTCATGCCCTCAGGACGGCCCTTGTAGATGGCCCCGTGGCGGTCGGTCATAATGACGTCCCGGAAGCCCGCCGACAGGAGCAGCCGGGTGATGGAGATGGCCGCGGCCCCTGCGCCGGAGGTGACCACCCGCACGTCCTCCCGCTTTTTCCCCACCACCTTCAGGGCGTTGGTGAGGCCCGCCAGGGTAATGATGGCGGTGCCGTGCTGGTCGTCGTGGAAAATGGGGATGTCGCACTTTTCCTTCAGCTTCCGCTCGATCTCAAAGCACCGGGGCGCGGAAATGTCCTCCAGGTTGACGCCGCCGAAGGAGCCGGAGATCAGGTAGATGGTGTTCACGATCTCGTCCACGTCCTTGGACTTGACGCACAGGGGGAAGGCGTCCACGTCGGCAAACGCCTTAAAAAGCACGCACTTGCCCTCCATGACGGGCATGCCGGCCTCCGGGCCGATGTCGCCCAATCCCAGGACTGCCGTGCCGTCGGTGATGACGGCGCACATATTGTGCCGCCGGGTCAGGGTGTAGCTCTTCTGCACGTCCTTCTGGATCTCCAGGCAGGGCTGGGCCACGCCGGGCGTATAGGCCAGGGACAGATCATCCTTGGTCTTCACCGGCACCTTGGAGATCACCTCGATCTTTCCGCCCCACTGTTCGTGGAGCTTCAGGGATTCCTCTGCATAATTCATACTGCCGCCTCCTGTCATCACGGTTCTATGGGTATTTTACCGGTTCAGAATTTCCATTGGGTCAATTATACCACATTTTTCACTGAAATCCACCTAAAAATCCTGCGTATATTATGCTATAACAGCCTCAGGATTACGACGGAAAGGAAGATGCAAATGGAGCTGATTTTGCAGTTTGACGACGCCATCGACGCGCTCTACCGCAGACAAGACGGCATGGATGTATTATGACAGCTATTCGGCGCGGCCCTTTGTAGAAGAAAAAAACAGCCCAGGGACTGACCTGAAAACCGGGTCAGCCCCTGGGCAATTCATTTTCCTTATCACACCGGGTAGTCGATGCCGATCACCTGGTCCATATATTCCCCGGAGGCGGTCACAAACCGGATGTGGCCCTCGGCGGCCGGATAGGCGGCGCAATCCTCGGAGGAGGCGAAGGTGATGATCTGGATCAGATCGTAGAACTGAACGAGACCGTCCGGGCTTTCCGGCGGTATTTGGATGGGCTTTACGCCGATCTCACTCTCCAGAATCGTGGGAACCTGCTCCGGCAGGGCCCGAAGCTGCTCCGCGATCCGGAAAACGATTTCCTCCGTGCGGTATTCCGGCTTGAAACGGAATACGGATACATGGCGCATCATGGCCTTACATCTGCATGCCGCCGCAGATGGGCAGGGCGCAGCCGGTGATATGGCCGGACATGGAGGACATGAGGAATACCACGCCGTCGGCCACGTCGTCCGTAGTGCCCAGCTTGCCCATGGGGATCACATTGTTGATCAGGAATTCCGTGTCCTGGGCGCCGGAGGCCTTGGAATCGGCCATCAGGTTGGTGCCATCCGTGGGCCCGGGGCAGATGGCGTTGACGCGGACGCCGTTTTTCGCGTTCTCCTTGGCAGCCGTCTGGGTGATGGCGATGACGCCGGCCTTGGAGGGACCGTAGGCGCCAAAGCCGGGGGCCATCTGAAGGCCGCCGATGGAGCTGGTGTTGACGATGGCGCCAAAGCCCTGCTTGTTCATCTGGATCAGCTCATACTTCAGGCAGTGGAACACGCCGGTCAGGTTGGTGGCAATGACCTTCAGCCAGTCGGATTCGGTCACCTCGGTCAGCGGCGCAAAGGGGATGTTCACGCCGTCGGCGCCGCAGCCGGCGTTATTGAAGGCGTAGTCCAGGGAGCCGAAGGTCTCCACCGTCCGGGCGATGGCCGCCCTGACGCTCTCCTCGTCGGCCACGTCGCAGGGCACGAATATCGCCTTGCCGCCGGCCTCCTCCACCAGGCGGACGGTCTCCGCGGCCTTCTCCGGCTTCCGGGCTGCCACGGCTACCTTGCAGCCAAGGGAACCGAACCGGACCGCCACGGCCCGGCCCATGCCGGAGGCGGCGCCTGTGACGAACAGTACCTTATCCTTGAATTCTTCAAACATTGTGAAAACTCCTTTCAGTTTATTATTTCTGTTTTGCCTGAGCGTAAGCGAAGGATCTTTACCTGAAATCGTGAATAATGCCAAGATTCTTCGTCACTTTGTTCCTCAGAATGACAGCGACTGAACAGATACTCTGTTTTCAGTCAAATGTATATCCCATGCTGCGGATCATCTCATCCTCCAAAGCCAGCTGCTCCACCACGTATTCCTCGAAATGGGACGCCGCCTCGGAATATTCATAGTTCCTGTGGCTGGCGATGCCGATGATGATGTGGGGCAGGTCCTCATCGATGTGGACAAGCCGCAGATGGTGCCCCGGATGGGCCCGCATCAGGTCGCAGCCCAGGCCGAGCGGCACGATGGCGATTCCCCGATTGTTCTCCACCAGACTGTAGAGCAGGTCCGTGGATTCCACCTCGAAGCCCACATTGGGCAGGAAGCCGTGCTCCTGGCAGAGCTTTTGCAGGGGCTTCAGCCGGAGCCGGGAGGCGTCCACAATGAAGGTCTCATGCTCCAGGGAGCTTACGCTGACATGGTCCGAGGCGGCGATGGGGTTGTCCGTATGAACAGCCAGCATATATTCCTTGTGTCCAAGCAGCCGGAACCGGATCATCTCATGGTCGATGGTCTCGGAGGAGACGCCCAGGGTCAGGGTCCGGTCCAGAAGCCCGTCGATCATCTGCTGGGTAGTCACATCCCGCTGACGAATCCCGATTTCGGGATGTCTGCCAAAGAAGCCCGGAAGGACCGTGGGCAGATAGGCCGAGATATTGGAGCCCAGGGAAAGGATGTGCTGGTCCATCTCATACATCCGCTGGATGGTCTGAGCCCCGGAATCGAGCTGAGAGAAGGCAATGGTCACGCTGGAGAGGAACACACTGCCGTATTCGTTGAGCTCGATCCGGCCCTTCCGGTGGCGGAACAGGGGCACCCGAAGCTCCTCCTCCAGTCTGGCAATGCTCTTGCTGAGGCTGGGCTGGGTCACATACAGCTCCTGGGCCGCCTTGGAAATATTGCCCGTTCTGGCCACCGCCATAAAGTTCCTGAGTTGGTTGAATTCCATTTTCGGTCCTCCCGGCGGAAGTGCAGACGGTTACGTTCAGATCCGCATGGCAGCGTTGTAAGCCTCGTGGTTGGCCCGGTAGTAGGTGCCGCCTCTGGCGGTGCAGTCGCCCACCATGATCACCTGGTCGCTGCCGTACTTGCTGAGGAGAAGCTTGCCCAGGCCGTCATCGGGCTTCACACCCAGGGCGTTGACCACGCTGTCGGCCTTAAAGAACTGCTCGCCTCCGTCGGCGTCCAGGGTCTTGACGCCGTTTTCGATGGCCTGGATCCGCTGGGAGCCATAGAGCTTCACGCCCTTTTCCTCCAGTTGGGCCAGCAGGTCCGCCTTGTTGAAAATAGGCATCTCCATGACGAAGCTCTCTCTGGGGAGCATGTCCACCACGGTGACGGTCTTGCCCTCCAGGGCCAGAGCCAGAGCGCACTCCAGGCCCGTGATGCCGCCGCCGCAGACCACCACGCTGTCTCCTGTCTCCACGGTGTGGGCGTCCACGTCCCGGACAGCCAGCGCGTTTTCAATGCCGGGAATGGGGGGCGTCATGTAGACGGAGCCTGTGGCCACGATGATGGCGTCGGGGTTCTCCTTTTCGATCAGTTCTTCTGTGACTTCGGTGTTCAGATAAATCGCCGCGCCGCATTCCATCGTTTCCCGGATATCCCAGTCCACATACTCCCGCATGAGCTGCTTGAAGGGCACGAGAGAGGCGTCGTTCAGCAGGCCGCCCAGACGGTCGGATTTCTCGTAGAGGCTGGCCTTGTGGCCCCGCTGCTCCAGGATCTGGGCCGCCATCATGCCGGCAGGTCCGCCGCCGATGACCATGACGTTCTTCCGGTCGCTCTCCGGCACCTTTTCGATCTCGCCGTAAATGCCGCAGCGGGGATTGATGGCGCAGGACATGGCCGTGCCCCAGGTGTTGGCGTTGCCGCAGAGGTCGCAGCGGGTGCAGGGACGGACCTTGTCCGGCTCACCGGCCAGAGACTTGTGGACGATGTCGCCGTCGGCCATAAAGCTCTTGGCCATGGCCACAATGTCGGCCTTGCCCGAGGCGATGATCTCCTCCGCCTGCTCCAGAGAGGTGATCATGCCCACAACCGCCACGGGAATATGGAGGTGCTGCTTGACGATCTCGGAGTAGCCGGTGTTCAGGGGCTTGTGGGGCTCCCGGAAGTAGGTGGGGATGGTGTACCGGGCGGAGAGATGGAAGATGGAGCCCTGGGAGATGTGCATGATGTCCACATATTCCTGGGCCAGCTCCATAAAGGCCAGAGATTCCTCAAACTCCAGGCCTCCGGGAATGCCCTCGGTGGCGGAAACGCGAAGCTCGATGACCATATCGTTGCCCACGGCCTCCCGGACGGCCTTCAAGACCTCCAAGGGATACTTCCGGCGGTTCTCCGGGCTGCCCCCGTACTCGTCGGTACGGACGTTGGAATCGGGGGAAAGCCACTGGGCCAGGAAGTTGTTGTGGGCGCAGTGGAGCATGACCATCCGGAAGCCCGCGTGCTTACAGCGAACGGCGCAGTCCACATACTGCTGCTTGAGATAGTCCATGTCCTCCCGGGTCATGGTCCGAACGTTGTCTCCCTCGGCCAGGGGACGCTCGGCGGAGACCACCGCCGTGGGCGCGCCGTCTCTGGGGGCCCGGTTGCCCCGGCCCGCATAGGCCAGCTCGGCGGAGAGCTCCGCGCCGTTCTTCCGGCAGACCTCCACCAGGGCGTTCATGCCATGGATGCAGTCGTCGTCGCATACGTTCATCTCGCAGAGCCAGTGGGAGGTGTTGTCGTGGGTCACAGGGGTATCCCCCACGGTCACCCAGCCGGCGCCGGTCCGGGCCTGCCACTCCATAAAGTCCAGCATATCCTGGCTCATGGTGCCGTCGGCGTTGCACTTGAGTACCACCGTGGGGGAATACTCCAGACGGTTTTTCAGGGTCAGTCCCCGGATGGTGATGGGGGAAAATACATGGGGATAGGGATTCTTCTTCATGGTATGTGCCTCCTCAGCTTGTTTTCTATCCGTATCATACTACATTTCCTAAAAAAGCAGAAATGGTTTTTCTGACAATTCATTATAACCTACAGGCTATACCAAGCGCAATAGCCCCGCGAAAAAACCGGTATAATTCTCCGGTTATACCTTCCGAAAAAAATGGAATAACGGGGCCTCTTGCGGGAAAAAGCTCGGAGGATTATAATGAGGGCAAAAGAATCACAATGGAGGGATTTCCATGGAACTGTTAAAGGATAAGGTAGCGCTCATCACAGGGGCCAGCTCCGGCATCGGCCTGACCACCGCCAAGCTGTTCGCGAAGGAAGGGGCCAAGGTGGCCATTCTGGCCCGGCGTATGAACGTGCTGGAGGAAAAGGCCGCCGAGATTCGGGCCGAGGGCGGCGTATGCCTGCCTGTGGCGGGCGACGTGACGGACCCGGAGAGTGTGAACGCGGCAGTGCAGAAAGTTATAGACGAATTCGGCCGCATCGACATTCTGGTGAACAACGCGGGCGACGGAGACCAGCATCGGACCACGGAGAACGTCTCCGACGAATTCTGGAACAGGATGATCGCCCTGAACCAGAACTCCGTGTTCTATTTCTGCCGGGCGGTGCTGCCCCACATGAGGGCCCAGGGCTCCGGCTCCATCGTGAACCTCAGCGCCATTGCCGGAGTCTACGGCAACGCGGGCGTCAGCTATTCCGCCGCCAAGGCCGCCGTCATCGCCATCACAAAGAACATTGCCTTCCAGTACACCGGCACGGATATCCGCTGCAACGCCGTGTGCCCCGGGCCCACCCTGGTCCCCAGAATGGACGGCCGGGAGGACGAGCTCTACGACAAGGAGTTCCTGGCGGTGACCGAGCGGCACATGGACATGACCATTCCCTTCGCGCAGCCGGAGGATCAGGCCAACGTGATATTGTTCCTCGCCAGCGATCTGTCCAGGGCCATCACAGGACAGGCCATCGTCACCGACAACGGAAGGTGCCTGTAAGCATAGAATATCACCCGGATGCGGTCTGCTCCCAGAGCGGGCCGCGTCAGCGTCACGTCCACGGTGCGCCGGTCTGCCTCACTGGTGACCCGCCGAATGAGACCGCTCTTTTCCAGCTTGCCCAAAAGCTCGCTGGCGGAGGCGGGCTGAATGCAGATCCGTTCCGTCAGTGCCCGCTGGGTCATGGGACCTTCGGCGGCCAGCAGCCGGAGGACCCGGTTCTGGCTGCCCTTGTCCTCCATGTGGAACCGCATCCAATGGCCGATCTCTCGAACTGCCGGTTCAGCCGGAAGAGGAAATAGATGCTGCCGAAGGTGAGGCAGCAGGTCCTGACCAGACCCCGGCAAAAGGAGGACACCAGAATGCAGCAAGCGTCCATGCAGGAGAGGTCCGGGTTATTGGTCACGCGATCTCCGATCGCCCGTATTACAGTGCCAGCACATCGGCGGGCGATCGGAGATCGCCCCTACAGATTTGAATTCGACAAATCCCAATCGTCATCGCTGTTCAGGGCAGCAACGCTCCGTTTTCCCTTAAATGGCGTTCGCCGCCCAGAAGGCTGTGAGCTGGCTGTGGCGGATACCGTTCTCCGTGGTGACAGGGTTGGGGTCCTTCCGGGGCATGGGGGGCATGCCGGGCATGGACATGGGCATCCGGGCGGAGGTGGTGTCGATGAGCTGGTTGGCGTCGCCCACCACATAGAACTGCCGTCCCGGGGCAATAAAGGCCTTGGCCTCCTCCGTCAGGGGGATCCGGCCCTCGGACAGGACCACGCTGTCACAGTCCACGGTCTTTTCGCTGCCGTCCCGGTCCTTATAGACCACCTGGCCCTTCCGGATCAGAGTTGCCTGGGCGTGGGCGATGGTATCGATCCCCTCCAGGGAATTCCACATGGCAAAGAAGCCGTCCCGGGAGTGCCGGTCATAGTCGTGGCCGGCCTGCCGGTTCCGCGTCAGGATCGTGACCTGATGGCCCGTCTGCTGGAGATACAGGGCGGCATCCACAGCGGTCATGCTGCCGCCCACGATGACCACATGGCGGCCCAGTTCCTTTTCCCTGCCAAACAGGGACATGACGTCCAGAGCGTCGGCCCCTTCCTCCACAGGCACCGCATCCGTGCGGAACCGGGAACCGGGGGCGGCGATCACCGCGTCGTAGTTCCCCTGCTCCAGCAGCTCCGGGGTGGCCTCGGTGCCAAGCAGGAAATGGACGCCGTTTTTCTCACACATGCGGATCAGGTAGTCCTTGAAGCCCTTCATGGACCACTTCCGGTCGATGTAATCGCAGTGAATGAGCTGGCCGCCCAGGACAGACCGCTTCTCGTACAGATCCACCTGATGGCCCTTTTCCGCAGCCGTCCAGGCAGCCCGCAGGCCTGCGGGACCGCCGCCGATGACGGCCACTTTCTTTTTGGTTGTGGGATGGGCCGTCATGTCCTTCCAGCCGGGATTGCCGATCCGGGGATTGATGGCGCAGACGCCCTGATGGCACTTGTCGCAGCCCAGGCAGGAGGTGATCTCGTCGGCCCGGTTTTCCACGATCTTGGTCCAGTAGTCCTCCTCGCAAATCAGGGCTCTGGCCTGGGCGATCAGGTCGCAGGTCCCTTCGGAGAGCACCCGCTCCATGACCGCCGGATCCTGGAATCCTCCTACAGGCGCGATATAGGACTGGATCCCCGCGTCCTTCAGGAGCTTGCAGTACCGGAGGTTGGGAGGACATTCCTTCTCGAAGAAGTAGGCGTTCACATGGGTCAGGTCGCCGGATTTGGCCCGGATCTGGAAGATGTCCACATAGGGCTCAAACAGCTTGCAGTAGGCCACAAAATCCTCGGTGGTATAGCCGCCCTTGAGGGTCTCCTCCCCGGAGATCTGGAGCTCGATGGGATAGTCCCTGCCGCAGACCTCCTTGATTTTCGCCAGCAGCTCCGTCAGCAGTCTGGCCCGGTTCTCCAAGCTGCCGCCGTATTCGTCGGTGCGCTGGTTCAGAATGGGGCTCAGGGATTTGGCCAGGATGGAGGCGTTATAGCTGGCATAGATGTTCACCATGTCAAAGCCCACGCACTTGAGCTTGTAGCAATAGTCGGCGAACAGGTCGATGAATTCACGGATCTCGTCCTTTGTGATCTCCGGCGGAACCACCTTGTCCCGGCTTTCCCCCATGCCGGGCATGGCATAGATGCCCTCAGGTCCGGGCGGAAACTCATCGGGGATCCGGGACCAATCATGGATGGCGGAGATGGATACGTCCACGGGCAGATAAATCATGGTGGCCGCCGAGGCCAGGGAGCCGTAGGCGTGGATGCGCTCCACCATCTTGGTGAACATGTTGGCGCATTCCCGTTTCTCCATATCGTAATCGCTGGTGAAGAAGGTGCGGCCCTTCATCTCCTTGAATTCTCCGGGCTGGCAGGTAACGATGGACGCGCCGTTCCGGGCGTACCGGGCGGCGTACTCGATCTGATGCTCGTTGGGGTAGCCCGCCGGATCTCCCACGTCCGGCATGGATTTGGAGTTGATGATCCTGTTTTTCAGAATGTACCTGCCCAGGGGCAGGGGCGTCATAATATGGGCGTACGGATGGCTCATTGCGTTTCCTTCCTTTCTTCTGGTCTTTATCATAGACAGGATACCACAATCCGCATCGTTCTGCAATCGAACGAATGAGAAGTTTGCATAAAGAATGCCACACAGGCAGTGCCATATCATCAGAGGCAAATAATAGGATAACACCGGACATTTCCGTCGTAAGCGGCCAGGGAGAGCGGCAGCTTGGTTCCTGCTCCATCTCCGCCCAGTGCAACGAGGATTTGATCCCCTGCATTTTCAGCTGGATGAACTACTGGTATACGGAAGAAGGCGCTATGGCCGGCAGCTACGGCGTGGAAGGAATGGACTATGAGGTCAATGCAGACGGCTCTATCAGGCAGCCTTTGACCGTTACCATGACTGATTCTTCCAAATGTAGTACAACCGGCCCTGCTCTTCGGAACAGGGCCGGTTGTACTATTCCGGGAATGAGGACGGAATCTCATTCTGCCGGAGAGAATCCCGCAGCGCGCCCGGGGTAATATCTCCCAGGGCGCGGAAGGCTCGGTACATGGTGGAAAGATCCGTATATCCGGCCTCCTCGGCAATCTTCCTCATCGACCAGTCGGAGTGCTGGCGGATCAGCTCCTCCGCCCGTTGGAAACGCGACCGGCTGATGAAGCTGTGCAGGCTGACCCCATAGTAGTACCGGAACTGCTTTGCGATCTGCGCGGTGCCGATCTGAAACAGGTCGGAGATCTGGGCCACGGTCAGCTCCGGGTCGGTGATATGGAATTCCACATACTCCCGGACCGACTGAATCCGCTTCTGACGGCCGATCGTGCGCAGGGTCCGGTTTTGCCGGTGCAGCTCCTCCAGGATTGTTCCCATATTGCTGCGGAGTTCCTCCTCCCGCTCAAAGGCCATGGCCCGATAGACGATCCGATGGCGGCTCATATAGGCAGCGTCTACCAGGCCCGAGCTGCCCAGATATTCCGTAAAGGTGAGCATGAAAATCTGAATATGGTGATGGATAGATTCCATGGAGGGAACGCTGTTATCCAAAAGCGCGTCGCATACCTGACCGGCCACGGTTTCGACAGAAAGCGAACTGTGGGACAGTTGCTCCGCAATTACCACGGAGAGTTGCCGGTAGACACTCAGATCGCCGATCAGCGCGCCATGGAGCTGGGATTCTGAGTTCAGAAAGATCGGGGATCGCTGCTCAATCCGAAAGTCATAGTAATCCAAGGCATGCGTCAGATCGTTAAAGGTGCGGAAGATTCCCGGCTCCCCGTATTGGAGATCGCTTGCGATGATCCGCAAGGAAGGATTCTCCGGCTGGAGCGTAGTCTGCAAGGAATGACAGGCAGTTTCTATGCCTGCTTCAATCGAGGAAGCTTCCGGGCTTCCTTCCGTCAGACGGGGAAAGCAACAGAGAAGATACTGCTTTCCGCCCATGGAAAGGCCATACCAGAGCGGAACACACAGCGATTGTACCGCAGCCTCTGCAACCACATGATTCCAGTTACCGTCCATGGGATCAAACTGCCCGAACGGATCTCTCTGAATCAGGATCGTCTTGAACGCGCCGTTCCCAAGGAATATGCCCTGGCGTTCCAGCTCCGCAAAGCAGCTTCCGGTATTCCGGTAATGGACCGTAGCCACTGTTTCCAGCAGCTGCGATATGGTGCGGCACTTCTCTGTCTTTGGAAACTCGCCATTATAATCCCAATCTGGATGGATGGAACAGTAGAACAACATGCAATCACCTCTTGTTTGCAATATTATCACAGTATTTGCAATAATTCAACATGTCTATCAATTCGTTGATGTGATATTCTGAAACACTTATTCCGAATTGCGAATATGTCTCTGGCGTGTTATGCTGGAACAGCAGAGAGCAGATGTCTTTAACAGGGTGATCAATTTGCAATTTTATCTCATTATTTGCAAATTCGGATAGTGATTGACGGGTTCAGTATTATAGAAAAGGCATATTGATATACGGATTGCCAATGATTCAAGTCTTTGATACACTGGAACCAAAGCAGATTAGATCTGCAAAAATATGAAAAGGAGAATTATACCATGAAGAAACAGTTCATTGCCATGCTGCTGTGTCTTGGCATGCTCTGTCTGCTGTTTGCTGGATGCGGCAGCGATACGGCTGCGCCTGCCGCTTCCGCATCTGAGCCTGAGGCCGCTTCTGCTGCGGAGAGCTCCACAGAAGCAGAATCCCCCGAAGCGGAGCCCGACGTGGAAGAGCCCGCCGACGATGGCGCCGATGATGCAGCGGCATCTGTGGAGGAGCCCGCCGAGGTAGCGGAGCCCACCGTAGAACACCGGGCCAATATGCCCGGCCGCGACATTGCCGAGCTGGACTACACAAACGAGGTGTCCCTGCCCCTGGCCGACGGCGTGGAGCTGACCATGCTGACCCCCGCCGTGAACCTGATGGGCGATCTTGCCAACCTGGGCATCGAAAATTACAACGGCTTCGAGTACATGCAGGAGCTGGAGAAGCAGACCGGTGTCCATGTGGAGACCACGGAGGTCAACTTCTTTACCGCCTCCGAGCAGTACAATGTGATCATCGCCTCTGGAGATTATCCGGATATGTTCAAGAACATCGGCTCCTATTATTCCACGGGCCTTGCCGGAGCCCAGGCGGATGAGATCATCATCGATCTGACCGACGATCTTGCCGAATACGCTCCCAACTACGATTTCCTGATCCACTCCAATGCCGCCCAGACTCCCTATTTCCTGACGGACGGCATGGCCCTTCAGTTCATGGGCACCTACGACAGCTTCATCAACAACCAGGGCCTGGTGGTCCGAAAGGACTGGCTGGAGGACCTGAACCTCAGCGTGCCGGAGACCTATGATGAGCTCCACGATGTGCTGGTGGCATTTAAGAACGAGAAGGGCGCCTCTACCCCCATCTACATGACCAACAACTGCAACATCACCACCCTCACCGAGGGCTACAACGTGGCCTCCTTCGCGGCCAGCGGAAATGCCGGCGGCGCCGGCGGCGCCGCGGCGGGACTGCCCTATTTCGTGGATAACGGCGTAATCAAATGCTCCCTGATCGAGGATGATTTCCGGGATTACCTGAAAATGCTGAACGCCTGGCTGGACGAGGGCCTCATGGACCCCGACTTCATCTCCATTGAGTACGATCCCTTCTCCAGCTACCTCGACGGGCAGATCACCTCTGATCAGATGGGCGTGTGGCCCACCTCCGGCGAGGGTGTGGACAAGTACACCGTGCCCGTCACCTGCATGCCCTCCCCGGTCCAGAACAAGGGCGACATGCAGCACCTGACCGAGATGACCCTGGCGCCTGCCGATGACATCACCTCCATCTCCATCTCCACCGGCTGCGAGGAGCCGGAGATCGCCATGCAGTGGCTGGACTACTGGTTCTCTGAGGACGGCGTTCTGCTGTACAACTTCGGTCTGGAGGGCGTGGACTTTGAGCTGGACGCCGATGGCACACCCCTGTTCACCGACGCTGTGGTCAACAATGAGTTCGATCTGCCGGTTTCCCAGTATATGCGCTGCCGCTGCGCCTTCGGCACCATGCCGTCCCTGATGCTGCGGTACCGCACTGCCTACCTCAACGCCGACCTGGTCAACGAGGCCTGGGAGGTCTGGACCTCCAATCTGGACGGCACCATGGCCATCTCCAGCAACGTGACCATGACCACCGAGGCCGCCGAGGAGGAGGGCCGCATTGCCTCCGACATTCTCACCTATGCCAACCAGAAGGTGGCCCAGTTCGCCATCGGCGACGCGGACATCGACGCCCAGTGGGATTCCTTTGTGGCGGACCTGGAGAGCATGAACATCGGCCGCTGCATCGAGCTGGAGCAGGAGGCCTACGACAACACCATCGGATAAATACACAATCATAACAGGGCGGGAAACCGCCCTGTTTTCCGAGAAAGAGGTTATATATATGAAGTATGAGCATCTTTTATCTCCGCTGAAGATCGGAAACGTGACGCTGAAAAACCGGATTCTGGGGTCCAAATGCGTTTCCTCAGATAACCAGGAGCCCATGCTGTCCGGTCCCTTCTATGAGCATCTGGCCAGGAACGGCGCGGCCTGGGTCTGTGTGGGCGTGGGCGCCTATCCGGACTGCGAGGGGAATTACAGCAAGATGGCCCCTTGCCACATGGATGATCCCAAGGCCATGGAGGACTATCGGGGCATTGTGGAGCGGATCCACAAGCATGGCTCTCTGGCCTCCGCCTCCCTGATGGCCGTTGAGCCTCAGAATGTGAACATCTCCGACACCCCCAACTGGGACGAGATCCCCATGACCGGAGACTACTCCGCGAATCTGTTCAATAAACCCGGTATCTCCGCCGAGCGGCTGGAGGGTATGATCCAGGACTTTGTCCATGCCAGCGTGGAACTGCAAAAGCTGGGCTTTGACGGCGTGACTATCTACGCCTCCTACCGGGGCGGCATCCTGGCCTGCTCCCTTTCTCCGCTGCTGAACCAGCGCACCGACAAATACGGCGGCCCCACCATGGCCGACCGGGCCACCCTGACCCTGGAGGTGTTCCGCCGCATCAAGGAGGCCTGCGGACAGGACTTCCTGATCGAGATGCAGATCTCCGCCACCGAGGAGGGCGGCTATACCCAGGAGGATTGGCTGGACTACTGCCAGCTCTGCGAGGGACTGGTGGACATCTTCCAGATCCGGGGTTGGGACGGGTCCTTCACCCATGTGAACAGCCACAATCTGGTGAAGGAGAATCCCTACAACCTCCAGTTTGCGGAGGCCTTCAAGAAGCGGGGCATCAAAGCTGTTGTTTCCCCCGTGGGCGGCTTCCGGGACCCGGATCTCATTGAAAAATTCATCGCCGAGGGCAAGACCGACTGCGTGTCCGTGGCCCGGGCGCTGATCTGCGACGAGCACTACATCGACAAGATCCAGGCCGGGGACGGCGAGGATCTGACGCCATGTCTCCTGTGCAACGCCTGCCACGGCTCCTTCTGCGCGGTGAACCCCTACGCGGGCTATCATCACATGCTGGACCGGATGTTCACGCCCTCCGGCAGGAAAAAGAACGTGGCTATTGTCGGCGGCGGTCCCGCGGGGCTTCGTGCGGCGCTGTTCGCCGTGGAGCAGGGACATACCGTGACGGTCTATGAGGCCTCTGACAAGCTGGGCGGCCAGCTCAAATTTGCCGATCACGTCTCCTTCAAGTGGAACCTGAAGGACTACAAGGACTGGATGGTCCGGGAGGTCATGAAGTCCGGTGCGACCGTTCTTCTGAACACCCCCGCCACGCCGGAGCTGCTCCGGGACAAGGGCTACGACGTGATCATCGCCGCCATGGGCTCCACCGCAAAGCGTATCCCCGTCCAAGGCGCTGACGATCCGAAGGTATGGCTGGCGGAGGATGTGTTCGGCCGTGAAGCGGAGCTGGGACACAAGGTCGTGGTCATCGGCGGCGGCGACACCGGCCGGGAGGCGGCGCTGTATCTGGCAAAAGCCGGCCATGAGACTGTCATGGTCACGAGAGGCGACGTCATGCTCTTTGACGATCCCCACTCCAAGCGTGCAACGGAGCTGGACTATGAGAACGAACCCAATTTCTCCTACATTGACAACGCAAAAACAGTAGCGGTCACCCCGAACAGTGTGACACTGGATGTGACGCTGAACGTGCCGAAATATGATGGGGACTTCGGCATGATGCTCATGATGATGGGCGACCACGATGAAGGACCGGAGGTCATGCCGGATTCCCGGCCCGAGGGCTTCCCGCCCCATGCCGCCCCCTTCGATCCCCACGCGGAGTTCGCCGACGCGGAGATCAAGGACGGTCCGGCCCCCGAGGGCCCCGGCGGTCCGCCGCCCATGCCCGAACCGGTGGACAAATCCAAGCTGCCCCATGAGACGAGGGTCATCGACTGTGATACCGTGGTGATCTCCGGCGGGCGAAAGAGTGTGGACGCCTCCGCTTTCGAGGGCATCGCGCCGGAGTTCTGCGTCATCGGCGATAACGTCCTACCTAAAAACATCAAATTCTGTACTCAGAGCGCCTTTGCCGCTGTGATGCAACTGTAAAATCACAGGTGGAACTAATGGGTGACCTCCTACCCGATTCCATGCATTAAGATCGTTCTATATACGGAAAGGACTATGTGCCCCTGCACACCGCCATGACCGTATGGGATGAAGGGGAACGGATCTTCGGGACCAAATCCAATCTCATCGAGGAGCAGGATCTGGACAACTACTACGGCCAGCTCTTCCGGGCCACGATTTTCACATATCGCCTGGCCAGGGCTTATACGGGCCTCCTGAATCTGCTGAGCATATCCCGGATGGCCTTGTTCCCCACCCGGATCTCCTCGGTCTCCACGCCGTTCTCCCGAAAAATGCGGTCCAGCTCCGCCAGGGCCAGGGTGGTGTTTCCCTTGGGCCGGGGACTGCCGTTGATGAGTAAAGCCTTCATGAGAATTCCTCCTTCGCTGAGGTCAGATCAGTTCCTTGATATAAAACCGGTTCATGGTGCTGTGGACCACGGATTCCGGCTGTTCGATCCTGGCATAGCCGGACTTTTCATAGATGTGGATGGCCGCCGCCAGATTTGTGTGGGTCTCCAGGTACATGCGGCGATAGCCCAAATCCTTTGCCCGATCTTCCACCAGACGGATCATCTCCATGCCCAGTCCCGCGCCCTTGGCGGCGTCCACAAGATAGAGCTTCTGGAGCTCCGCGCAGCCCGGAAGCCCAGGAAAGGCCGCCAGTCCGATGCCGCCCATAACCTGGCCGTTTCCGTCGTCCAGGATGATATAGGCCCGGGTTGCCGGGTCCCCGAGATAGAAGTCGCTCAGATGGTCCAGATTCTCGTCAAAGTAGACGGTGCCGGGGATGTCCAGGCCGTGGGCCTTCAGGCTGCGCCGGATGAGGGCAGCCAGCGGCGCGTTGTCCGCCGGTGTGATTTCCCGGTAAAGCATATGCATCTTCCTTTTCCCATAGCCCGTCACAATGGGAGCGCCAGGGAAATCCCATGGCGCTCCCCTTTTGTCGTTTTTACGCCGTCACAACGATGCTTCCGGTGTAGACCTTCCCGGCCTCCGGCGTCACA
>CAJOHR010000024.1 GCA_905234425.1 uncultured Oscillospiraceae bacterium | reverse complement strand
TTGTGCCACTCACCGTAGGCGTCCGCCCGGCCGTGGTAATAGGTGTGCTGGGCCTTGACGTTCTCCACCTCCTGGCTGGCGGCAGCGTTGACGATCCTTCTGTGGAGGTCCAAATGCTTGTTTCTCATGTTATTTGTCCTCCTCTGCAATGTAATCCGGATGGCCTTCGGGGCCATAGCTGTTGTCCTCGTCAAAGGTCGCATACGGCGCAGGCGGCGCGGGATAGTTGTCCAGCCAGTTGAACATGGCGTTGTGGGTCAGCATGGGAACCGTGGGCGTCCCAAACTCCACAAAGGCCGGGTTTTCCGCATCAGGCAAATAGACCTTCTGCTGCATATAGTCCTGGCCTGCCTCGCTCTGGAGGTCCGTGGCGATGACCAGATGCCAGATCTTCCACTTCCCGTCCTCCTTCAAAAAGTCAATGGCCAGCTTTTCCATATACCAGCGGGCGTCTGCCTCGGATTCGGAGACAGGCAGCGTCTCCTGAGAAATGCAGTACCAGAGACCGCGCGCGGTTTTGCCGTCGTATGCCTCGTAAACAAGGCCTGTGGAAGCCGGGTGCAGAAACAGGCATCCGTCGCCGTGGTTTTTGCCCGGCAGCGCGTCGATCTTCGCGTCATGCTGATTCACATAATAATCCTTAATGGCATCCATGCCAACGTAGTATCCCCAGTTGCGGCCGAAGGACGCGGTTTTCTTCGCGTCGCTGCCTGTGACCCACAGGTCCTCCAGCTCCTTCTGCCGCCAGTCGTTGGCCACATAATACACCCGTTTGGCGCAGACCTTCTTGATCTCCTCCACGTCCCAGACGCGCTGGATCAGCTCTTCATCGGTGTAGTTCGGCGCTTTCATTCAGTCCACCGCCTTTCCATAGGAAAATGTGTTGGCAAAGGTATCATAGGGTTCCGGGATTCGCGGCGCAGCTGTCAGGGGCCGGTCCACACTGTAGAGCGCCCGGATGTTCTCCGTCAGCGTATAGGGCGGATAGGCAAAATCCTTCAGGGGCGCAAACTCCGGGAGCTCCGGATAGGGGACCACTTCCCTGCCCCAGCTCTGACCGCAGAGGGAGTCCACATCGTTGAGATACTGGAGATGCCAGATCTTCCAGTCGTCGTTTTCGTACACGAAATCACCTGCGAAGTATCCCCAGGTCCAGTTGGCTTCGGGGCCCCGGGAAGTGACCTCCGCGGAGCAGCCCAGGCAGAACCAAAGGCCCTTGGCGGTCTCTCCGTCCTCGGCCACCTCAATGACCGGCGCGGTCAGCGGCTTCACCTGGAAGGGCCCGATACCGTAGAGCTCCTCCTCTGTTTTTCCGCCCAGCTTTTCAGGGAGACGGTCCTGGAGCAATTTGGCCGACAGCTTATTCCGCTCCACAACCGCGTCGAAATATCCCTTTACCGGGGCGGCGCCGATATAGCTGCCGTCGTTGAAGGTCAGGCTTACGTCCTCTTTTGCGCTCCAGAATGCGCCGTAGATCTCAGCCTGCCTGTTCAGAAGCAGACAATTCACGTACTTGCCCATGAGATTCTTGATGGTTCGCTGGTCCTCCCAGCGCTCCACCAACAGCTCTGTTGTCATTGGATCTCCTCCTTTTACAGTCCTTTTACAGGTTCAGCCCCCGGAATTCCAGGGGCTGAATTCGTTTATTTTATTGTCTCACAGATTTCTATGTTTGTCCAGCGTTATTCCACGCTGCGGTCCAGGAACCGGGCATAGGCGTCGCTGTAGACCCCCAGAACATCGGAGATGTGTGTTTTTTGTCACCCCCATTCTATCGCGGAATATATCTCAACTGATCTATACGGCAACAGGACCTTCGGGCTTGCCCGAAGGTCCTGTTCGTCTTATACGGAATACCAGTTATGGCTCAGGCGCTCGTCATAGTACAGTGCGTCGTCCTCCAGAAGAGACAACTTCCCATCCGTGAAGGACGCCACGTTGACCGCGCAGTTTTTCGGAAGCATTCCGTGCCAGAAATCCTCCTTGTCCTCGTAGACCTGATGCAGGAGGGCCCGCATGGCGCAGCCGTGGGTAGAGATCAGGATCGTCTTCCCGTCGTTGGCTTCGTCATGGATCAGCTCCTGGAGGAAACCGTTTGTGCGGTCGATGACCTGCCGAATCGTCTCTCCGCCCGGCGGGGCCTTGTATTTCCAGGGATCGTGATAAAAGCTCCATACAGATGCCATGGGCACCTCGTTCTGACCTGCCAGGCAGCACCGTCCGTCCCATTCCCCGAAGCTGATCTCCATGATCCGGTCATCGAGTTCAATGTCCGCATGGGACACCCGGTTCTGTTCCATAATCAGCTCCGCCGTCCTGCAGGCTCTTTTCAGCGGGCTTGTGATCACACGGTCAAAGCGAACGTCACGAAGCCCCTCCCCTGTCAGAGTTGCAAGACGGATACCGATCTCATTGAGCTCCGTGTCGATCTGACCCTGAAGGCAGCCCTTCACATTCAGATCTGTTTCGCCGTGGCGAATAAAATATAACAGGATATGCATGTTTCCGTTCCTTTGCTGAGATGAGGCTTCCAAAATAAAACGTTCCTAGCCTGTCTCCCGGACAGACCATTTCTCCGGGATCGTAATGCAGTTCATGGGGCAGTTTGTGACGCATTTCCGGCAGGAAATACACTTGTCGTAGTCCACCCGAGCCACATTATCATGGATGGAAATGGCCTCCACCGGGCAGTTGCGGACACACTTGCCGCAGCCGATACATCCGGCAGTGCACTCCCGGCGGGTGTCCACCGCCTTTTTGTGGTTGGAGCACATGACGATGGGCTTTGGCTCCTCCTTATAGGCATAAAGGAAGATGATTCGCTTGGGACAGGCGGCTTTGCAGGCGCCGCAGCCGGTGCACTTCTCCGGATCCACATGGGCGATGCCGTCCACGATCTCGATAGCGCCGAATTTGCAGGCTTTGGTGCAGTCGCCAAAGCCCAGACATCCGAAGGGACAGGAGGAATCGCCGTTATAGAGCACGTTGCAGGCGGCGCAGGTGGGAATGCCGTGATACTCATAGCGTTTTTTTGTGTGGCTCAGGTCGCCCCTGCAGGCCACCATAGCCTTGTACTCCGTGGCGGTACCGGCCTCCACGCCCATGATCCTGGCGATCTTGTCCGCGGCGGCGGCGCCGCCGGCAATGCACTGATTGACGGGAGCCCCCTCCACGACGGCCTTGGCATAGGCCGCGCAGCCCGCGTATCCGCAGGAGCCGCAGTTGGCGCCGGGAAGCACCAGCTCCACAGCCTTTGCCCGTTCGTCCTCCGTGACGGCAAAGACTTTGGACGCCACCACCAAAAGCACCGCGCCCAATAGACCGATGGCGGCGATGACGAGAGAAGCAAGGATGATCGTATTCATAGCGCCCCTCCTACACCCCGAAGATGTTTTCCACGATACCGCCGAAGCCTGTGAAGCTCAGGGCGGTGATGGCGGCGGAGATCAGGGTGATGGGCAATCCCTCCATGCATTTCGGCGGATTGGCCGCCTCCACCCTGCTGCGGACCCCGGCGAAGATCACCATGGCCAGCAGGAAGCCCAGTCCCGCTCCCACAGCGCATACCAGGGACTCGATGTAGCTGTAGCCCTCATCGATGTTCAGGATCGTCACGCCAAGCACGGCGCAGTTTGTTGTTATGAGCGGCAGATAAACACCCAGGGCCACATACAGCGGCGGGATAAACTTCTTGAGAAAGAGCTCCAGAAGCTGCACCAGGACAGCAATCACCAGAATGAATGCAATCGTCTGAAGGTATGTAAGGTCGAACCGGACCAGGAGCTGCTGGAGGGGCCAGGTTACGGCAGTGGCCAAAGCCATGACCACTGTCACAGCCACAGACATTCCCACGGCGGAATTGAGCTGCTTGCTGACGCCCAGGAACGGGCAGATACCCAGGAATTTCACCAGCACATAGTTGTTCACCAGAATCATGCTGAAAAAGATTGCGGCTAATTTTGCGGCCATCAGGCTTCCTCCTCTCCCTGGCACATACCGGCGGCAGGACAGCCCTCGCAGGACTGCTTCCGCTCCATTCTGTGCCCCGTATAGTTTTCCAGCAGGATCGCAAGGCCCATCAGCACGCCGAACACGAAAAAGCCGCCCGGCGGGGTGATGAACACGGTCATGGGATCCATGGGGATGTGCAGATTCAGGCCGAACAGCGTGCCGCTGCCAAGGATCTCCCGGATGGAGCCCATGAGCACCAGAGTCAAGGTAAAGCCCAGGCCCATGCCAAGGCCGTCCAGGGCGGAATCCAGTACCTTGTTTTTGGACGCAAACATCTCTGCTCTGCCGAGAATGATGCAGTTCACGACGATCAGGGGCAGATATACGCCCAGAGCGCTGTTGAGGGCCGGAAGATAGGCCTTGACCAGCATCATCAGCAGCGTCACAAAGGCGGCGATGATGGTGATATAGGCGGGCAAACGGACCTTGGACGGGATGATGTTCCGCAGGGCGGAAATCACCGCACCGGAGCAAATCAGCACAAAGGTTGCGGCAAGGCCCATGCCCAGGCCGTTGACGGCCAGGGTAGTGACAGCCAGGGTGGGACAGGTGCCCAGCACCAGCCG
Source organism: uncultured Oscillospiraceae bacterium (assembly GCA_905234425.1). Lineage (GTDB taxonomy): Bacteria > Bacillota > Clostridia > Oscillospirales > Oscillospiraceae > HGM13006. The sequence continues at coordinate 15,126 of CAJOHR010000024.1, read as the reverse complement.
CAGAGAGGGATTCTCCTTGAAAATGCCGTTCCACACAATGGATGCTTTCTTGTTCATGCGGCGCCTCCTGTCACTTCGTTGTAGGCCGAAATGGCCAGATTGATGGCGTTGACGGACGCCCGGGAGGAAATCGTAGCGCCGGATACGGCGTCAATATCCTCCAGGGAAAAGGATGATGCAGCCATGCCGGAAAACTGCTCTGAAAACCCTGGCTCTGTGACCTTCTGTCCAAGGCCCGGGGTCTCCTCGTTGGACATCATGATAACTCTTAAAATTCTGCCCGCATTGTCAAAGGCCACGGCTGCGGGAACCTGGCCGCCATAGCCTCTTGATTGGGCGGTGATCACCCATCCGGCGCCGTTATTGGCCTGCAGCACGGCGGTGACGCCCTCTATTGCACAGTCCACTGTGGTGAAGGCGTCGGCCTCGGGCAGAGCCGCCATATAGGTCTCATTATTGGCGGCCTCCTCATTGGCGGCAATCACGGGCGCGGTGATCAGGTTGGCGGAGGAGAGAATGATACCGGCCAGCAGGCACACCAGAACCAGAACCACAACGGGCTTCAATGATCCATTCCAGGCATTCATTTCCGCGTCCCTCCTCCCATGGGCGTCCGCCGGAACACCCGGTTGATGTACGGAACCAGCAGATTCATGATCAGGATCGAATAGCTGACGCCCTCGTTCATATTGCCCCAGAATCGAATCAGGCAGGTGATGACGCCAAGGCCGACGCCAAAAACGATTTTGCCGCGCCGGAAGAAGGGCGACGTGGTGTAATCCGTTGCCATAAAGACGGCGCCCAGCAGCAGGCCGCCGGAAAGGATCTGATAGAGCACATTTTCTCCGCAGATCGCGCTGAAAACGGCCACAGTGCCCACATACGTCAGCGGGATCGTGATCTCAATGGTCCGGGTGGCAAGCAGCCAGATCAGACCGAGAAGCAGCGCCAGGGCGCAGGTCTCTCCGATGACGCCGCCGTGGGTCCCAAGAAAGAGATCCAAAAGGGACAGCCGCTGATCCGAAACGGCAAGCGGCGTGGCGGAGGTCAGCGCGTCGCAATCCATGAGCAGCTTGGGGTAGAGATAGCTGGTCATTCTGGCCGGAAAGGACACCGCCAGGGTGATCCGGCCCACAATGGCCGGATTTGCGAAGTTGCAGCCGATGCCGCCGAAGAGCTCCTTGGTCACGATTATCGCGGCAATGGCGCCGATCACAGGCAGATACAGAGGCACCGTAGGCGGCAGATTAAAGGCCAAAAGCAGCCCAGTAACCACGGCGGACAGGTCCCCAATCGTAGAGGCGGTCTTCCGGATCCTGCACCATAGATACTCGAACAGCACACAGGACGCCGTGGTCACGGCCACCACCAGAAGGCTCCGAAGGCCGAATATCACGGTGGAGGCAATCAGGGCAGGCAAAAGGGCGATGATCACATTCAGCATAATGCGCTGGGTGGTCAGGGCGCTCCTTATATGGGGCACGGGAGAAACCACCAGATGGCTTGTTTGATTGTCCATTCAGTTTTTCCCCCTGTTCCTTTTGGATTTCAAGAAGTTCTTTGCCAGGGTGACGCTCTGGGTCAGAGGCCGCTTTGCGGGGCAGACATAGCTGCAGGTGCCGCAGCCGATGCACAGGTCCGCCATGAGCTCATCCAGCCGGTCCGCGTCGAACTGCACATAGGCGTCCCGGATGGCCAGGGGCGACAGCCCCATGGGGCAGGAATTGATGCAGCGTCCGCAGCGGATACAGGCCGTGGCGTTGGGCTTCTCAGAGGCCTTGGCTCCAAAGGCAAGGAGTCCGTTGTTCTGCCGGGTGATGGGATAGTTCACGTCCATCTGGGCTGTGCCCATCATGGGACCGCCCACAATGATCTTCTGAGGCTCCTCCCGGACGCCGCAGAAGTCGATCACATCCAGGATCGGCGTTCCGATGGGAACCTCCAGGTTTTTGGGGCTCCTGATTGCGTCTCCCGCCACGGTGAGCCGCTTGGTCACAAGGGGCATACCGGTTTTCAGATACTTTCCCACCGAGGATACGGTGGTCACATTGAGCATCATGACGCCCACGGTGGTGTGCCGGGCGCCTCTTGCCACAACCCGCCCCGTGGCGTTGTAAATCAGCACGTTCTGGGCGCCCTGGGGATACCGGGACTCCAGAACACAGACGGAAATCCTGTCGTCCTCGGCGGTCTTTCGGGTCATAAGGTCGATGGCGGCTGGTTTGTTGTCCTCGATGCAGATCAGCGCCTTGGGTATCCCCAGATAGTCAAGACAGGCCCGGATACCGGACAGGATGGAATCGGGGCACTCCAGGAACTCCCGGTTGTCCGTGGTGAGGTAGGGCTCGCACTCTGCGCCATTGATGAGCAGCGTATCGATTTCGTTGAGATTTTTGGGCTGGATTTTGATATCCGTGGGGAAGCCTGCGCCGCCCAGTCCCACGATGCCGGACATGCTCACCGCATCCAGGAAGCTCTCCCGGTCGTGGACCTCCGGCGGCTGGATGGACGGGTCCGGCTCCTGGAGTCCGTCGGATTCCACCACCACCACAGTGACGCCCTTACTGGTGTTGTACATAATGGGCCCGACCTCCGTGACAGTGCCGGAGACGCTGGAAAAGATGTGCATGCTCATGGCTGAGGGCGCTTTCCCCACCATAGTTCCCACATATACGTGATCTCCCTTTTTCACGCAGGGCTCGCAGGGCGCGCCCACATGCTGGCTCATGGGCAGCACGATCTTTGCGGACAGCGGAAGCTGCTCCGTGGGATAATTGGCAGTGTCCTTGTGATGGGGAACCGTGACGCCGCCGCCACTGAGCAGTTTTTTGAGCGATTTCAGGTTCATCTGCAGCTTCCATCCCTTCTGGTTTTCAACTGTTTCTTACTATATTTTATTATAGCGGCCTGCAAAGGGAATCCTATTAGGAAAAGCGGAGAACATTTCCCGCACGGATTTTGAATTCTTGACAGTTTTCACGAATTGAAGAATTCGCATCGTCATTTGCGAAAAATAATGTAGTTTTCTCCAACATTTTCGGGTTTTCCCGACGTGTTGGTGCAAAAGGGATTGTGCGAAAAATGAAATACTGGTATAATCATTCACAGAAACGGAGGGATCATCATGGCACAGGTGACCATCGGAAAAACAGGCATTGCCGTGGAGAAAAACGGCTTCGGCGCGCTGCCCATCCAGCGTATTTCCAAAGAGGAGGCCGTACATCTTCTGCGGAAGGCATACGACAACGGCATGACGTACTTCGACACCGCCAGAGGCTACAGCGACAGCGAGGAAAAGGTGGGCGCAGCCTTTGAGGGTATGCGGGATAAGGTGATCCTGGCTACGAAGACCATGGCCGGGACCGTGGAGCAGTTCTGGTCCGATCTGGAGACCAGCCTTCGCAATCTGCGCACCGATCATATCGACATCTACCAGTTCCACAACCCCGGAAAATGTCCCAAGCCCGGCGATGGAACCGGGCTGTACGAGGCTATGGAGGAAGCCAAGCATCAGGGCAAGATCCGCTATATTTCCATCACTAACCACCGGCTGGATGTGGCGAAGGAGGCGGTGGAATCGGGCCTCTATGAAACGCTCCAGTTCCCCTTCAACTATTTAAGCACGGAGAAGGAGCTGGAGCTGCTGGAGATGACCAGGAAAGCCGGCATGGGCTTTATCTGCATGAAGGGCATGTCCGGCGGCCTCATCAACAACTCCGCAGCAGCCTCCGCCTGGATGAATCAGTTCCCGGAGGTCATTCCCATCTGGGGCATTCAGCGGGAAAGCGAGCTGGATGAATTTATCGCCCACATGCAGCAGCCGCCCAGAATCACGCCGGAACTCCAGGCCGTCATCGACGCGGACCGGGACCAGCTCCAGGGTGAGTTCTGCCGGGGCTGCGGCTACTGTATGCCATGTCCTCAGGGGATCATCATCAATCAGGCGGCCAGAACCTCCCTGATGCTCCGGCGCGCCCCAACAGAGCTCAGCCTCAATGAAGGCGCCAAACGCATGATGGAGCAAATAACTGCCTGTGTGGAGTGTTATCAATGCGCAGCCAAATGTCCCTACGGTTTGGACACGCCTAAGCTGCTGAAACGGAACTACAAGGATTATCAGGAGGTGCTGGCCGGAAAGCCGCTGCTGCCTCACAACTTCTAAATATGCAGCCGCGGCGATTTCAGGTTTACTGAGATCGCTGCGGCTGGTTTCTGTATAATCTTATTATTCTGTTACGATCAGGGTTCCGCCGGAAGCCAGTGTATAGCTGCCGCTGAGTCCGCAGCCCTCTCCGGCCTTGGCCGCGACGGTCACACCGGCAGCCGCGTCGATCTGATCGGTCTGCACGTCTCCGATCAGGCACACGGTGGAGTCCGCCGTAGCAGTCCATTTGGCGCCGTCCAGCTTCACATAGGCGTCCAGGATCTGGCCGGTAATGCTGGCATTCCGGATGGTGACAGCCATGGTCCGGTCCGTGTCCTCATGGATAATGTCGCCGGCATAGTCTCCACCCGCGATGATCGCGTTGATGCCGTAGACCTTGCACTTGAGGTCCTCGGGCACCTTGGTGGCGGCGTCATCATCGTTGACCACGGAGTGGATCAGGTATTTCCCGGTCTTCACCTTTGCGCCGTCCAGCTTCAGATACACGTTCTCGGACTTGACAAAGAACAGGGCCTCGCCCACATCCCAGTCGCCGCCCACAATATGGCATTCCGTGGTCTCTGTGTGGTGGCCCCGGACGCCGTGAAGCATGCCGCCGTACCGGTTCGACTTGACGGTGCAGTTGTTGAGCTTCACCCAAGCGTCGCCTGCAATGATGGCCACGTGGGTATCCACGGTGATCCGGCAGTCGTTCAGCACGTTGTGGCAGCCGCCGTCAGCGTAGGTGCCGTAGCCCACCGTGTCGCAAACCACGTCGCAGTTGTTGGCCTCCAGATACAGGTCGCCCTCGGAGCCGTCGGTGGAGAGCGCCGCCCAGGAATGGGCAAGAATCTTGGAATCATAGAAGTACGCTCTGGAATTGCCCATGGAGAGATGGGTCCGGCAGTTGCCGCCCAGCTTCAATCCCGGAGGCGGCTCCATCATACCGGAGGCCACCCGGGGCACATAGCTCGCCGGGATCTCGCCGCCCTTGGCGTCCAGCACGCAGTTCCGGACGACCAGGGTGGCATTGCCCGTGACCACGGTACAGGGCCGGATCACGCCGCGAGTGGTCACATTGGTGTTTTCCATGGTGACCTTGGCCTTGTCGCCCGCCATGACCGCAGAGCCGATACCGGCAAAGTCGTCGATGCCGTAGCCGTTCATTTCAAAGCTGGAATCCCGGATCTCATAGACGGAATCACCGGCCACATAGAGGCCGTTGAGGCAGACCTCGTCGGTTTTATAGGTGGCGCCGGTCATGGCCGTGTCCGTGATCGAGCCGGTGATCTCCGCATAGGGTTCCTCCGCCTGATATAGCTTGCCGTTCAGCACATCCATGGATTCCACCCGGGGGAACGGCGGGGACTTGGGAGGGCCGCCGCCGGGCATACCGGGACCGGGCTTTCCGGGCTCCACATCGGCGCCGGGGACGGAGCCGGGATGCTCAGAGGGACGGCAAGTGGGCGGACTGGGCCTGAGATCCTTTTCTCCTGGGGGCTGAAGCGGCGGAAAGTCCTTGGGATCCATGCCGGCTTCCCGCAGGATCTCCTCCATGGTGGCCTTCTGAGGCTTGCCCACAGGCCCCTCCAGAACCGGCATGCCATAGACAGGCATATTCTCATGAATCGTGTTCATTGGCTTAACTCCCTTCTGTTGTTCGGCGTCCTGGGGGACGCCGGTTTCTTTTTCTGTCTGGTCTCCGGTTTTCAGCCGGATCAGGAATTTCAGCGTATAGTCCTCTTTGGCGGAGAACTGATACTCCGGCTGGATTCCCGGGCCGCAGGCTCCTGTACCAATGCCCTGCTGGAATGCCTGAATGGTCACATAGGTCCCCGTCCGTACCTCGTCAGCGCGGTGACGCATGGAAAGCAGGGCTTTGTCGGTGTAAGGCTTGATTCCCAATTCAAAGGGCTTCTCCACCGCCCGGAAGGTCACCGTACTCCCCCCATCCGAAACGCTGCATTCCATGCAGTCGCAGCGGTTTCCGCTCTCCTGAGGCCGGATATTGGGCTCTGTCATATCCCCGACCCTGCAGGAGACGGTCTCGATGGGAAACTGATCCTTCATGTCGCAGTAGCTCTCGCCGGTGCGGCCCGTATAGATCACTTCGTCAAAGGCGCTGTCCAGCCGGAACGCCTTGCCGAACCGGGGGACGATCCCGCCGCCGGAGACACAGTGGAGGCGGCTGGTGACAAGAATGCCGTTTTCAACGCCCTTATAAGTATCCGTTACAGTGAATTTTGCCTTTTTGTTCGCCACCTCCGTCACCACCTGAACCCCATTGTCCGTGGCTTCGCAGGAAATCAGACGCTCAGTCTGGGCTTCATAGGGCTTCATGGTGTTTCGGGACATGAAATCGGTGTCGTTGTCCGTGGGGGCGCGATAGAGGATGGTCCCCTGCTCCGCCGCGGTAAGGACCTGTCCGTTGGGAAGCTGCCAGCGGAGCGTTCCGTCCGCTATGGACACACCCTCCGGAAGGGACTTTGTCTCAGGTTCGGCAGGCACGGTCCTCTGGATTGTGATCTGCTCTCTGGAAACCTCCTGTCCCGTTTTCCGGTCGGTGCATACCACCACCGCAGCCAGATTTCCGTCGATCTCCGCACCCAGCGGAACCTTTGCCCGTCCCTTGGACAGGGGGCCCACCTTGGCGGCATAGCTGTGTGTCGTTCCGTCATTCCAGCGGAAGGTCAGCTTGTAGCGGTCGCCTGCGGAAAAGGCCGTGGTATTGAAGAACTCAAAGACGTTGCCGGCCACATGGCGGACCCGTATGGGACGATAGACGAACTTGATGATCTGCGCCCCGGCGGAAGGCTGCCGGTCCGGGTAGAACAGCCCGTCCACGCAGAAATTCCGGTCATGCTCCCACTCCCCATGGTCGCCGCCGTAGGTATAGCTGCCGTCGGCATGGAGCACCGCATGGTCCACCATCTCCCAGACGCAGCCGCCCATGAGGTTGTCGTAGCTGTAAATCTCCTGCCAATAGGCCTCCGTGTTGCCGGGACCTACGCCCATGGCGTGGGCATACTCACACAGGAAATAGGGCCGGTCGTTGAGCTGCTTCTGTTTGCGCTTGTGCTCGCCCACATCGTGGACCAGCTCCACGCTTGGGTACATCTCACTGCCCACATCGTAGGCGATGCGCCTGCAGTGGACGGCGCTTTCATAGTGGACCGGCAGGGCGGAATGTGTTTTCAGATAGCCGTACATGGCGTCGGTATTGTGATAGCCGCCCGCCTCGTTGCCAAGGCTCCACATGATGATGCACGTATTGGCTCGGAGCTTGTCCCGCTGATAGAGCCGGGTGATCCGGTCCAGGTAATGCTCCTCCCATTTGGGATCATGGCTGATGGAGTTATAGGTGGGCGGCAGCTGATGGGCGAAGGTGCCGTGAGTCTCCAGGTCGTTTTCGTCCACGATATAAATGCCGTATTCATCCGCCAGCTCCAGGAGCAGGGGGTCCGGCGGATAGTGAGAGGTGCGGATGGTGTCGATATTAAACGCTTTGCACAGACGGATATCCCTTTCGATCTCTTCGGGGGTCATGGAATAGCCGTTTGTGGGGCTGGTGTCGTGGTGATTGACGCCATGGAGCTTGATTTTTCTGCCATTGACCAGGAACCGATCGCCTTTGATTTCTACAGTCTTAAAGCCGATTCTCTCCTTGACACAGCAGGTTTCAGTTTCAAAGTAGACGCTATAAAGGGTCGGTTCCTCTGCGTTCCACTCGGTAACAGCCAGATTCTCAAATGTAACGGAGGCGGTCTTCCCGTCGGTGGGGACCGTTTTCGTCACGCTGATTCCGTGTCCCTCCAAAGTAAAGGTCACATTCGTATCGGAGAAAGTCTCCGCCGTCAGGGTCAGCGCGTAGGTCTCCCCTGTTTTTCTCGTCTCCGCGCAAAGATCCCAGAAGTCGGATTCCTCGGACACACGGAGCAGCACATCCCGGAAAATGCCGTTATTTCGGAACATGTCCTGGCACTCCAGATAGGTGCTGTTGCACCAGCGATGGACCACCGCCAGGAGCTCATTCTCCCCGGCCAGGAGCTTCCCGGAGAGATCGAATTCCGCCGTGTTATGGACGCCCTCAGAGTAGCCGACAAAGGAGCCGTTCAGATACAGATCCAGGCAGGAGGCCACCCCCAGGAAGGAGATGATATGATTTTTCTCCGGGTCGTCGATAACAATTGTTTTCCGATAGACCCCGACAAAGTTATATTCATCACCCGGGTCCTTCCGGCGGATGGAGACGCCCTGATCCCCGCCGACCCAGGAGAACACCTTGCCCACCTTCCCGGTGGTGGGTATGACCGGCGGATGATAGGGGAACTGATAGCGGACGTTCACATAGAAAGGCCTGTCATAGCCCCGGAACTGCCAGCAGGAGGGCACGTCGATGGTGTCGAATACCAGATTCTCTGTGTCGAGAACCTCCGGCAGCTCGGCAGGTCTTGGATAGAACTTGAAGTCCCAATCGCCGTTGAGGCAAATGACCTTTTCCGATTTGTACCGCTTTTCCTTGGCGGTCACATTGTCCGCCTGCTGTCTGTCGGGATAAGGGATAAAATAGCTTCTCCCGGACAGCTTGTTGACCTCATAGGTCTCAAAGGTATGGTAATTTGTGGAGTTGATTGGATACTGCATAGTACGCCCCCATTTCCCGGCCTTTTTCGCAGAAAAAACGTTCAGCTTTTAGCCCTTTCATTATAGCAGTCAGTCCCGGAAACCACAAGTGTTCCTGTCAGGAAAAACCCGCTGTGCGCCAATGATCGCGCACAGCGGGTAAGGAACGGAATCAGATCTTGTTGTCGCAGCCCAGGACGTCGATGATCTTGTGCTTCACCAGCTCCTTGATGTTGGCCCGGGCGGGCTTCAGGTACTGGCGGGGATCAAAGTCGGCGGGATGCTCCGCAAAGTGCTTGCGGATGCTGCCGGTCATGGCAAGACGCAGATCGGAGTCGATGTTGATCTTGCAGACGGACATGGAGGCCGCCTTCCGAAGCTGCTCCTCGGGAATGCCCACGGCATCGGGCATGGCGCCGCCGTTCTCGTTGATCATCTTCACATACTCCTGAGGCACGGAGGAAGAGCCGTGGAGCACGATGGGGAACCCGGGCAGACGGCGGGAAACCTCCTCGAGAATGTCGAACCGGAGCGGAGGCGGAACCAGGATGCCCTTTTCATTGCGGGTGCACTGAGCAGGGGTGAACTTATAGGCGCCGTGAGAGGTGCCGATGGCAATGGCGAGGGAATCGCAGCCGGTCTTCTCCACGAACTCCTGCACGTCCTCGGGACGGGTATAGGAGGAATCCTCTGCGGCGACCTTCACGTCGTCCTCTACGCCGGCCAGAGTGCCGAGCTCGGCCTCCACCACCACGCCGCGGGCGTGGGCGTACTCCACCACCTGACGGGTGATCTCGATGTTCTCCTCAAAGGGCTTGGAGGAGGCGTCGATCATGACGGAGGTAAAGCCGTCGTCGATGCAGGATTTGCAGGTCTCAAAGGTGTCGCCGTGATCCAGATGGAGAACGATCGGCAGTCCGGTCTCGATCTCCGCAGCCTCCACCAGCTTCACCAGATAGGTGCGGTTGGCATAGGCCCTGGCGCCCTTGGACACCTGGAGGATCACAGGCGCGTTGCATTCCCGGGCAGCTTCCGTGATGCCCTGGATGATCTCCATATTGTTGACATTGAATGCGCCGATGGCATAACCGCCGTCGTATGCCTTTTTGAACATTTCGGTAGAAGTGACAAGTGGCATGGTCTCACGCTCCTTATAATATTTTTGATCGGGGTCAGTATACCATTTCTTCCCCGAAAAAGCAAGGTCATTCCCACACAATATCACGTTTCCTCATCATAAATGTCTCAGACAAGCCGCTTCCTTTTTTTCACGGAAACTCTTGCGCATTTTATACGGGAATGGTATAGTACAATCAGAAAAACCAATCCACACAGGAGGTAATGAACTATGTCCACTCCCCTCACCGGCGCATGCATCTTCGGCCAGTCCGGCGGTCCTTCGTCCGTCATCAACGCCAGCGCCTACGGCGTTTTCAAGGCCGCGCTGGAAAGTCCCTATATCACCACAGTCTACGGCGCGGCCCACGGCATCAAGGGCGTGCTGAACGACGAGCTCTATATCATCGACCAGGAGGATCCCCGGGAGCTGGAGCTGCTCCCCTACACTCCCTCCTCCGCTCTGGGCTCCGTCCGCTACAAGCTGAAGGATCCCGAGGCGGATGAAACCGATTACAAGCGCATTCTGGAGATCTTCCGGAAGTATAACGTCCGGTATTTTTTCTATAACGGCGGCAACGACTCCATGGATACCTGCTCCAAGGTCAGCCGTTATATGAAATCCGTGGGCTACGAGTGCAATGTCATCGGCGTCCCCAAGACCATCGACAACGATCTCTACGGCACCGACCACTGCCCCGGCTTCGGCAGCGCCGCAAAGTATATTGCCACCACCTGCATGGAGGTCTCCCTGGACGCCAAGGTCTATGACACGGGCATGATCTGCATTCTGGAGATCATGGGCCGGAATGCGGGCTGGCTGGCCGGCGCCGCAGCCCTGGCCTCCGCCTCCGGCGAGGGTCCCGATCTGGTGTATCTGCCCGAGATCGACTTCGACGTGGAGAAGTTCTATGCCGACGCGGAGCGGGTCTATAACGAGAAGGGCAAGGTCATTATCGCCGCCTCCGAGGGTATCCACGACAAGGACGGCAAGTTCATCTCCGAGTATGCCGGCGAGGCGGCCAAGGACGCCTTCGGCCACACCCAGATGGGCGGATTGGCCCAGGTGCTGGAGAGCATGCTCAAGACTCGGATCGACTGCAAGAGCCGCGCCATTGAGCTGAGCCTCATGCAGCGCTGCGGCGCCCACTGCGGCTCCCAGACCGATATCGACGAGGCCATTGCCGTGGGCCGTGCCGCTGTGGAGGCAGCCACCTCCGGTGAGACCGGCTACATGGTGGCAATCAAGCGTGTATCCTCCGATCCCTACGAGTCCACCACGGAGCTGCTTCCCCTGGAAAAGTGCGCCAACTATGAGAAGAAGGTGCCTCTGGAGTGGATCAACGAGGCCGGAAACGGCGTCACCCAGGAGTTCATCGACTACGCGCTGCCCCTGATCCAGGGCGAAACCAGGATGAAGAAGGAAAACAGCCTGCCCCGGTTCGCCAAGCTCAAAAAGGTGCTGGCGAAGTAAGCTATAAACGTAACAATGCGCTCCCGGCTTTTATGAGGCTGGGAGCGCATTTTGTGTATTATGTCAACCAAGCGTCTCTTCAATGGCCTGCCGGATGTTCTTCACCCGGATCAGGCGCATACCCTCGGGCGGGATGCAGCGGGCGCTGCCCTGATGGGGGATCATGACCTGGTGGAACCCAAGACGGCTCAGCTCTCCCAAACGCTTATCCAGATAATTGACCGCTCGGATTTCGCCGGTGAGGCCCACCTCTCCGATGGCGGCCAGATCGGCCGGGATCGGCTTGTCCCGATAGCTGGAGGCCAGCGCGAGAACCAGAGGCAGGTCCGCCGCAGGCTCCGACAGGGTCAGTCCGCCGATGACGTTGATATACCCATCACAGCCCGAGAGACGCATTCCGCCCCGCTTATCCAGCACCGCCATGAGCAGCGTAGCCCGGTTGAAGTCAAAGCCGTCGGTGGTTCTGCGAGGCACGTTGAAGCTGGAGGACACCACAAGGGCCTGGATCTCCGCCAGCAGCGGCCGCGTTCCCTCCATAGCGCAGGCCACGCAGGTTCCCGGCGTCCCCAGAGGGCGGCCGGAGAGCAGCATCTCCGAGGGGTTTTCCACCTCCTGGAGGCCGCTGTCGTGCATGTCGAACACGCCCATCTCATTGGTGGAGCCAAACCGGTTCTTGGCTGCGCTGATCAGACGATAGGAGGAGTTGCGGTCTCCCTCGAAATAGAGCACGCAGTCCACCATGTGCTCCAGCACCTTGGGGCCCGCAATGGAGCCCTCCTTGTTGATGTGCCCCACCACGAACACGGTGACGCCTCCCGATTTTGCAAGGCGCATCAGGCTCATGGTGCACTCCTTCACCTGGGTCACGCTGCCGGGGGCTGAGGTTCCGTCCTGGGTGTATAGGGTTTGAATGGAGTCGATCACAAGCACATCCGGCTTCAGCTCCTCCACGGTCTCCAAAATATCCTCCATCGCGGTCTCCGCCAGCACATAGAGCCTGTCTCCCTTGACGCCCAGGCGTACCGCCCGCATTTTGAGCTGGGATTCCGATTCCTCCCCGGAAACATAGAGCACCCGCAGAGACTGACTCACATAGGCGCAGAGCTGGAGCAGCAGCGTGGATTTTCCGATTCCGGGAGCGCCGCCCACCAGGACCAGCGAGCCCCGGACAGCGCCGCCTCCCAGGACCCGGTCCAGCTCCTCCATACCGGTGGAAAACCGGACCTCGTCAGCCGTATCCACCTGGGAAAGGGTTTTGGGCTCTCTGCGGACACCGGACGCTCTCGCCACGCCCTTTGCGGCAGGCGCCGCCTTGTGCTCCACAATGGTGTTCCACTGTCCGCAGGCGGGGCATCTTCCCTGCCACTTCATGGTCTCGTTGCCGCAGGATGTGCAGTAATAAACGGCCTTTTCTTTCATGTTTCGTTCCTCTTTCCGGTATCATACGCCCGCTCCGGCTGCAAGCTGCTCGGAAACTGCGGCAGCAATGGCGACGGCCAGCCGCTTCTGGTAGTCCGGGGACGTAAGCCGTGTTTTCTCTTCTTCGTTTGTCAGGAAACCGCACTCAATCAGAACCGCCGGAATCTCCGCGTGGTTCATCAGATAGACGTCTCTGGAAATGGGCTTTGTCTCCCGGTTGGAGCCGGGATCCACGGTGTTGTATATAGACGCCTGAATCGCCTTCGCCAGCTCTTCCGAATTACCCACCCGTCCGAAAAACACCTGCGCGCCGTGAACGGATGAATCGGGATATGTGTTTTGATGGATGCTCACCAGTACGCCATCGGGGTGGTCGTTCACCAGACTGACTCTGTTTCGAATGTCGGAAACCTTTTTCTGCGCAATGGTCTCGGCTCCCGCGGAGGAGAGATCCGCGCTGCTGTCTCTGGTCAGGATGGTTCTTTGCCCCATCAGTGCCAGCACCGCATCCGTCCGAAGGGTGATCTCCAGATTTACATCGCTTTCCAAAACTCCGTCCTGGGACGATGATCCGCCGTCCGGTCCTCCGTGGCCCGCATCCAGAATGACCAGGCCTGTCTGATCTGTCTCGCCGGAAACCGTCACTGTCTCCGTCAATCCACGGACCGCAAACAGTACCAGCAGCGTCAGAGAAAGCACATACATACAGGACAGAAATCTGGCCTCCCAATGTCTCATGAAAAACACCCCCATAATACCTATGAGGGCGCTTTATTTTTATGCGCTCAACGGAGCCGCTTGTCCTTGTCCCGGGTCTTGTAAATGAACTTATAGAAGATGCCGATGTTGTGATAGCCGTTTTTATAGGCAAAATAGCCGATCACAGGCTGAAATACCATGGGAATCAGGAAAAAAGGAGCCATCTGCCAAACGGAGGGATTTCCCAAAGCGCTCTGGATCGCGCCGATGAACACCATAAAGGGGCTGTAAAAGACAAGCCACAGCACCCGAAACAGGTCGGACCAGATGCCCGAGCCCAGACTCAGAATGCACATCAGGATCACGCAGACAAGCCCGGGGATCTGGGCCAGCAGCCCTGTTTTGAGTCCCCGCTTTTCGTTGTATTCAAGATACCCGTATTTCACCAGGTTTGCGTCCCGCATGGCACGCTTATATATATCCTGATAGTCAAAATACACCCACAGCGCCATGATCACCGCCGACAGGAGCCAATAGATGGCATAGGGTACATTGACGGAATTGGTGAGCACCGCAAAGATGATATACAGCGCCACGGTTTTTACGCCCACATACCAGTGCTTGGCTACAAAGGAGAGATCCGTGCTGGTCATCACATTGGGATCTGCCGTTCTGGGCGAGAACTCCGGCTTTTGTTTGTCCTGCATAAAACCGTTCCTTTCCTGACAATTCTCCGTGATTATAACACAGATTCCCGCCGCTGAAAAGGTTTTCCGCGAGAAAATACGGGATTGTCAGGATCCCGCTCCGACGCATAGGATGGAGAGAACCATCGAAAAGGAGGTTTTCTTGTTGCATTCATCCAATCAACGTCCCAGTTCTTCCGCCTGCGATTCCCTCACCACGGGAATCATGCCGTCCTGCGGAATGCTGGCCAACTCTTATGTGCCTGTCCAGCGCAGCACCGACGGCAGCTACGAGGCCGGCAAGGCCATCGCGCGAGGCACATTGTTCCCCGGCCTGGACCTTCCCTATATGGATATGGTCAATGAAGACATGGCGCTGTCCACACCCATGAAGGAACTGATGGCGCTGGGCTTTGCCGTCCATGAGCTGGGGCTTTATCTTGACACCCACAGGAATGACGCTGATGCCCTGAAGCTGTTCCAGCGGTACAACAAGCTGTACAGCGAAGGCGTCGCGGAATACGAGCGCCGCTTCGGCCCGCTCCAGATGACTGCCAGCGGCTGTCCGGCCTTCGATTGGGTCGACGATCCCTGGCCCTGGGACGGTTGTTCTCCCCAGCCTCGGAACAGCCAGATCCCCACGCTTCTGAAGGAGGACGAGAAAGATGTTCATTTATGAAAAGCGGCTCCAGTTTCCCATCAAGATCGATCACCCCAATCCCAGGCTGGCCGGCATTATCTTAAGTCAATACGGCGGCCCCGACGGTGAATTAGGCGCCTCCCTGCGGTATCTCTCTCAGCGCTATACCATGCCGAATTCCAGACTGAAAGCATTGCTGACGGATATCGGTACAGAGGATTCTTGATTGCACACAGGGGTCGGAAAGCCTTGATTTTCCTCACTTTTTTCGGCCTCCGGTTCGCCGGATATATCCGTGTCATTCTTGCACCCCGGGTTCTCGGGC
>CAJOHR010000023.1:20276-35181 GCA_905234425.1 uncultured Oscillospiraceae bacterium | reverse complement strand
CGGGCCACTCTATGCGCTCATAGCTGTGATCGTACCAATCCACAGGGTCCTCCCAGTCGCTGTCCGGTCCGGCTCCTCCTGCGGCCTCAATATCAATGGCAAAACGTCCGATCAGTACAGTTTCCGTTTTGTATGCAATCGGCTCCGTATTGTCAATTTGCAGAACGGAAAGGCTGGAACTATCTACGTTATAAGCAACTTAGGTTCTTTCGGCGATAATGTCTTCAAGGTTGGTATGACCCGCCGCCTTAATCCGCAAGATCGCGTTGACGAGCTTGGGGATGCCAGCGTTCCATTCAGATTCGATGTTCATAGTTTCATTTTCTCTGAAGATGCTCCGACTCTTGAAAAGGCATTACATGATCGACTTTCAGCTAAGCGTGTCAACAAAGTAAACTTGCGGAAAGAGTTTTTCTACTCGACAATCGGCGAAATGGAAGCGTTAGTCACGGAAATAGACCCAACTGCAGAGTTTACGAAAACTATGGCCGCAGAGGAATTCCGTCAGTCTCTTTCCTCCGATGATCTTTATACTTCAGATTACGATGCAGACACGTATGAAGATGATGAGGTCGGTTCCGCGTGATATACTGACGGTGTCCGGAATGGACACGGATGAAATAAGCAGGCAGATTGATAAATCTATTTCCCTGTGGTACAATACAGGCAGCCGGGAATGCTGATTGGGCTTTCCATGGCTGATGCACCAAAGCGAAACCCCGGGGAGATAGGCGTTCCCTGGGGTTTCATTTCTCATGAAATGAGTAGGCAGAATGGCTATTCTTGCCCTTGATTTTTTCCGTTCCCTGTGATAAGATGGCTTTGGTCAAAGATGTTGAGGATTATTTCTGAGACCACCCAACCAAAGCGAAACCCCAGGGAGGCGCAACTCCCTGGGGTTTCTTTGTGCTTACTTGCCCTTGCCGTGACTGTCAAGCCACTTGCAGATGAAGTACGCAATCACATCTGCTACGACAGCCATCAAAATGTTGAGGATTATTTCCTGTATCAACCACCCCACCCCCTTCCCGTTGCCGGTATAGGGTAGGCAAGCGTGATTATCATAGCAGAGAATCCGACAGGATGCAACAGAAAGCGACAGCCCGGGGCTTGTCGCCGGGGCTAAGGCGGTGAAATCATGCCAAAGAAACAAAAGAAGCAGTATGGCCGGGGCGGCCAGTATTACCGGAAGCGGATCACCCGTCCGGACGGCACGAAAGAGGACGTTTACGGCCGGACGCTGACGGAGCTGTCGGAGAAGGTCACTCTGCGCCGCAATGAACTGGCCGCAGCTGCGGATGTGCCGCCCCAAGAGCTCTATGTCTTTGAGTACTGCGCCGCCTTTTATGATCGGGTGGCGCCGCACATGAGTCCGGAGCGGCAAAAGCTGTACAAGTTCCTGATCAACAAGGTGGTCTGCCCCGTGATCGGCAGCAAGCCCATCGCGGATGTGACACTCGACGATCTGAAAGACGTCCTAGCTACCCGGGCCCACCTGAGCAGGCGGTCCCAGGAGGACACCGTGCAGATCCTCAAGCAGATCTTCTCGGCCGCAGCGGAGGCCGACGTGATCCCGAAGGACCCGTCGCTGAAGCTCAAGCCCGGCGGCAAGCCGCCGGCGAAGAAGCAGGCCCTCACCGAAGCGCAGCAGGCTCAGCTCCTGGAGTCCGTGCAGGGCCTCAAGGTGGAGACAATGGTTATGCTGGGGCTGTACACCGGCATGCGCCGCGGGGAAATCTGCGGCCTGCGCTGGGATTGCGTGGACCTTGACGCTGCCACGCCGTACATCAAAGTGCGCCGCGCCTGTCGCTGGCCGGACAAGATCCACCCGGAGGTCAGTGATGAACTCAAAACTCCTGCAGCCCTGCGGGACATCCCGATCCCGCCCCAGCTCCTCCGGTATCTCAAGGATCTGAAGGAAAAGCAGAAAAAAAAGCTCCCCGGCAAGGAAGCCGAGAAGCTTAAAAAGATCAATACGCTGTATGTGTATTGCAATGATAAGGGGCAGCCGGTGAGCTACAGCACCCTGCGACGGCGTTGGGATACGATCCGCACCCGCAGCACCGTCTCAGGCCGGGAACTGGGCGACAAGATCAAGAATCACAAGATCTCCGTCACCCTTGACTTCATGCCCACGCCACACCTCCTGCGCCACACCTATGTGACGCGCCTAGTGCTCTCGAAGATGGACCTCAAGCGCGTGCAGTACCTGGCAGGCCACGCGGATCCGGAGATCACGCTGCAGATCTACACCAGCCTGCAGAAAGCCCAGCCGGACGAGCTCGCAGCGGATATCTGGGCAGCCTTTGACGCCTCTGACGGCGACACGGAATAGTACCCCTTTTGTACCCCCTGGGTGCCGCTCCGTACCCCTTTTTCTCCATGTGTATAATGCATTATTCCGCACCGTTCTGCGCTATGCTGCAAACGAGAAAACCCGCTGATATCAATGAGGTTGACGAATTTATCTGTGTTTTCAAGCACTATGAAATCATGCGTACATGGTGCTTCGGGACCAAGAGGCCGCGGGTTCAAGTCCCGCCACTCCGACCACGAAAAAAGCCTGTAGTCTTGTCGGCTACAGGCTTTTTCATTTTATTCTGCTTTCCGGATGGCGTCCATGATTTTGAGAAAGCCGTCCTCCTTGATCAGCGCCAGGCCCTGGGACTCGTCACCCAGGACGATCAGCCTGTCTCCGGGCGCAATATCAAATATCTTTCGGGCCCTTTGGGGAATCACGATCTGACCCTTCTCCCCTACCTTGACCACACCGAAGATGTGCTTGCCCTTGGGCGGAAGGGCAAGGCCCGTCTGTCCCGGATCATAGTTCATGAGATCGTCCAGGGACACGTCGAAGACCTCCGCCAATTGCTTGGCCTTCATCACATCGGGGGTGGTCTCCCCCAGCTCCCATTTGGCCAGGGCCTGCCGGGACACACCGACTTTTTCCGACAGCTCCTCCTGGGTCATGTGATGGAGCTTTCGGAGGGACGCGAGATTATCGTGAAACATCGGCTTTCTCCTTTCCAATGCCCAGCACCGCCCAGCGGATAAAGGGGATCCTCGACAGGACCTCTGCCAGTCCAAGTCCCAGAAAAACGCCGCAGAGCAGGACGATCAGATAAATAACGAGCGGCGGAAGGGACGTAAATCTGCACAGCAGCAGGGCGCTGGCGGACAGGGGAAGATAGTGCAGCACGTACCAGCCGTAGCTCCGGGCGGTCATGAAGCGGGTAAAGGATGTTTCCCGGTTTCCCCATCGGTAGACGCTTCCCAGAATGGCAAGGCAGGCCGCCCAGGCATAGGCCATGCCGGACAGGCTATGGAACACGGGCGTATCCGCGTAGTTGTCCCCAAAATGGAGATAAAGATATACCCCGGCAAGCACCGCCGCCAGCGCGATCATCGGCACGCTAAAACGGCTGATCCGCTCCACCACCTCCTCATGGGCAAAGACAAAATAGCCCAGAAGGACGGAAAAACCGTAGACGCCGAAGCGGTATACCACGATCACGGGCGTATTGAGCAGATAGCCGGACAGATAGATCGGAACAAACAGGGCAATCGCTCCAACCATGCCGATTCGTCCACAAAAATCATAGAGACGCCCCTTCACGAATCTGCGGATCAGGGCCAGCCCCAGAGAGAAGATCCACAGCATTTGAATAAACCAGAGCACGCCGGTGCCGGAGACAGCCAGGATCGGATAGATCAGGAATCCGGGGATTTGAGACCTGTCAAAGGCGCCGCTGAGCTCCATATTGATATATCCCTGGATCCACTGGAACACAAAGAGGCCGATGGTGGAGGGCACAAGTAGTTTAACGGTTCTTGCCCGGATAAACTCTTTAATGGTGTGGCGCTCAAGATAATACCGGGAGCTGGCCCCGGCCACCAGAAACAGCAGGATCATCATCCAGGGATACAGGATGTATTGGAGGGCGTCCTGATACTGCACTTCCCGGAAGGGACCCGCCACGCCCGCCTGGGCCTCCCCGTTGAACATATAGATCACGTGGAAGATCACGACGCAGACGATGGTGCCCCACCGGATGTTGTCAAGGTAGTGTTTTCGCATGTATTTCCCACCTATGCTATGATTCTTAACATCATTATAGCACTTTGGCACGCCCCTGTACATCCACGGAAGATGACACGCTCCCGTGTTTTCTGTTACATTTGGTTGCATGATACGAACAGAGCCCCCGGAATGATCGGAGGCCCTGAATCGTATGGGTTAAATATAGAACAGCGCTTCCGCCTGCTTCCGGAGCTCCTTCCGGTGATCCGGATGGGCGATGGCGATGAGGTTTTCCACCCGCTTGCCCACTGGCCGCCCGCGCATGGGGGCGATGCCGTATTCCGTGATGATATAGTCCACGTAAGCCCTGGGAATGGACACCGCCGCGCCGGGCTTCAGGCAGCATGCGATCTTCGAATCGCCGTTTGCCAGGGTGGAATGCAGGGCGATGATGCCGCGGCCGCCCTTGGAGTGGAGGGCGGCATAGGCAAAGTCCAGGGCCCCGCCGATGCCGGAATACTGCTTGGTGCCGATGGTCTCGGAGCAGACCTGCCCGGTGAGATCCAGCTCAATGCAGGTGTTCACAGATACCACGTTGTCATTCTTCATAATAATAGCAGGGCTGTTCACATAGGAGCAGGGCACGATCCGGCAGTTGGGGATGCTGCCCAGGGTCTCATAGAGGGCCTTGTCGCCCCCGGCAAAGGCGCCCACATGCACGCCAATGTCGATCTGCTTCCGCTCTCCCGTGGCCACGCCACGGCGGATCATCTCGCCCATGGCAGAGGTGTACATCTCCGTGTGGATGCCCAGATCGTGGAGATCCATCATCTCCGCAGCCAGGGCGTTGGGGAGCTTGCCGATGCCAAGCTGGATACAGTCTCCGTCCTTCATGAGGCTGCGGCAGTACTGGGCGATCTTCCGGTCGATCTCGTCGGGCTCCTTGTCCTTCACCTCATAGATGGGCTCGTCGTTCTCATAGAGTGCTGTGACCCGGTCCAGGGGGATCCGCAGGCCGCCGGCCACCGCCGGAAGATTGGGATTGACCTCCAGGATCACTCGGTCCGCCGTAGCGATAAACTCCCGCTCCCACATAACGGACAGGCCAATGCAGAAGCAGCCCCGCTCGTCCATGGGGGATACGGCGGCGGTGAACACGGACACAGGCCGCGCCTCCTGACAGAACCGGCCAAAGTCGCAGAGATCTGCCGGAATATAGCTGACGTTCTTCTTGGGATGGCCCTTAAGCCAGTCGGAGCCGTAGAAGAAGCCCGCCGTATTGATATGGCCGTTCATGTTGTCGGCATACACAAAATCATAGTGGCCGTGGGCGCCGATGAACACCGCCACGTCCTCCACCCGGGGCGCGATGGTGTGAAGCTGCCGAAGCAGGACCATGGGCTCGTTGCAGTCGCCGGCCACGCCGATGGTGTCGCCGGAGTGGATCAGGTTGAGGCATTCCTCAATGGAGCTCTTTTTCTGTTCATATATCGCCTGATAATCCATATTCTTTCCTTTCCAGTCGGTTGTTTCCTTCTTATACCTGGGCAAATACCTGTCCGATGGGCTCCCGGATCACCAGATTCGCCTGGCGGTCGTAAGGCGTCTCATCCCGGTTGATCAGGACCAGACGCTTTCCCTTGTAGTAGCGGATCAGCCCTGCCGCCGGATAGACCGTCAGAGAGGTGCCGCCGATGATCAGCATATCGGCCCCGATGATGGCGTTCACGGCGCCGTCGATCACGTCCTGATCCAGCCCCTCCTCATAGAGCACCACGTCGGGCTTGATGACGCCGCCGCAATCGCAAAGAGGCACGCCCTGGCTGAGCCGGATTTTTCGCGCGCCCTCCAGACCGTCGAACCGCTTGCCGCAGCGGGTGCATTTGTTCTCATAGATGGAGCCGTGGAGATTGTAGATCACCTTGCTGCCGGCCTTCTCGTGGAGGCCGTCCACATTCTGGGTGACAATGGCCTTGACCTTCCCCTCCTTTTCCAGCTCCGCCAGACGCTTGTGGGCCGTGTTGGGTTCGATGTCCTCAGGCGGCATGAGCTGGTTCCGGTAGAAATCATAGAATTCCTCGGTGTGGCTGGCGTAAAAGCTGTGGGACAGCATGGTTTCCGGCGGATACTTGAACTTCATGTGGTACAGGCCGTCCACGCTGCGGAAATCCTTGATGCCCGACTCCGTGGAGACGCCTGCGCCGCCGAAAAACACGATGTTGTCGGATTCCTCAATCCATTGCTTCAGTGTCTGTATGGCTTCGTTCATGGTGTAATTCCTCCCATTCTGATTCCAGTTCCGCCAAAAACTTTTTTTCCGCTCTCGTCTTATGGGGCAGCTCGATTCGCTCCGCCAGATCGGGCCTGCGCTCCCTGGTCCGAAAGACAGACTGCTTCAGCCGCCACCGATCCACCATCTGATGGTTTCCCGAAAGCAGCACGCTTGGTACGGCCATTCCATGCCAGACCTCCGGCCGGGAATACTGGGGATACTCCAGCAGCCCGTTCCAGTGACTCTCGTCCTCGTAGCAGGCCGATTCGCTCAAAACCCCGGGCACCAACCGGCAGACCGCGTCCGTCACCGCCATGGCCGCCAGCTCTCCGCCTGTGAGGACAAAATCCCCCAGGGAGATTTCCTCGTCCACGCACTCGTCGATGAACCGCTGATCCACGCCCTCATAGTGGCCGCAGACCAGGATCATGCCCTCCAGCCGGCTTAAACGCTTGGCGTCCTCCTCGGTAAATGTCTTGCCGCAGGGCGACAGGAAAATGGTGTGGGCGTGGCCGCCGATCTCATCCTGGACGGCGCACCAGCAGCGGTACAGCGGATCGGCCTGCATGATGGCGCCCTGGCCGCCGCCGTAGGGATAGTCGTCCACCTGGTTCTGCCGGTTGGTGGTATAGTCCCGGATCTGATGGGCCTCAAGCCGGATAACGCCCTTTTTCTGGGCACGGCCAAGGATGCTCTCGGAGAAAACGGCATTCATGGTGTCCGGGAACAGGGTCAGCACGTCCACCCTCATGTGGCCATGCCCTCGATGAGCCGGACCCGGATGATTCCCTCGTCAACATCGACTTTCTCCAGGAACTCGGAGACCGCAGGGATCATGTACTCCTTCTCCCCTTTTACGATGTACACATCGTTGGCAGGACCGGAATACACGTCCTTCAGCACACCGATCTGCTCGTCGCCGGAATAGACGGGAAGGCCGATGAGATCGGCGATAAACACCCGTCCCTCGGGAATGGCCGCGTCCTGCCGGTCGATGGAAACCACCTTGTCCCGCATGGCCTGGGCAGCGTTCATGTCGTCCACACCGGATAGTTTACATAGAAGCATATTCTTGTGGACGCGGCTGTGCGCCACCTCGTAGGGCTTCCCCTCAATATAGAACTGCCGGAACCCGCCGAGAAAATCGGGGCCGTCGCACCAGGGCAGGATCTTGACCTCCCCCTGAACGCCGTGGGTGGAGACGATCTGTCCCGCTTCCAAAAATCGTTTTTTCATGTCCTGCTCCTTACAGGCCGCTCCCCAGAGAAGCCGCCGATACTATATGTATTCTATTATAACACGGTACCCGCCCCGGCGCAAGCGGCGCATAGGGAAACATCTCCGCGCTTTGGACTCCCATATTTCACGATTTCCCCATGTTTTTCTGTACAGTTTGAGAATTCTGTGGTACAATGTGGGATAAAATCAACGGAGAAAGGTTCAGTGTTTATGGAAAAACTCATCGATCTGATCTCTCAGCAGGTCTCCGCCGCCTTCGAGGCCGCAGGCTATGACGGCGCCCTTGGCCGCGTCATCGTGTCTCAGCGGCCTGACCTGTGCGAATATCAGTGCAACGGCGCCATGCCGGGCGCCAAGCAGTATCATCAGGCGCCCATGGTCATCGCCGAGGCCGTGACGGAAAAGCTCCGGGAGAACACCGCGTTTTTGTCCGTGGAGGCGGTGAAGCCCGGCTTCATCAATCTGCGTCTGTCTCCGGAAGCTCTTTCGGATTATGTAAACCAAATGGCCGAAACGGAAAAGTTCGGCCTTCAGGGGGAGCCCACGCCAAAAACCGTGGTCATCGACTACGGCGGCGCCAACGTGGCAAAGCCTCTGCATGTGGGCCACATCCGCCCCGCCATCATCGGCGAGGCCGTCAAGCGCATCGAGCGGTACATGGGCAACCGGGTGATCGGCGACGTGCATCTGGGCGACTGGGGTCTCCAGATGGGACTGATCATCGAGGGGATCCGGGACCGCAATCCTGATCTTCCCTACTTTGACCCGGCGTTCGACGGGGAGTATCCCGCGGAGCCGCCCTTCACCATCTCGGAGCTGGAGGGCATCTATCCCGCCGCCTCCGCCAGAAGCAAGGAGGACCCGGCATTCTCCGCCAGAGCCCATGCGGCAACCCTGAAGCTCCAGCAGGGTGATCCGGGGTATATGGCTATCTGGCGTCACGTGATGAACGTGTCCGTGGCGGATCTGAAGAAAAACTACGAAAACCTCAACGTGGAATTCGACCTGTGGAAGGGCGAAAGCGATGCGGAGCCTTATATCTCCGACATGGTGCAGTATCTCAAGGACGGCGGCTATGCCGTGGAGAGCCAGGGGGCTCTCGTGGTGGAGGTCCAGGAGCCCGAGGATAAAAAGGAGGTTCCGCCCTGCATCATCCTCAAATCCGACGGCGCCACCCTCTACGCCACCACGGACCTGGCCACCCTGGTCCAGCGAGAGCAGGACTACCACCCGGACAAGGTCCTGTACGTGGTGGACAAGCGCCAGGCCCTCCACTTTGAGCAGGTGTTCCGGACGGCGAAAAAGTCAAAG
The DNA here is from genome assembly GCA_905234425.1 of uncultured Oscillospiraceae bacterium. GTDB lineage: Bacteria > Bacillota > Clostridia > Oscillospirales > Oscillospiraceae > HGM13006. The sequence continues at coordinate 26,338 of CAJOHR010000023.1, read as the reverse complement.
ATCGTTCCCCCGGAGACGGAGCTCCAGTTCCTGGGCTTCGGCACCATGAACGGCAAGGACGGCAAGCCCTTCAAGACCAGAGACGGCGGCGTCATGCGTCTGGAATACCTGATCTCCGAGATCACGGACACCGTAAAGGCCAGGATTCTGGAAAACAACATCATCACCGGGGACGCGGTGGACGAGATCGCCGGCGTTATCGCCGTGGCCGCCCTGAAATACGGGGATCTGAGCAATCTGGCCACCAAGGACTACGCCTTCGACATGGACCGTTTCTCCGCCTTCGAGGGCAACACCGGACCCTATATCCTCTATACCATCGTTCGGGTGAAATCCATTCTTTCCAAGTACGCCGGGCAGCAGGGGGGCTTTCCCGCAGACCTGAGGATTCTGCCTCCGGAGAACCGGATCGAAAAGGAGCTGATGCTCCAGCTCTCCCGGTTCGCCGACAACCTCCAGCTCGCCTATCGGGACACCCAGCCCAATGTGCTCTGCGCCTATATCTATGATCTGGCCGGCGCATTGAACCGGTTCTACCATGAGACACGGGTGCTGACCGAGCCTGACGCGGAGAAGCAGAAGGGCTATATCGCCCTCATCACCCTGGGAAAACGGGTTCTGGAGACCTGCATAGACCTGTTGGGCTTCTCCGCTCCGGAGAAGATGTAGAAGGAGGCTGATGACATGGAAAAGCAGGAAATCCTGTTCCTGGAGGAGCTTCAGACCAACGCCTTCCCCGCGCTCCAGACAGTGATGTACGACGGCTGGAGCGTGCGGTTCGGCGGCGGATTCACTTACCGGGTCAACGACGCCAATCCCATGTACCCGGAGGTCCTTCCGGCGGAGGAAAAGATCGACCACGTAGAAGCGCTCTACCGCGCCTCCGGATTGGGCATGGCCATCTTCAAGCTCCACGAGGGCATGGATCCGGAGCGGCTGCGGGCCTGTACGGAGCTGCTGGACCGGCGGGGCTACGGCACGGAACGGGACGGAAATATCTATCTGTGCAGCCTTGGGGATTTTTCCAGGACGCCGGGTGTAACGGTACAGATCGATACGGAGATGACCGAGGACTGGCTGGACGCCTTCCTGACCATGAATGGCACCGGCGAGGCCCAAAAGCCGGCGGCAAAAACCATGCTGCGGAACATCGCCTGTCCCATCGCCGCCGCCTCCGTCCGGGAAAACGGCGTCATGGCCGCCTGCGGATTGGGGGTCCTGGAGCGGCGCTATGTGGGTCTCTACGACATTTTTGTGGATCCCCGGTTCCGCCGCCGCGGCCTTGGCGGCGATATCTGCACCGCCATTATGCATTACGGCCTGGAACAGGGCTGCCGCACCGCCTATCTCCAGTGTCTGTCCGACAACCACGGCGCCATCGCCATGTACGATGGACTTGGATTCGAGAGAACCTATGAATACTGGTTCCGCACGAAACGATTTTAACAGGAGGAAATCCCATGAAAACCGCTCGCTTTGTTTTGAAAATCGTCGGCGCCTCTCTGGCCTTTGCAGGCTCTGTCTGTCTGATCATCGGCTTCTGGGACAAGCTCTTCGGCCGCTTCTCCGCTCCGGAACTGGAGGACTACTTCGAGGAATGAACCCATAATAGATTCGGAATATGACATGGGCTGCCGAAAACGGCAGCCCTGTTTTCATATATACCCGTTTTCCCCGCGGATGGAAACCTCCCCGGAGAATACTGTACCGGTCTCCCCGGTGTCATAGCGCACGATCAGCGCGCCGTTCCCGTCGATGCCGGTGGCCACGCCGCGGCGTTCCCTGTCTCCCCGGAGGATCCGCACATGCCGCCCCAGGGTGAGGCAGTCGGATGCGTAACGGGAGATCCAGGCGTCCTTTGCTGTCAGAAGATCCCGGGAAAGGGCATAAAAGCCCTGGATCAGGGCAGCGGCCAGTTGATTGCGATCCGGCCTTTCTCCCGTTTCCAGAAAAATGGAGGTCGCCTTTTCCCGCAGCTCCTCCGGGAAATCCTCGCCGGTCTGGCCGCAGTTGACGCCCACGCCGATCACCAGGGATTCCAGCGTCCCGCTCTCCCACTCCGCGCTCATTTCCGACAGGATCCCGCAGAGCTTTTTCTCTCCCATCAGCAGGTCGTTGGTCCACTTGATTCCCGGCCGGACGCCGCAGACCTTCTCCACCGCGTCGCAAACCGCCACCGCGGCCATCGCCGTAGCGTGGGGCACCTGGGAGGGCGCGCAAGCCGGGCGCAGCAGCACCGAGAGATAGACGCCTTTTCCTCTGGGAGAGGAAAAGCTCCGGCCCTGCCGCCCGCGGCCTCCCGTCTGTTCCTCGGCGATAAATACGGAGCCGTGGGGCGCACTGTGCAGCGCTTCCCGTTTGGCCAGGGAGTTGGTGGAATCCACGGAGTCCAGCAGGGTGATCCGATCCCGCCATGGGTGATCCCCCAAATGCTCCAGCAGCTTATCCATGGAGATCGTCTCCGGTTTTCCAGCCAGACGGTAGCCCAGATTCGTCACCGCCTGGATTTCATAGCCTGCGTCCCGGAGACGCTTGATCTGCTTCCAGACCGCCGCCCGGCTGACGCCCATGGCCTCCGCCATGCTTTGCCCGGAGAGATAGCCCCCTTGGGCGGATTCCAGCAGCTCCAGCACGTCTCGCTTCATTGTAAACCTCACCTCTTGGAATAAAGTTTACTATAAATCATGCCTGTGTGCAAGTCCGGAACACATTAAATCTTTGTCAAGGATTTCCCCTTGACATTCTCGGCGCGATGGAGTATAATCCGTCAGGTGTGAAGGAAAACGCCTTGACAGGAGGGTTCGCGATGGCACAGGATATGCTGAATTGCGCCCTGCTGTTTGACACCTACGGCGACATGCTCACGGAAAAGCAGCGGCTCTGCTGGGATCTCCGATATAACCAGGATCTGACCCTCGGCGAAATCGGAGAGCTGGAGGGCATCTCCCGGCAGGCCGTCCGGGACAACCTGGTCCGGGCCGAGGCCCAGATGCAGGAGCTGGAGGACAAGATCGGCGCCGTGCGCATCCAAAGCGGCGTCAGCGACGCCTTGGAGGAGCTGCTGGCGGCCAGCGCGCTTGCGGCGCAGCTTGGTCCCCTCGGAGGAGAGATCGCCGACCATATCGACCGCGCCATGCGGCGCATGAAGGAGTGAAAGCATGGCCTTTGAGGGGTTGACCGACAAGCTGTCCGCCGCGTTCAAGCGGCTTCGGAGCAAGGGCCGTTTAACAGAATCGGACGTCAAGGAGGCCATGCGGGAAATCCGCCTGGCGCTTCTGGAGGCGGACGTCAGCTACAAAGTTGTCAAGGATTTTGTCAAGAAGGTCACGGAGCGCGCCATCGGCAGCGACGTGCTGGAAAGCCTGACTCCCGCCCAGATGATCGTCAAGATCGTCAACGAAGAACTGATCACGCTCATGGGCAGCGAGAACAGCAAGCTGGCCATTTCCTCCAGTCCTCCCACGGTCATTATGCTGGTGGGACTTCAGGGCGCCGGTAAAACCACCAACGGCGCCAAGCTGGCGGGCCTGATGAAAAAGGACGGCAAGCGTCCCCTGCTGGTGGCCTGCGACGTCTATCGTCCCGCCGCCATCAAGCAGTTGGAGGTCGTGGGCGGTCAGCTGGACATCCCCGTGTTCCAGATGGGCCAGGGGGACCCGGTGGAAATTGCCAAGGCCGGCGTGGCCCACGCGAAGCGGCAGGGCTACGATATGGTGTTCCTGGACACTGCCGGCCGGCTGCACATCGACGAAGCCCTCATGGAGGAGCTCTCCGCCATCAAGGCGGCGGTGAATCCCGACGAGATCCTGCTGGTGGTGGACGCCATGACCGGTCAGGACGCGGTGAACGCCGCCACGGCCTTTGATCAGCAGCTGGATATCGACGGCGTTATGCTCACCAAGCTGGACGGCGACGCCAGAGGCGGCGCGGCCCTGTCCGTCAAGGCCGTCACCGGCAAGCCCATCAAGTTCGCGGGCACCGGCGAAAAGCTGGACAACATCGAGGCCTTTCACCCCGAGCGCATGGCCTCCCGGATCCTGGGCATGGGCGACGTGCTGACCCTGATTGAAAAGGCGGAAGCGGCTCTGGACCAGAAAAAGGCCGAGGAGCTGGAGGAGCGGCTGCGGAAGAACAAGTTCACCCTCCAGGATTTCTACGATCAGCTGGTGCAGCTCAAGTCCATGGGCTCCCTCACAGACATTCTGGCCATGATGCCCGGCATGAACGCCGGAGCGCTGAAGGACGTGAATGTGGACGAAAACGCCATGCGCCACACGGAGGCCATCATCCTCTCCATGACGCCCTATGAGCGGGAGAATCCAAACGTGATCAACCACAGCCGCAAGCAGCGCATCGCTGCCGGCGCAGGCGTCACGGTCCAGGAGATCAACGGCCTGCTCAAGCAGTTTGAAGCTATGCAGAAGATGATGAAGCAGCTCACCGGCGCAGGCTCCAACAAGAAGCTCAAAAAGCTCCAGAAGCGGGCCGGCATGGGCGGCTTCGGCGGTATGGGCGGCTTCGGAGGCTTCGGCTTCTAATCTCGTTCGTAACAAGCATAATGCTTTACGATATATCCGCGGGCGGCCCAAGACCGTCCGGAAAAAGAAACGTATGGAGGTGAAACACCCATGGTCAAGATCAGACTTCGCAGAATGGGCGCGAAAAAGGCTCCCTTCTATCGGATCGTTGTTGCGGATTCCCGCAGCCCCCGTGACGGCCGCTGCATCGAGGAGATCGGCACCTACAATCCCCTGACCGATCCCGCCACCGTCACCGTGGACGTGGAGAAGGCCCAGCAGTGGATCAAGAACGGCGCACAGCCCACCGATACGGTGCGCTCCCTGCTCAAGAAGGCCGGCGCACTCTGAGCCGGTCCCATTCCGGAGGTATCGACATGAAGGAGCTTCTGCTTTATATTGCGCGGAATCTTGTGGACGATCCCGATCAGGTCACTGTGACGGAGATTCCCGGGGAAGAGACCGTGCTGGAGCTGCGTGTGGCCCCGGAGGACATGGGCAAGGTCATCGGCCGTCAGGGCCGTATCGCCAAAGAGATCCGCACGATCATCAAGTCCGTGGCCCAGAGAAAGGGTGAACGCGTCAGCGTGGAGATCGTCGATTGACGACCCCATTGCAGGAAAATCTCCGGTGCAGATCGCACCGGATTTTTTCCGCGCTTTTTTTGCGTATTCCTGCAATTTTTCAATCTGGGGCTTGCATTTTCCTTGCATCGCAGTATAATGTACATGATATTGGCAGAGTAGAGCGCCGCGGGTCAAGTGTCCGGAGGACGGGGAGTTGTCTCTGGAACGAAGAATGGATCCTTTTTTCGCCGTGCGGCGCTCGCATCCCGCTGCCGCATACGGGACGTTTCGCCTCCTCTATGTGGCATTGCCGACATACGAGGAGGGTTTTTTATATGGTTTCAAGCAGTCTGTCCCCTGCCTACTGGAGGGCTTCTCTGGAGGAAATGAAAAGTCTGCGCCGGTGGGTCTTCGCCGCCCTGATCTGTGCGCTGAGCATTGTGGTGGGCGCCTTCTTCCTCTCGGTGGGTCCCAATCTCCGGGTGAAGTTCACGTTCTTCTTCACCGCTGTGGGATGCGCCGTCTACGGGCCCTTTCTGGGGCTCCTTGTGGGGGCCGTGTCCGATATTCTGGGCTATGTGCTGTTTCCCAGCGGCGCCTTTTTTCCGGGCTATACCCTCAGCGCCATGGCCGGCGGCCTGATCTACGCCCTGTTCCTCTACCGGAAAAAGATCACGGTGCTCCGGCTGTTTCTGGCCAAGTTCTTTGTGAACTATCTGGTGAACGTGGGACTGGGGTGCCTCTGGAGCCACATCATTTACGGAAAGGGCTATCTCTACTACGCATCCACCAGCCTTGTGAAAAACACCCTGCTGCTGCCCCTGGAGGTGATTCTCCTCTCCGTCCTCTTTGCCGTGCTGATCCCAGCCTTCTCCAGAATGGGACTTCTGCCGGGCCATGAAAAAAAGGACCTGGAGAAGCTGTCTCTGGGCTCCAGCGCCTTGACGGTATTCGGCCTGGACTGTCTGGTGGCGGCCGC
>CAJOHR010000023.1:0-20140 GCA_905234425.1 uncultured Oscillospiraceae bacterium | reverse complement strand
GCAAAACGCTTGTTTTGCGGCGCGACGGTATTTATCAGATTTCCATGATGACGGGAAGGATCATGGGATTCCGTTTGGTGTTCTTGTAGAGATAATTGGAGAGGCTGGACTTCACCGAGGCCTTGACCGTGGCCCAATCCATGGTGCGGTGCCGGATGCAGCTCTCCACCGCATCGGCGGCGATATCCCGGAGCTCCTCCATCAGATCTCCGGACTCCTTCACATAGACGAAGCCGCGGGTGATGATGTCCGGACCGGAGAGGATGGAGCCGTCCTCCGCGGACAGGTTCACGACCACCACGATCATGCCGTCCTGGGCCAGATGCTTCCGGTCCCGGAGGACCACGCTGCCCACGTCTCCCACACCCAGGCCGTCCACCAGCATTTTTCCGGCGGGAACGGTGCCGGCCAGCTTGGCGGAATTCCGGGACAGCTCAATGACCCGGCCGATGTCGCCGATGATGATGTGGTTCGGGTCCATGCCCATCTCCCGGGCCAGCTCCGCGTGGCGCTTGAGGTGGCGCTGCTCTCCGTGCACGGGAATGAAGAACTTCGGCTTCACCAGCGCATGGACGATCTTCAGCTCCTCGGCGCAGGCGTGGCCGGACACGTGCAGGTCCGCCAGCTTGTCGTAGATCACCTCGGCGCCCTTTCGATAGAGCTCGTTGATGACGGCGGAGATGGTCTTTTCGTTGCCGGGAATGGCAGAGGCCGAGATCAGCACCCGATCTCCGGGCTGGATCTCCACCTGCCGGTGGCCGGAGAAGGCCATGCGGTAGAGGGCGGACATATTTTCGCCCTGGGAACCGGTGGTGATGATGATCTGCTTCTCCTTGGGCACGGATTTGATGGCGTTGATGTCCACCAGCGTGTTCTTCGGCACGTTCATGTACCCGAGCTCCGTGGACACCCGGAGCATATTCTCCATGCTCCGTCCGGTGACAGCCACCTTTCTGCCATGCTTTGCCGCCAGGCTGACGATGGCCTGGATCCGGTCCACATTGGAGGCGAAGGTGGTGACGATGATCCGCTTGTCGCAGCCGTTAATGAGCCCGTCCAAACCCTTGGCTACCTTGATCTCGGAGGCTGTATAGCCCTCCCGCTCCACGTTGGTGGAGTCGCACAGCAGGGCCAGCACGCCCTTGTTGCCCAGAGCGCCCAATCGGGCAAGATCGGTGATCCTGCCGTCCAGGGGCGTGGGGTCGATCTTGAAGTCGCCGGTCATAATGACCACGCCCACGGGGGTATGGATGGCAAAGGCCACGGCGTCGGCGATGGAATGATTCACATGGATAAACTCCACCTTGAAGCAGCCGGCCTTCACCGTCTCGCCTGCCTCATGGGTAAAGATGGAGGTGGTTTCCAGCAGGTCATGCTCCTCCAGCTTGATCTGGATCAGACCTGCGGTCAAACGGGTGGTATGCAGCGGGGCGTTCACCTGCTCGAGCACATAGGGAAGACCGCCGATGTGGTCCTCATGCCCGTGGGTCAGGAAGAAGCCCCGGAGCTTCTGTCTGTTCTTGACAAGATAAGTCACGTCGGGGACCACCAGGTCCACGCCGTACATATCGTCCTCGGGGAAGCCGAGACCGCAGTCCACCACGATCATGTCGTTTCCGTACTCCAGAACGGTGATGTTCTTGCCGATCTCATTCAGACCGCCCAAGGGGATGATTTTCAGTTTTTCAGCCAAAGATGATCACTACTCCTGTCTGTGCCCTCCGGCGGCTCACCGGAGGGCCGGTATTGTTTCGGGATCTCCCCGAAGGCGCAAAACGCGCCGGATTTTGCCTATGCTGGGAGTGGAAAACGCCGCAAAAAGCCGCCGCTGCCGTCATTGGCCCCGTCACGCCAATGATACGCACCGTCATTTCCGGTTTTCCTGTATAGAATTGACTTCTATGAACATGTACTTCCGCACACAAAACAACAAGCAAGGCCACGGTATTGTGGCTTATCTCCGAACATTATACCACATTCTGTGGGAAAAGTATACCCCAAAAGGAGATTTGTACAGATTGGCCTGTTTTTTCTGTGGGAAAAGCGGCTTTTTCTTGCGTTTCACCCATTGCATATGATATAATATCAGGACTTGACGGCAACCGTCCGCAAGATTCGGGTCGGAATGGAGATGATTTCTTTGAATAAGAAGCTGTCCAGGCTATTCTCTCCCGGTATGACCATCTATTTTATTATCCTGGCCCTGTACTGCGCCGTTCTCTGGCTGGTGCTGCCCCCTGTGGCGGCCGGACTGTTCACCGCCGCCGGTGTGGCCACGGTGATCTACTACCGCATCCGGACCATCCGGCAGCGGGAGGAAATCGCCCGATATCTTCAGGACGCCAGCTTTTCCGTGGATTCCGTGTCCAATGAGCGCATGAATCTGCCCATGCCCGCCCTGATCCTGAATCTGGCGAGCCAGGAGATCATGTGGTATAACGAGAGCTTTGCCCGGCTGGTTGGCACCGATGACCGGCTATTTGAGGTCAAAATCACGGAGCTCTTCCCCTGCATGACCACGGACTGGCTCACCGAGGGCAAAAGCGAAGCGCCGGAGCCGGTGTCGCGGGAGGACAGGCGGTACCTGGTGTTCGGAAACCTGATCCGCACCCAGGAGGAGAGCGCCCCCTACGCGGCGGCCATGCTCTATTGGGTGGACCAGACGGACCTGCTGAACACCCGGGACGAATTCGAGGACTCCCGGCTGGTGGTGGGCATTATCCTGGTGGATAACTATGAGGAGCTCACCTCCAATATTCCCGATCGGGCCGTTTCCAACCTCTCCGCCCGGCTGGACGACGCCATCACCGCCTGGGCCTCTGTGGGAGGCATTCTGCGGCGCATGGAGCGGAACCGGTATCTCTTCCTCTTTGAACAGCGGGCCCTGCCTCACTTCATCGACGAGAAGTTTTCCATCCTCGATACGGTCCATGAGATCACCAATGATTTCGGCACTCCCGCCACCCTTTCCATCGGCGTGGGCAAGGACGGCCAGACCCTCCAGGAGAGCTTTGATTTCGCCACCCTCAGCATCGAGATGTGCCTCAATCGGGGCGGCGATCAGGCGGTGATCAAGGACCGGTACAATTTCTCATTCTACGGCGGCCGGGCCCAGGAGGCCGAGCGCCGCACCCGCGTGAAATCCAGAGTCATGGCCGGTTCCCTGTCCGAGCTCATCACCCAGTCTCCCAACGTGCTCATCATGGGCCACAAGAACGCGGATCTGGACGCCGTGGGCTCCGCTGCCGGCGTCATGGCCATCTGCCGGAAGCTGGAGATCCCGGCCAGGATCGTCATTGATCTGAATCATAACGCCTCCGCTCCCCTGCTGCAGAAGCTCCAGGCCCTGCCCCAGTACGCCGGGAAATTTATCTCCGGCAGCGAAGCCCTGGAGCAGGCCGAGGAGGACACGCTGCTGGTGGTGGTGGACACCAACCGGCCCGATCAGGTGGAATCCGGCGAGCTTTTATCCCACTGCCGCCGGGTGGCCGTCATCGATCATCACCGCCGGGCGGCGGACTATATCGAAAACGCGCTGCTCAACTTCCATGAGCCTTACGCCTCCTCCGCCTCGGAGCTGGTCACGGAGCTGATCCAGTATCTTCTGGACCGGGACGACATTCTGCCCGAGGAGATCCTGGCGCTGCTCTCCGGCATGGTCCTGGACACCAAGAGCTTTACGGTCCGCACCGGCGCCAGAACCTTCGAGGCGGCGGCCTGGCTCCGGAAGCACGGCGCCGACACCGTGGCTGTGAAGCTGCTCTTCCAGAACGACCTGCAGTCCACCCTGTCCAGGTATCAGATCCTGACCCATGCGGAGCTCTACCGGGGCGACATCGCCCTGTGCCCCCTGGACTATACCTCGGACCGGATCATCGCGGCCCAGGCTGCCGACGAGCTTCTGAGCATCTCCGGCATCCAGACCAGCTTTGTCTACTACCCGGACGGAGACCGGGTGATCTGCTCCGCCCGCTCCATCGGCGAGGCCAACGTGCAGATGATCCTGGAGCCCCTCGGCGGCGGCGGAAACCAGGCCACCGCAGGCGCCCAGATCAAGGGCATGACCGTCAGTCAGGTGACGGAGGCCCTGAAGAAATCCATCGACGACTTTTTCAGCGATTAGCTTTTGCAAGAAGAAAGGAGACCGCACCTATGAAAGTGATTTTACTGCAGGACATCAAGGGCAAGGGCAAGAAGGGGCAGATGATCGAGGCCAGCGACGGCTACGCCCGGAACTATCTTCTGCCTCGGAAAATGGCCATTGAAGCCACTGCCGACAACATCAACACCATGAAGATGAACGACAAGGCCAAGGCCGAGCAGCAGGCCCGGGACAAGGCCCAGGCTCAGGAGTTCGCGGCCAGGCTGGAGGACGTGGTGGTGGAGATCACCGCCAAGGCCGGCTCCGGCGGCAGGCTCTTCGGCTCCATCACCTCCCAGGAGGTCTGCGACGCCCTGAAGGAGCAGCATCACATCATTGTGGACAAGAAGAAGATCGTCCAGGACGAGCCCATCAAGGCCTACGGTACCTATACCCTCAAGGCCAAGCTGGGCTTCGAGATCATCGGCAATATCACAGTTCACGTAAGCGAGGGATAACACGTTCTTAGCGAAAGGACAGATGGGTGGTGAGGAACATGGATGAACTTTCTGCGCGGCAGCTGCCCCATTCTCTGGAGGCGGAGCAGGCCGTGATCGGTTCTATGCTCATTGACAGCCGGTGCGTCCCGGATCTTCTGGAGATTCTGCGGCCGGACGACTTCTATCTCCAGCAGAACCGGGATATTTTCAATACCATCTACTCCATGTTCAGCTTCTCCCAGCGGATCGACCCTGTGACCGTGGAGGACCAGATGAAGCAGAACGGCGTCTTTGACGACGCCTCCACCCACGACTATCTGCTGGAAATCATCAACGTTACACCCACCGCCGCCAACGCCAGGCAGTACGCCCAGATCGTTTCGGAGAAATCTCTCCTCCGGCAGCTTGGACAGGCGGCCATTGATATCACCGGTCTCGTGACCGAGGAGGTCGGCGAGCCCCAGAGCATCATGGATGCGGCGGAGCAGAAGATCTACGCCATCCGGAACGGCAGGAGCAACCAGAGCCTGGAGCACATCGGCACCATTCTGCTTTCCGTCTATGAGCAGCTTGTGGAGCGGGCCCATTCCGACAGCGACATTCCCGGACTCTCCACGGGTCTCAAGGATCTGGACGACAAGATCAAAGGGCTCAACAAGTCAGACCTTTTGCTGATCGCCGCCCGGCCCGGTATGGGCAAGACCTCCATGGCGCTGAACATCGCCCAGGCCGTGGCGAAGAAATCGAATCAGACCGTGGTGATCTTCTCCCTGGAGATGAGCAAGAATCAGCTGGCCTCCCGTATGCTCTCCAACGAGAGCTTTATCGACAGTCAGCTGCTCCTGACCGGAAAGCTCTCCGAGGAGGAATGGGGCAAGCTGGGCACGGCCGCCATGGCCCTGAGCAAGACCGACATCCGGGTGGACGACAACCCCTCCATCACCGTGACGGAGATGCAGGCAAAATGCCGGCGGGTGGACAATCTGGGGCTGGTGATCATTGACTATTTACAGCTCATGACCTCCGCCACGGGAAAGGTCTCGGAAAACCGGGTCACCGCCGTGGGCGAGATCTCCCGGTCTCTGAAAATCATGGCAAAGGAGCTCAATGTCCCCGTGATCTGTCTGAGCCAGCTCAGCCGGGCCAACGAGAGCCGGTCCGACAAGCGGCCCATGCTCTCCGACCTCCGGGAATCCGGCTCCATCGAGCAGGACGCCGACGAGGTGATTTTCCTCTATCGGGACGATTATTACAACAAGGAATCCGCAGAGCCCAATGTGGCCGAGTGCATCGTGGCAAAGAACCGCCACGGCGAGACAGGCACCGTGAAGCTCCAGTGGCTGCCCCAGTTCACCACCTTCTCCGACCGGGAGTGGAAGCACAGTGAGGGATAAGATCATTCGGTTTCTTCGGGCCCATACATCCCCGGGAGACCGTCTCCTTGCGGCCGTCTCCGGCGGCAGGGATTCCATGTCCATGCTGCACGTACTGTGCAGTCTGCCGGAAAATCTGGGGCTGACCGTTTCCGCCGCCCACTTTCACCACGGTCTCCGGGGCGACGAGGCGGATCGGGACGAGGATTTCGTCCGCCGGTGGTGTTCTGAGGTGGGAATCCCCTTCTATTCCGGCCGGGGAGACGCCGCCGCTTTTGCAGAAACAGAAGGCTTGAGTCTGGAGGACGCCGCCCGGCGGCTTCGGTACGATTATCTGTTATCCCTGGACCCGAAGGCGAAGGTCCTCACCGCCCACACGGCGGAGGACAATTTGGAGACGGTGCTTCTGCACCTGATCCGGGGCGCCGGTCTCCACGGGCTCACGGGCATTCCCCCCGAAAACGGGAGGATCCTCCGGCCCATGCTGGATGTGACACGGCAGGAGCGGGACGACTATCTGGAGGCCAACGGCATTCCCTTTGTGGAGGATTCCACCAACGAATCATCCAGGTATCTCCGGAACCGGGTCCGGCAGCAGATCCTCCCCCTGCTCCAGGCGGAAAACCCTTCCTTGGGGGAATCCGTCACCGCCCTCACCCGCACGCTGCGGCAGGAGGACGACTATCTCAACGCCCTTGCAGGGGAGGCGCTTTCGTCTATCATCTGTCCCGACGGTCTGGACCGGGCAGGCCTGCTGGCGCTGCCGGAGGCGCTGCAGCCCAGGGTTCTGATGACTTTTCTCGCTCCCGTTCCCGACGTCTCCCGGGCCCATCTGGAGGCCGGTTTGGCGCTTTGCCGAGGGTCCTCCACTTCCGGGAGCCTGGATCTTTCGGGACCTTACAGGCTCCAAAGGGTATACGACCGCATTTTGCTGATTGGTTCCGAGGCGGCGGAGGCGATTCCGTCGCCTGTAGGGATCGTGCCGGGACAGACCGTGCTGTTCGGGTCCTGGGTTGTGACCTGTCAGAGGGCGCCAAAACCGGAAACGCTGCCGGATGGAACCCTGGCCCTGGACGCGGCGTGTGTGGCCGGTCCCCTGACCCTGCGGCCAAGATCGCCGGGAGACGTGATCCGTTTGCCCGGCGGGACGAAAAAGATCAGCCGCCTCATGGTGGATCGGAAGGTCCCCGTCTATGAGAGAAATGCCATGCCGGTCCTATGGCATGGAGATACCGTTGCAGCCGTGCTGCCTCTGGCAGCTTCCCGGCAATATATGTGTAAACAAATCGGACGGGACAGCCTCCTGCTGTCCGCAAAACGAACGGAGGATTGAACATGCACAAGGATCTGGATTACGTCATGTTTGACCAGGAGACAATCTCCCGGCGCGTAGAGGAAATGGGCAGGATGCTGACGGAAGAATACGCAGGAAAGTCTCCCGTGCTTCTGTGCATTATGAAGGGCAGCCTGGTGTTTACGGCGGACCTGATGCGGCATCTGGATCTGCCCTGTACATTGGAGTCCATCACCCTGTCCTCCTATCGGGATATGGCCACCCGTCCCGGGGCCATCGAGGTTGCCTCCCCTGTGAATCTCGATCTGACCGGCAGAGACGTGATCATTCTGGAGGACATTCTGGACACGGGCAAGACCCTGAGCTTCACCCTGAATCTTCTGAAGCTCCAGAATCCCGCCTCCATGAAGCTGGTGGTCCTTCTGGACAAGCCCTCCCGCCGGGAGGCGCCTGTGGAAGCGGACCTGGTGGGCTTCACAATTCCGGACGCCTTTGTGGTGGGATACGGCCTGGACTATGACCAGAAATACCGTAATCTCCCCTGTATCGGTGTGCTCAAGCCCTCCGTGTACAGTTAATTCAACCTTCTAGGAGAGGAATCCATGAAACGAAACAACTACATCCTGATTCTGCTGCTTCTGATCATCGTGGGCGTGGCCGTCTGGACGCTTCGCTTTCCCATGACGGAATCCGCCTCGGACACCTACAGCGACATCCGCGCCCTGTTTGAAGAAGAGCAGGTCAGGTCCTTTGTGCTCAGCGACAACACGCTGACCCTGACCCTCCGGGAACCGGACGCCGACGGAAATGACCAGAAGGTTTTCCGGATCGCCAGCTTCAACGTGTTCTACCAGGATTTCAACGATCTGGTGGTGGAGCAAAGCAAGGCCGGAATCCTGGAATCCTATGACTATCCCGCCGTCTCCGGCACCCCCTGGTGGCTCATGTTCGTCCCCTACCTGGTCATCGCCCTGCTGGTGCTGGGCGTCTGGCTCTTTTTGATCAGCCGCATGAACGGCGGCGGAACTCCCGGCGACCGGAACACCATGCGCTTTGCCAAGGCCAGAACCACCGTGGGGATCAACGAAAAGGACAAGGTCACCTTCGACGACGTGGCCGGAGCCGACGAGGAAAAGGCCGAGCTCCAGGAGGTGGTGGATTTCCTCCGGAGCCCGGAGAAATACACGAAGCTGGGCGCGAAGATCCCCAAGGGCATTCTCCTGGTGGGACCTCCCGGCACCGGCAAGACGCTGATTGCCAAGGCCGTGGCCGGAGAGGCCGGCGTGCAGTTCCTCTCCATCTCCGGCTCTGACTTTGTGGAGCTCTATGTGGGCGTGGGCGCCAGCCGCGTCCGGGACCTGTTCGATCAGGCCAAGAAACAGGCTCCCTCCATCGTCTTTATCGATGAAATCGACGCCGTGGGCCGCCAGAGAGGCGCGGGCCTGGGCGGCGGCCACGACGAGCGGGAGCAGACCCTGAACCAGCTCCTGGTGGAGATGGACGGCTTCAACAACAATGAGGGCGTCATCGTCATGGCGGCCACCAACCGGGTGGACATTCTGGACAACGCCCTCCTGCGTCCCGGCCGGTTTGACCGGCAGATCTATGTGGGCACCCCCGACACCAAGGGCCGGGAGGCCATTCTCCGGGTCCACTCCAAGAACAAGCCCCTCAGCGACGATGTGAAGCTGGACGTGATCGCCAAGCAGACCGCGGGCTTCACCGGCGCGGATCTCCAGAATCTGATGAACGAATCGGCCCTCCGGGCGGCCAAGCTGGGACGGCCCGTGATTCGCATGGAGGATCTGGAGGCCTCCATGATCAAGGTCATCGCCGGACCAGAGAAAAAGAGCCGGGTGGTGCCGGAGCGGGAGCGGAAGCTCACCGCGGTCCACGAGGCGGGCCACGCCATCGTTATGCACCAGCTCCCTCACCACGATCCGGTCCACCAGATCACCATTGTTCCCCGGGGCATGGCAGGCGGCATGACCATCTCCCTGCCCACGGAGGACCACAGCTACATGAGCCGGAACGAGATGCTGGAGCAGATCGTCTCCCTGCTGGGCGGCCGGGTGGCCGAGGCGCTGATGCTGGACGATATCTCTACCGGCGCCTCCAACGACATTCAGCGGGCCACCTCCATCGCCAGGCAGATGATCACCAAGTACGGCATGAGCGCAAAGCTGGGCCCTGTCTCCTATGATTCCGACGGACAGGTGTTTATCGGCCGGGACTACGGCCACACCAAGAGCTATTCCGAGGAATCCGCCGCCGCAATCGACCGGGAGGTCCAGGAGACGCTGCAGAACGCCTATCAGACCTGTGAGACCATTCTGAAGGACAACCTAGACAAGCTCCAGGCCGTGTCCGACTACCTTCTGGAGCACGAGACTATGGACGGCGACACCTTCCGTTCTATGATGGACCCCGCTCCCCTGCCGGAATAATACTGCAATTATAAGGACGCCGCGACGGAACCATAACCGTCGCGGCGTCCTTTGGCATGTCCACATATTTTTCCGTTTCCCGGAATAGGCTTTTTCGGGGGTGAACGCCATGGGCAAGCGGGCAGGTTTGAAAAAAAGAGGCAATCTCTTTTACAGCGCGCTGCTGCTGACCCTGGGCTCCGTGGCGCTCCGGCTGGTCCAGATGATCTTTCAGGTCTATATCTCCGGCGTCATGGGGGCCGCTGGTCTGGGCCGGCTGCAGCTGCTTCTCACGGTGGGGAACTTCGCGGCCATCCTGGCCTCCGGCGGCGTCCGGATCGCCGCCACCTGTCTGGCGGCGGAGGAAGCAGGCATGGGCCGGATCTCCGGGGTCCGTACGGCCATCCGGTGCTGCTTTCTCTACGGGATCGCGCTCAGTTCTCTGGCAGCGGCAGGGCTTTTTCTGGCTTCTCCGCTGCTCTCCCGCTGGTGGATAGAGGACGCCACCGCTGCGGGCCCCTTGAAAATTCTCGCCGTCTTTCTGCCCGTCAACTGCGTCTGGGCCGTTCTGGCCGGATATTTCACTGCCGCAGGACGGGTCACAGAGCTGGTATGTCAGGAGCTGGTGGAGCGGATCGGCTCCATCGGACTTGTGGTGGTGCTGCTGGGAACGGGACTGGGCCGTCAGGACCCCTGTGCCGCCGTGTTTCTCGGTTCTTCCATCGCCACGACCCTGTGTACCCTGTATCTTCTCCTTCGGTATGCCCACGCAATTGGGTCCGTTCCGCTGCTTCCCATGAAGCCCATGATGGTGCGGCTTCTGAGGCTCACAGTGCCTCTGGGGCTCAACGATATTCTCCGCAGCGGTCTCACCACCCTGGAGCATCTCCTGGTTCCCCGAGGGCTTCAGAGCGGCGGAGAGGACCATGAGACAGCCATCGCCCAATACGGCACTGTCTGCGGCATGGTGTTCCCGGTGATCACCTTCCCCAGCGTCATCCTGTATTCCATCAGTGATCTGCTGGTACCGGAGATGGCAAAAGGCCGGGCCAGGCGCAATTCCCAGCGCATTATCGCGCTTACCGACCGGTGTCTCCGGCTCACGGTCCTGTTTGCGCTTGGTACTGCCGGGATCTGCTTCCTTCTGGGTGAGGAGCTGGGGCTATTCCTGTTCAAAAGCCGGGAGGCCGGCGTCTATATCCGGATTTATGCCCCGCTCATTCCCATTCTCTACGCCGACGCCATCACGGACGGCATACTCAAGGGTCTGTCCCAGCAGGTCCATTCCGTCCGGTACAACACCCTCACCTCGCTGCTGGACGTGGGGCTGCTGGTCCTTCTGCTGCCCCGCTGTGGGCTGGGCGGATTTCTGGCAGCTTATACCGTTTCCCACGCGCTGAACTTCTTCCTGTCCATCCGGCGGCTCCTGGTCGTCACCGGCTTTCTGCCCCGGTTCCGCACCACGGTCCGGTCCGCCTTCTGCTGCGCCGTCAGCCTGCTTGTTATGAATTTCTGGCCGGGTGGCGGTGATCTTGGCTGGGTCCTGCTTCGCGGCAGCGGATTCCTCCTGCTCTATATCCTTCTGACGCGCCTCACCGGCGCCATCGACCGGGAGGACACGGCCTGGCTGCGGCATCTGATCCTGTTGACCGACACGCCTTGAGAAAACAGCGGACACGCCATGCAAGGCGCGCCCGCTGTTTTCAATGATGCTCATTCAAAGGGGAAGGTATAGGGCAGATTGTACTTGTCCCGCAGCTCCAGAAGCTCCTTCTGGACCGATTCGCTGACGGGAACGCCCTTGTCCTTCCGCTCCTGCCAGGCCAGGTATTCCTTCTCTCCGGCGGTATAGATCCGCTCCGCGCCCGGGGCCCGTTCAGAATTCCGAAGGCCCCGGAGAATGCCGCCTGCCGTAGATTTGAAGGTGTCGAGACCCATAAAGAACGCCGGGTTGATCACAAAGAAGAAGTGTCCCAGCCGGTACATCCGGTTGGAGCCGTCGGGGTTCTTTCCGCTGAGCTCCTTCATGTAAGGTCCGCCTGCCAGGGCCGCGGACAGGATCTCCACAATGGTGGTAAAGCCGTAGCCCTTGTAGCCGCCGGTCTCCTCTCCCAGGCCGCCGATGGGCAGCAGGGCGCAATTGCCCGCCCGCATTTCCTTCAGAATCTCGGGAGAATCGGTCATGGTGCCGCCGTCCTTGGTGACCACCAGGCCGGGAGGCGTCTCCTTCCCCATCCGGGCGTAGTATTCGATCTTGCCGTTCTGGACGATGCTGGTGGCGCAGTCAAAGTTAAAGGGGAATTCCTCGTCTGTGGGCATCGAAAAGGTGAAGGGGTTGGTACCCATCATGGGCTCCACGCCGAAGGTGGGAGCCACGGAGGGCCTTGCGTTGGTGCCGGTGATGCCGATCATCCCCGCCTTCTCCGCCATGGAGGTCCAGTAGCCTGCGATGCCGTAGTGGGTGGAGTTGAAAATTGCGCCGCCGGCCATGCCGTACTGTCCGGCCTTTTCAATGAGCTTTTCCATCATGTGGTAGCTTGCCACCATGCCCATGCCGTTGTTGGCGTCCATGACCACCGTGGTGGGCGTCTCCTTGACGATATCCAGCTTTGTCACAGGCATCAGGGTGCCGTTGGCGATCCGGTCGAGATAGATGGGCTTGAAGCGGTTGCAGCCGTGGCTCTCAATGCCCCGGCGGTCACTCTCGAGCAGCACATCGGCGCAGATTTTGGCATCCTCCTCCGGTACGCCGGCCGCCTGAAAGACGTCGATCATAAACCGGTTCATCAGGTCCCAGGAAACATAAGGTCTGGTCTCCATTTCATATTCCTCCTTATTGCAGCTTCATCTTTGTCTTCTGTCTCCATCATAACCGAAAAGGCCCGGGAAAACAAGTGTCGTATTAAATTTTGCGCCTCCCCGAAACAGTTCCGTCTCGGGGAGGCGCTCTTATGCTTCGTTATTTGTTTTCCAGGGCGCGGTAGAGATAGAGCACCACATCCTGCCGGGGGCAGTTGTCCTTGCCCTGATAGGCCACCGCTGTGCCGGTGAGCAGTCCGTTTTCGTTGGCCCAGCGCTCCGCGTCCTCATACCAGACGCTGCTGCCCGTGTCCCCGGGTCGGTCCAGGCTCCGCCACAGGAAGGTCACCAGCTGATTGCGCTTCACCGGGTCCTTGGGCGAGAATTTGGTCCCGTCACTGTTGGTACCGTTGGTGATCCCCTTTTCAACAGCCCAGAGTACCGCCTTATAGAAATAATCCGTCTCCTTCACGTCCTTGAAGGGATTGACCTTGGTTTGTGGCTCCGGCTTGCCTGCCGCCCGCCACAGGAAGGTCACGGTCTGTCCCCTGTCCACCGGGGCTTCCGGCGAGAACTTGCCGTGGCCGGTGCCGTCGGTGATCTGGGGCTCGTGATAATAGGCCCAGTTCACGGCGTCCACATAATAGGCGCTGTCCGGCACGTCAGAAAAGGGCGTGGCCGTATAGCCGCCGTCGGTCCAGCCCTCGCTGATCTGAACCGCTCCGTCTCCAGTGACAAGCAGGGTATAGGTCTTTGCAGCAGAATATCCATATCCGTCGGACAGGGTGACCTCCAGCTTGTGCTTGCCGGTGCGCAGGGCGCTCATATTCAGCTTCAGATAGTTGGGCGATCCGCCGGTGGAGGCAGCCTTGCTGCCGTCCAGCTTGTATACGGCGCTCATGTCGGCGTTTTTGAACGTGTGTCCCGCCGCACCGATGAGCAGGATGTCGCCAGGCTTCTCTTTGTAGCCCGTAATGGGAATCCAGGTGCCGGCGGAGGCCGTTCCGGGCTGAATCATCGCCGGATTTTCGGCAATCGCCTGATCCACGGCGGTTTTGACCTGGCCCTGGATCCGGTAGTCGTTTGTGCCGCTGGGATTGACCGTATCAAAGTAGACGATGGCCTTCACCTGAGGATAGACCATATTCAGGGTGGAATACTCCTTGGCGGCCTTTTTGGCCGTCCACTGGATCCCCGTGCCGTCATGGGCCGCATCCCGGATGGCGCCGCCCTCGGTGACGATAAAGGGCTTCTTATGGCTGACGGCAATATCCATCACGCTCATGGCCACCAGCACCGGATCGGCGTACTGATACTTCTTGGCAAACTCGATCCAGGCGGCGGAATTATTGGTGGAGGCGTAATTGTAGTAGAGGGACACGCCGACCCAATCCACCACGTCGTCCCCGGGATAATAGCTCTCGGCGGAGGTGTAGAAATCCGCCACATAGTTGGGGCTCCAGACAAGCTCCGCCTTGGGGCAGAGGGAGCGGGCCTTGGCGGCAATGTACCGGTAGGCCGCAATAAACTCCTGGGGCGTGGCCCGGTCGCGCCAGTTATCCATCTCCGCACCGATCCGAAGGAGCACAGGGCTGTTCACCGTGGCCAGATAGGAAAGGCCATCCTGGAGAAGGCTGTCATAGGCGCCGCTGGGGACCTTTTTGGCGGTGGTGCCTTCGTTCTTGAAGTTCAGGTTGATCTGGAGCACCCGGGAGCCGTCGGCATAGGTGTCGATCCGGTAGGCGTGATCGGCGATGCTGCGCTCCTCCAGCTCCACATAGAAGGAGGTAATGGTGCGCTGATCGTAATTCTCGCTGGTCTCCACGGCGCCGTAATAGGTTCCGCTGGAGGCGGCGATCTTGGAGCCGTAGGTGTTTTTCTGGGTGTAGGAGAGGGCATAGACGCCCGTCCGGGGCTCCAGTACGCTCAGCCTTGCCCGGCAGGTCAGGACCATATCGGTATAATCGTGGACGCCGTTGTCCGTGGCCCACTGGCTGATATCCATGAGCTTTTTGATATTGTCCGCAGCGGCGGTATAGTCGTTCCGGTTCTCAAAAATGTTTCTTGACCGTCTGTCATTGTACACGTTGTAGAGGTTCTCCGCCGTAAAGCTGTTCCGCGATACGGACATAAGCACCTGAACGTAGTTGTCGCCTGCGGTCAGAAAGTCCTTTTCCACCTGGGAATTGCTTCCCGCCTTTCCCTGGGCCGCGGCCTGATCATAGGCTGTCCGGGCCTGATTATAGGCGTCCAGCGCCGGCCACCATCCGTCGGGCTTTCCGTCCCCGTCGGCCAGGACGGTGGTGGGAAGCATCGCAAAAAGCATTACAACCAAAAGGATCATGGATATTGTTCTTCTCTTTTTCATGTGCTCGGCTGATTTGCCTTCCCACCTTCCTTGGTTTTGAGGGCGCCGCAGTACACAACTCCGGCGTTGCCTTATGTTTTATTATATCAGAAACTCTTAAAAATCGCAAATGCCGATTTCCAGAAAATCACACTTCCTCCAGCTCCGCCCCGGAATAGTACCAGGTCAGGATTTCCCGATAGGTGTGTCCTGCCTCCGCCATGGCTTTGGCGCCGTACTGGCTCAGTCCCACCCGATGGCCGTAGCCCAGCACATGAAAGGTCACCTGATCAGCGGATACCTCCATGGTGAAATTCGTGGACCGGAGGCCCAGAAGCGCCCGAAGCTCCACCCCGGAAAAGGTCTTTCCGTCGATAACCATGGTCTCCACGCCGCCTCCGTCTGTGTATTGGATTCGTTCCACCGCCGGGTCACTGATATCCAGGGTGTTTAGAAAATCCTCCAGCTCCAGGGTCACTGTGCTCTCGTAGCTTCTGGCGTCCTCCTCACCGGGGCTGTCCACACTGACAAGGTACGGGATCTCGCTGCCCCAGACCGCCTGGGCGGATTCCGTTTTGCCGCCGGAGCAGGAGAAATATGTGGCGGCGATCAGGTCGCCGTCGTAGGTCATCACCTGGCCGTCCGTCTCGGAAACCGCCTGGCAGACCTTTTGGATATACAGCTCCGCGTCCTCCCCATATTTCTCCGCCGCCTGAGCCGGAGAACAATAGGCCTGACAGACCGCCGGGTCATCGGAGAGCACCCCGCCGCTCTCCATCCGCCGGAGCGTATAGGTCCGGGCTGCCACAGCCTGGGCCTTCAGCGCCTCCTCCGGAAAAGAGGCCGGCATCTCCCCCATCAGCACGCCGCAGAGGTAGTCCGACAGGCTCATGACCTGATCTTCGCCTCCGATGTTCACTGTCACTGAGATCCTCTGGTCCTCCGTCTCCGGTACCGCTTCCGCTTTGTCTTCCGCTCCCTGATGGATCACGATCTCCGAAACGTGCCGCCCCTGAATCTCCGGCAGCGTAGCCGCCTCGGTTTCCGCCGAAGATATGACGTCGGGCTGCTCCGCTTGCAGTTGGGGCGCAATGGGCAGCATTTTTGGCAGCACCTGGGGCAGAATCAGGACAGAAACTGCCGCCAATGCGCCCGCTATGATTCGATCTCTCATCCGTATCCCTCCAAATTGCAAGTCAGTTTTCTGTCGCATTCATTTTTGAACCTTCCATGTAATTTCGGCATTTTCTCCTGTTTCATGTCAATTCATTTGAATTCTCGGATAAATTCCAGGACTTTCCTGGTTGACGCCCGGAAAAATATCTGATATGATAAATGATACACTCACGCAACAATTCTTTCGGAGGTGCAGCTATTGTCTGTTTTCTATTCATCGCCCGCGACCTTCATTGATACTCTATGTACCGAACTGGAAAACAGTACTGCTTTTCAGATCAGCACCCGCGACAACGTGGATATCAAGCGCGGTCTCCGCAACGCCGATGGCACCGGCGTCATGGTGGGCTGCACGAAAATCGGCTCCGTCCAAGGCTATTCCATCATCGACGGTGAGAAGAACCCCATGGAGGGCCGCCTGTTCTATCGGGGCTATGACATCATGGACCTGATCGACGGCTTCACCCGGGAACAGCGCTTCGGATTCGAGGAAATCGCCTATCTGCTTCTCCTGGGCCGTCTGCCCACCCGCACAGAGTATGAGGCCTTCCGCACCCTGCTGTCGGATACCATGGCTCTCCCCGACGGGTTCACCGAGGATATGATCCTCAAGGCCCCCAGCGCCAACATCATGAATAAACTGGCCCGGAGTGTTCTGGCCCTCTACTCCTATGACGACAATCCCGACAGCACAGAGCTTCGGAATATGGTCCGCCAGTGCATCCAGCTCGTGGCCCGGTTCCCCATGATCGTGGCCCACGCCTACGCCACCAAGGTCCACTATTTTGACGGCGGCTCTCTGGTGCTCCATCGTCCCGTGCCGGAATACTCCATTGCGGAGAATTTCCTGGCTACCACCCGGCTGGATTCCAAGTTCACCGAGGAGGAAGCCCGGCTTCTGGACCTCTGCCTTGTGATCCACGCGGAACACGGCGGCGGCAACAACTCCGCTTTTACCTGCCGCGTCCTCTCCTCCTCCGGCACCGACACCTATTCCGCCATTGCCGCTGCGGTGGGCTCTCTGAAAGGTCCCAAGCACGGCGGCGCCAACCAGCGGGTCGCGGCCATGTTTGAGGAGATCAAGGCAAATGTGGGCGACTGGAAGGACGACGAGGAGGTCTCCGCCTATTTGGAGAAGATCCTCAACAAAGAGGCCGGAGACGGCTCCGGTCTGATCTACGGCATCGGCCACGCCATTTATACCAGGTCCGATCCCCGGGCCACGGTGCTCAAGCGCGCCGCCCGCTCCCTTGCGGAGAAAACCGGTCTTGCCCAGGAGCTGGACCTTCTGGAGTCCATCGAGCGGCTCAGTCCCTGCGTCTTTGCCCGGGTCACCGGGTCGGACAAGACCATGTGCGCCAATGTGGACTTCTATTCCGGTCTGGTCTACAGAATGCTGAACATCCCCGAGGATCTGTTCACGCCGATCTTTGCTATCGCCCGGATCGCCGGCTGGTGCAGCCATCGGATCGAGGAGGTCATGACCTCCAACCGGATCATCCGCCCGGCCTACAAATCTCTGAACCTGTACCGTCCCTACGTGTCCATGCGGGACCGGTAAAAATACTTACGGAGGGACAGATTTCTGTCCCTCCAACGCTGTTTCCCTGTGGAGGTGATTCCGCTGAAACGCTTCGCACCCCTTCTCATCATCACTGCCGGCTGCCTCTGGGGCACCATGGGGCTGTTCGTCCGTCATCTGGGCGCCATGGGGCTGTCCTCCATGGAGATCGTGGAGGCCCGCAGCATCATCGCCATGCTGATCCTGTTCCCCTGCACCGCCCTACGGGATCGTTCCCTTCTGAAAATCCGGCTGAAGAATATCTGGCCCTTGATCGGCACCGGCGTCCTCAGTATGGTCTTCTTCAACTTCTGTTATTTCTCCACCATCGCTACCATGAATCTCTCCGCAGCGGCCATTCTGCTCTATACCGCGCCCATTTTCGTCATGCTCATGAGCATTCCCCTGTTCCGTGAAAAGCTCACCCTGCGGAAAGCGCTTGCGCTTCTGCTGGCCTTTTCCGGCTGCTGCCTTGTCAGCGGCATTGCCTCCGCCACGGCAAGCCTTACCGCTGCGGGACTGCTTCTGGGTCTGGGCTCCGGCTTCGGCTATGCTCTCTACAGCATTTTTTCCCGCATCGGCCTGAATCAGGGGCTTTCCAGCATCACCATCACCAACTACACCTTTCTCATGGCCGCCATCGGCGGCGCCTTCTTCACGGATTTCCGCGCCATTCTAAGCGCGCTCCATACATACGGTCTGCTGCTGCTGGGCTTTCTGGTATTCTACTGCATCGTCACCACGATCCTCCCCTATCTGCTGTACACCGCCGGACTTTCCCAGGTGGAAAACGGTCCCGCCTCGGTCATGGCGTCTGTGGAGCCGGTGGTGGCGACCCTGCTGGGCTTTCTGGTGTTCTCGGAGACGCCCACCATCTCCGCGGTGATCGGCATGATTCTGGTCCTGACCGCCCTTGTCATATTGAGTATCGGCCCCTCCAAACAGGCCGCGTGAAGGAACCTCTGCTGTTTTTTATAAAATAACTTGACAATCTCAAAAACCGTGGTATAATAACACTCGTCTTTGGACGATTAGCTCAGCTGGTAGAGCATTCGCTTGACGTGCGAAGGGTCAGCGGTTCGAGTCCGTTATCGTCCACCATGAAAGCCCTGAAACTGCAAGGGCTACGGGTCATAAGGAAGTAATTTTCTTATGTAAGAGAAACGGTGTAATCTTCATCACGGAGGTTACACCGTTTCTCTACTCTGTTAAGCTGTGATTTGGTTCTGCAAAGCGCCGCCTTGAATTTCAGCCATCATAGCTGAGATCTCTTTCTCAGTGGGGATGTCGATCATTCCCACAGCGGTGAAATAAAAATCCACCTTGACCCGGATATGGCCGCTGGAACGGTCACTGTTATGGACCTCAATGCGCCTGATCAAAGTGTTGACAATCTCCGGCGTCAACTTTCGAACCTCTGTAAATTCCCGCAGACCCTTGAGAAGCATGTGCAGATCAGTACGTTCCGTCTCCATGTCATGGAGACGCTTTTCATTTTCAGCCACGGTGAGCATCAGGTCATGCTGTTCCTTTTCATATCCGGCGGACATCCGCTCATACCGTTCATCCGATAACCGTCCGAGTACGTTGTCCTCGTAGATGCGGGAAATGAGATGGTCTAGCTCGTCAATACGCCGACGCGCCGCATCAATGTTCAGCTTGAGGTCTTTTATCTCCTGCTTTCTTCCGGCAGTGCTGTTCTTCGAGACCAAGTACAGAAATACCGGCTCATAGCACCGGACGAAATCAGCTAGTTCCCCGACAGCTTCTAACACGATCTGCTGCAAGACCACATCTCGGATATAGTGAATGGTGCATTCTCCGCGCCCGGATTTATACTTGGCGCAGCGGTAAAACTCCTGGTCCCGCCGCAGACTTTTGGAGGCGCAGAAGTGGAGCTTGGAGCCGCAATCCGCGCAGAATATCAGGCCGGCGAAAAGGCTCTTGCGTCCGGTAGCCGTCGGGCGGCGCTTGTTCTTCCGCAGCTCCTGTACCCGGAGCCATGTGTTTTCGTCCACGATTGCCTCCTGGGTATTCGGGGTAATGATCCATTCATCCTCCGGCTTGTAGATCATCTTGTGGACCTTGTAGCTGACCGTGGTGGTTTTGAGCTTGACCGTACAGCCGGTGTAGACGCGGTTTTCAAGGATCGCGCTCACTGTACTGTTCTTCCACCTGTACGGATTCTTGGGCATGGTGTGATTAGCCTTTTTCTCGCCTGTGGTGATATAATGGGCGCAGGGCGTCAAAATCTTTTCACGTTCCAGATGCCGGGCGATGGATTCCGGTCCTTTCCCACCGATGCACAATTCAAAGATCGATTTGACCACCTCAGCGGCTGGCTCATCAATCAGCCACTTTTCCTGATCATCCGGGTCGCGCTTATAGCCGTAAGGGACATTAAAATTAGTCCGCTGACCATTCGCCGCTTTCATGGCCCATACCGCACGAACCTTCTTGCTGGTCTGCGAAGCGTACCATTCGTTGAACATACGTTGTTTGGGAAGGGTAAAGCAAAACTTCAAAAAACTCAGCATTCATGCGGGTTTGCGGCTGGATGGCTCCAAGCTGGTAAATCCCTCA
>CAJOHR010000022.1 GCA_905234425.1 uncultured Oscillospiraceae bacterium | reverse complement strand
GCCGCGGGCAAGCCGGACCTCAACATCATCTTCATCTACAACATGCCCTTCCGGGCCATCGGCAAAATGGCCGGCGGCATGGTTTCTCAGGACATGTGCGAGAGCATCGTCCAGATCGTCAACGGCCACGGCATCGCCTTCTGCAAGGGGTTAATCGGTCTCATCGGCGGGTTCTTCAAACAGAAGGGCGTCATGAAAAAGGCCAAAGCCATGAAGTAAGGAGGAGGAATCATTATGAACGCAAACGGCATCAATCCCGTCCTTGCCATCATCCTTACCCTGATCGTGGCGGTGCTGACAGTCCTTCTGTTCGTGAACCACCACTTCGTCTGGGGCGTGATTTTCGCCATCATCTGCATCGACTTCTTTGCGGATGTGGTGCTGTCATTCAAAAAAGCTTAGAAGGAGGAACCTCATCCGTCCGCCTGATAGCGGCCGCCTTCCCTATCATAGGGGAAGGCAACAAAGAAGGAGTGATTTGATTGGAAGAGAAAAAACAAAACGCCTTTATGGCATGGTGGATGCCAAAATGGCGGGGATTTGAGGAGAAGTCCCCCACATTGGCAAAGTGGGTCTACAAGATTTTCTATTTCTTTGTGTTCTCCATGGGCGTCACCATCATCCAGTTCCTGATCCTGCTGTTCCTGCCCGGCCTTTTGGGTGAAAAGCTGGCGGCCACGGAGGCCATGTGGCCCAAGGGCGTGGAATTCGACCTGCTGGGCTCTCATGTGAAATGGTGCCTCGTCGGCGCGGAAGTGCTCTATGACGCCGCCGGAAAGGTCATGATCGGCGGCGGCCTGGGTGCGGCCATCGCTAACTGGGTGGCCCCGTTTATCGCCCAGTGCATCAACTTCCCCCTCCAGCGGAACATCACCTTCAAGTCCCACGGAAACGTGGCCTTCCAGATCTTCTGGTATTTCATTGCCTGGGTGCTGATCTCCCTGATCACCGGCGGCCTGACCAACCTCTTCAAGCCGGTCATCGTGGATCATCTGGGAACGGGCGTGTTCAGCCTGATCCAGACGGTCATCATCGGCGGCGTCTCCATGGTGATCATGTTCTTCGTGTTCATGATCATCTTCCCCGAGGGCGAAGCGCCCAAGGAGGAGAGTGGAAAGTGAAGAGTGGAGCGTGAAGATAAGCACACTCCAGACTTCAGAATAATCGTAATTCAGAGTGATGAATTAAAGAGCCATGAGCCGAGATGTGATATAAAAATCTCCACTCTCAACTCTCCAATCTTCACTCTATAAAAAGTAAGGAGGAGTACCATGCAAAACTTTCTAACCAACACCCTTGGCCCCGTATTTTATAATATGGGCGTCAGCGAGGCGGATTTTGCCTCGTATCTTACTTCATGCCTCAAGTACGTCTACGGCATCCTCATCGCCCTGGGCGTGCTGGTCATCATCCTGATCGTTGCCCATTGGCTCAAGAAGGGCACCCGGGCCTTCACCCGGCTCACCGCCGTGGTGGCCTTCATCCTGGTGGTCGCCATATTGGTGAACGTCATGTGCTTCAACGAGCTGCGCAGCAACATCTCCACCTTCCTCAACGGCTCCGGCGTGAATCTCCAGGACGACACCATTGCCGCCTCCAAGGACGTGATCAAGAAGGTGGGCGAGGAGGGCATCGTTCTGATGAAGAACGACGGACTCCTGCCTCTGTCCGGGGGCAACCTGAACGTCTTCGGCTGGGGCTCCACCAATCCCATCCTGGGCGGCACCGGCTCCGGTTCGTCTGACGGCTCCAGCGCCATCGGCATTCTCCAGTCCTTAAGCGACGCGGGCTTCACCACCAATGCTGACCTGACCCAGATGTATGTGGACTACCGGGCGGACCGTCCCGTGGTGGCCATGCAGTCTCAGGATTGGACCCTGCCCGAGCCCACCGCCGACGCCTACACCGATTCCGTCATGTCCCAGGCCAAGTCCTTCTCCGACACGGCCGTCATCGTGATCTCCCGGTCCGGCGGCGAGGGCGCGGACCTGCCCGCCGACATGTACGCCGTGATCCACGGCACCTACAATATCGCCGACCAGGTCTCCGTCACCGGCCAGTACGGCTACTACAACGGCGTTTACACCAACAACGGCTCCTACGACGACTTCGAGCAGGGCGAGCACTATCTGGAGCTGTCCGTCACCGAGGAAAACATGGTGGAGAAGGTCTGCTCCGAATTCGACAAGGTCGTGGTGGTCATCAACGCCAACAACGCCATGGAGCTGGGCTGGGTGGACGATTATCCCCAGATCGGCGCCGTCATCTTCGCCCCCGGCGCGGGCAACACAGGCCTTGCGGGCTTGGGTGAAATCATGGCCGGCTCCGTAAATCCCTCGGGCAAGACCGTGG
Organism: uncultured Oscillospiraceae bacterium; assembly: GCA_905234425.1. Lineage (GTDB taxonomy): Bacteria > Bacillota > Clostridia > Oscillospirales > Oscillospiraceae > HGM13006. Next base: position 54,842 of record CAJOHR010000022.1, on the reverse strand, counting down.
ACACCTTCGTGAAGGATCTCACCGCCACCCCCACCTGGAACAACTTCGGCAACTTCGCTTACAGCAACGTGGACGATCTCAAGAACGCCATTGCCGCCGCCGACGGCGCTTACGAGGGCAACATGGCCTTCGTGAACTACGTGGAAGGCATTTATGTGGGCTACAAGTTCTATGAGACGGCCGCGGAAGAGGGCCTGATCACCTATGAGGACGCGGTCCAGTATCCCTTCGGCTACGGCCTTTCCTACACCACCTTCGACAAGACCATCTCCAATTTCAAGGCCGACGGCGACAACGTGACCTTTGACGTCAGCGTCACCAACACCGGATCCGTGGCCGGCAAGGACGTGGCGGAAATCTATTTCACGCCTCCCTACGAGAACGGCGGCATTGAAAAGGCCAGCGTGAACCTGATCGACTTCAAGAAGACCTCTGAGCTGGCCCCCGGGGCCTCCGAGACCCTGTCCTTCTCCATCCCCAAGGAGGAGTTCGCGGCCTATGACACGGGCATCAAGGTTTCCGGCGGCGGCTACATTCTGGAGGCCGGCGACTACATCGTCTCCGTCCGCTCCGACTCCCACACCGTGGTGGCCGAGGAGACCTTCAATGTTGCCTCCGACATCGACTACTCCTCCGGCCGGGCCAGCGATCTGATCCCCGCCAACAACCGGTTTGAGGACTACGCCCGGGGCGATTTCGAGCAGCTCTCCCGTGCCGACGGCTTCGCCAACTATGAGACCGCCACCGCCGTCCCCACAAGCTTTGAGATGAGCGCAGAGGTTCGGGCGGCTGTGGAGCCCAAGAGCTTCGCCTATTACGATCCTACCAAGTACGACAACGCCTCCGACGCCATGCCCACCCAGGGCGCGGACAACGGCCTGTCCCTCTACGATCTGGCCGGAAAGTCCTATGACGATCCCCAGTGGGAGCAGCTCCTCGATCAGCTCACCTACGACGATATGTCTCTGATGATCAACCTGGGCGGCTGGCAGACCGCGGCCATTGAGTCCGTGGGCAAGCCCGCCACCTCCGACTGCGACGGCCCCGCCGGCCTTTCCAACTTCATCACCGGCGCCTACGGCACGGCCTATCCCGCCGAGGTCCTCATGGCCCAGACCTGGAACACCGATCTCATCAATGAAATGGGCATCGCCATGGGCCAGGAGTATCAGGACGCCAACAACTACGGCTGGTACGGCCCCGCCATGAACACCCACCGGAACGCCTTCGCCGGCCGGAACTTCGAGTATTACTCCGAGGACGGCGTCATCGCCGGCAAGATGGCCTCCGCAGAGATCAACGGCGCAGCCACCAAGGGCGTCTATCCCTACATCAAGCACTTCGCCCTGAACGACCAGGAGGGCAACCGCTGCTCCTTCCTGCTGACCTGGGCCTCCGAGCAGGCCATCCGCGAGATCTATCTCCGGCCCTTCGAGATCGCGGTGAAGAATTACACCGGCGCCAGCATTGCGGCCATGTCCTCCTTCAACTGGATCGGCACGGAGCCCTCCTGCGCCAACCCCAACCTGCTCAAGACCGTCCTTCGTGACGAATGGGGCTTCGTGGGCATGGTGGAGACGGACTACAACGGCTCCTACGGCTATCAGATCACCGACGAGTGCATCCGCAACGGCAACGACCTGATGCTGGGCTTCGCCTCCGCGCCCTCCAACCAGCTCACCGACCAGAGCGCCACGGCCACCATCGCCATGCGCGAGGCCTGCAAGAACATCCTCTACACCGTGGGCAACTCCGGCTACTACACCAACGCCGACGGCGATCCCGCCAACCAGCCCGACAAGATGGTCTCCCTGTTCCGGAACATCGACATCTGCATCGGCGTGGTGCTGATCCTTCTGGAGCTCCTGGCCATCGCCCTGCTCATCAGCGGCAAAAAGAAGAGAAAGGCCGCCTGATTTCCCAATCTCCCTGTTTGCCGGGTTGTTGGTATCCGGTAAATGATCCGTCCTCCATCGGGCCGCCGCACTGAGGGTGTGCGGCGGCTCCGGCGGGGACGCTGCGTACCCGGAGGCCGCTGTCCCAAATCGCAGCGGCCTCTTTTTGAAGACCAAACTGGAGGAACAATGCTATGAAATTTGAAAAAAAAGCCGTTATTTTTGACCTGGACGGCGTCATTTGCTTCACCGACCGGTTCCACTATCAGGCCTGGAAGGCATTGGCGGACAGGCTTGGCATCTACTTCGACGAGAAGATCAACGACCGGCTCCGGGGCGTGAGCCGCATGGCCTCCCTGGAAATCATTCTGGAGCGGGCCGCGGAGACCTACACCCAGGCGCAGAAGGATGCCTTCGCCGAGGAAAAGAACGACACCTATCGGGAGCTGCTGAAAAACATGTCCCCCGCCGATCTCACCGACGAGGTGAAGGACACCCTGATCGAGCTTCGGAACCGGGGCTACAAGCTCTCCATCGGTTCCTCCAGCAAGAACACCAAGTTCATCCTGGAGCGCATCGGCCTGGGGGATTTCTTCGACGCCATCGCCGACGGCACGGACATCACCCGCTCCAAGCCGGACCCGGAGGTGTTCCTGTGCTCTGCCAAGAAGATCGGCATGGACCCCGCTGACTGCGCCGTGGTGGAGGACGCCAAGGCGGGCATCCAGGCGGCCAGGGCGGCAGGCATGACAGCTCTGGCCCTGCATGGAGACGCGGAGAACTGCGGCGAGGAGGACTACAATCTCGTGAACTTCGCAGACCTGCTGAACATCCTGTAAAGGAGGGGTTTTCATGCTGAATTTCGGCAAAAAAGACGGCTGGACCATCGCGGAAAACGGCTTCGACCCGGCCTTTATGGGCAAGGTGGAGACCTGCTTCGCCCAGGGCAACGGCTATCTGGGTCTCCGGGCCGCCGCCGAGGAAAAGTATCTGGGGGAGACGAGAGATCTGCTGGTGGCAGGCACCTACGACCGCTTCTCCGAGGAGGAGGTCACGGAGCTGCCCAACGCCGCCGACTTCACCAACATCGAGATCAGCCTCAACGGCCAGCGCTTCGACCTGACCCGCGGCATGATCCTCCACTACAGCCGGGAGATCAATCTGAAAACAGGCCTTCTCAAGCGGGAGGTCATGTGGCAGTCTCCCAAGGGAGAGCTCTTCGCCATCAAATTCGAGCGCATTGTGTCCTTGAAGCGGCTCCATACCATCGCCTTCCGCATTACCATCATCCCCGAGCAGGACGCCGCCATCAAGTTCACCTCCGGCATCGACGGCCGGATGACCTGCGACGGCTCCCAGCACTTCACGGAAGGGCAAACCAGGTTTTACGACAGGAAGTATCTCCAGTTCGTGCCCCGGACCATTCAATCGAATATCCATTTTGTCCTGGACGCCACCCACGATTTCCTTTTGGACGGCGTGCCGGTGAAGCCCATCAGCGACATCAACATCAGCCGCCGGCACATGTTCTCCAATTTCACCGTGGAGGTGAAGATGGGGCATACCGTGACCTTTGAGAAATACTGCAACGTGTACACCACAAGGGACAAGGACGCAGCGGGTATGGAACTGGCCGATCTCCAGGCCTTTGCCCTGGAGCAGCTCCAGGCGGACGAATCCGCGGGCTTTACGGCTCTGGCAGAGGAATCCGCCAGGGCGTGGCAGGAACAGGTCTGGGACCGGGCACCCATAAGAATCGACGGGCCGGACTTCGACCTGCTGGCCCTGCGCTTCGCCCAGTACCACCTGACCCTCATGACGCCTGCCCACGACAACCGCATGAACATCGGCGCCAAGGGTCTGGCGGGCGAGGGCTACAAGGGCCACGTGTTCTGGGACACGGAGATCTTCCTCCTGCCCTACTTCATCTTCAATATGCCCGAGGTGGCCCGGAACCTGGAGGAATACCGGTATCTGTCCCTGCCCGGGGCCCACGCCAAGGCCAAGCACAACGGCTATGACGGCGCGCAATTCCCCTGGGAGTCCGCCTGGCTGGACGACGGCGAGGTGACTCCGGAATACATGGGTACCGACGTGGTCACCGGCCAACTCATCAAGGTCTGGACGGGCTTTATCGAGATCCATATTACTTCTGATGTGGCCTTCGGCGCATGGTCTTATTACATGTGCACCGGAGATCAGGATTTCATGGACAAGTACGGCTATGAGCTGATCCTCGACTGCGCCAGGTTCTGGGCCAGCCGCCTGGAGCCCGGAGAGGACGGCCTGCTTCATATCAACGACGTGGTTGGTCCCGACGAGTACAAGGAGCACGTGGACGACAACGCCTTCACCAACTATCTGGCCAAATGGACCATCGACCGGGCCATTGAATACGCGGAGCTGCTGCAGGCGGAAAAGCCGGAGCTGTATGCCCCGCTGAATGAGAAGCTGGGCCTTGGGGACCTTCTTCCCGTTTGGAAGGAACAGACGGAGATCTTCTACCTGACCCGGCCCAACAAGGACGGGGTCCTGCCCCAGGATTCCACCTATCTGACCCTGAAGGACATCGATCTGACCAAATACAAAAAGCAGGCCCATGTGGGCGGTATCTACAAGGACTACAACCAGGAGCAGATCACGAAGATGCAGGTCTCCAAGCAGGCCGACGTCATGGTGCTGTTCTATCTGCTGGAGGACCTGTTCCCCAGAGATGTAAAAGTAAGCAGCTTCAACTACTACGAGCCCCGTTGTCTGCATGATTCCAGTTTAAGTCTTTGCACTCACTCCATGCTCTCCGCCGACGTGGGCAACGTGGACATGGGCTACGACCTCTACAAAAAGGCCTGCCTCATCGACCTGGACAACGCCAATCCCCACAGTTCCGACGCGGGCATCCACGCGGCCTCCTGCGGAGGAATATGGCAGTGCGCCGTCCAGGGCTTCGGCGGCCTAAGAATGCTGGGGGGAAATCTCCGCATCAGCCCCAATCTGCCGGAGGCGTGGAAATCCCTCGACTACACCGCCATGTGGCAGGGCCAGAAAATCGCGGTTCACGCTGCGGCGGACACGGTGACGCTGGTAAACGAAACGGGGACCGGGCCCCTCGACGTGGAGGTCTGGGGCAATACCTACACCTTTACCGACAAGCTGGAAGTTACCAAATAGGAGGCGATGGCGTTGTATCTTGGAATCGACCTGGGCGGCATCAACGTGGCCGCCGGGCTGGTGTCTGAAGCCGGCAAAATCGTCTCTCACCGCTCTGTCCCCACCCCCAGGACCCCCGAGGGAGTGGCGGACGCCATTGCGGACCATGTGAAAACCCTGCTGAATGAGGCGGACGGCACCGTGACCTACATCGGCCTGGGCTCTCCCGGCACCATCGAGCCGGACAGGGGCATGGTGGAATACTGGTCTAATCTGGATTTCCACCATGTGCCCCTGGGGGCCATGATCGAGGAGCGAACCGGCCTGCCGGTCCGCATGGAAAACGACGCGGGCTGCGCTGCCCTGGGGGAATACATCGCCGGGGCGGGAAAGGGCAGCTCCTCCATGGTGGTCATCACCCTGGGCACCGGCATCGGCGGCGGCGCGGTCCTGAACGGCAAGCTCTATACCGGCATGAACCACGCCGGGCTGGAGGTGGGCCACCTGGTCATCGAACACAACGGCCGCCCCTGTACCTGCGGCCGGAAGGGCTGCTTCGAGACCTACTGCTCCGCCACAGCCCTGATCCGGGAGGCCTTCCGGGTCATGGATTGGGCACCGGAATCCCTTCTATGGGCCCTGGCCGGGGACAAGGAAAAGGTCAACGGCAAAATGATCTTCGAGGCATACAAGCAGGGGGACGACCTGGCGGTTGGCGTGGTCCGGGAGTTCCTGGAATACCTGGGAGACGGCGTGGCAAGCCTGGTGAACATCTTCCAGCCGGAGATCTTCGCCATCGGCGGCGGTCTGGCCGGCGCCGGTGAGACGATCCTCGCTCCCGTGCGGGAGATCCTGGACCGGGAGGACTATGCCAGAGGCAGCTCCCGGCGGACAAGGCTGGTTAAGGCCAGGCTGGGCAACGACGCCGGCATCATCGGCGCGGCCATGCTGGGCGCTGTATAACATGGAAACCCCATCCGAAACGGCTGACAGGCAGCTCTTCGGATGGGGTCTTCCGGTTGCTTTCCTATGCTTTTGCCCATATACCAGGTGCATCAGGCGATAGGGGAGAAACGCCATGAACGATCACGTTACCGCCACGCGGTCCCTGAACAAAACGCCCGTTTGAGAAAACAGCCATGCCTGGACGCCGCATTTTGTTTAGGTCCGAATCAGCCCCCTTTCTCTATTGAAAAATCACAGTCTGCGTGCTATTATTTTTGAGAGGTCCGAAGGGACCGAAATCCTGTGAAGGAGGAAGAATGTATGTGGGATAGAAAAGAATTAAAGGCCAGAGGCAAGGCCGCGTTTAAGGCCAACTACTGGAAATCCGTCCTGGTGGCCCTGATCCTTCTGGTGTTCATCGGCGGCGGCCTGAGCTCTGTTTCATCCGGGGCCCGTTCGGGCTTGAATGGGGGTAACCCTGTCAGCCAGACCCAGGAGCTGGAGGAGGACATGAACGAGCTCCAGGAGGCCATGAGCGGACTGACCTCCGCCCAGGCCGCGGCGGTAACCGGCATTGTGGCTGGCGCCGTGTTGATCGGGTGCCTGGTGGGCTTTGCGCTGGACGTATTTGTGATCAATCCCCTTTCGGTGGGCTGCAACAACTTCTTCCTGGTGAACACCCGGGAGCCCGCCGCCCTGGACACCCTGAGCCGGGGCTTCAAGCCCAGCTACGGTAACGTAGTCAAAACCATGCTGATTACCGACATTTTCCTGCTCCTGTGGGGCCTGCTGTTTGTGATCCCCGCCATCATCAAATCCTATTCCTATCGGATGGTGCCCTACATCCTGGCGGATCATCCGGAGCTGGGCGGCACCGAGGTCATCACCATGTCCCGGAACATGATGAACGGACATAAGTGGAGAGCCTTTGTGCTGGACCTGTCCTTCATCGGCTGGCATCTGCTCACCGCTCTGACGCTGGGCATCCTGGGGATCTTCTATGTGGGGCCCTATGTGTGCTGCACCAACGCGGAGCTGTATGTGGCGCTGAAAAATCAGTAATCCTGTGAATATACAGGCCCGTGGGCGATGCCCACGGGCCTGTACGTTTTTCGTTATGCTTCCACATGCTCCAGCAGGAAGATCACCGGGCGGCAGCCGTCGTTGCAGCACACCACATGGGGCCTTCCGGCAAAGAATTCCGGCTGAGGCCTTGTCATGCCCATGGCCTCGTCCCGGATGGACTTCCAGCCGATTTTACAGCCGAAGCCCTCCGGCGGCGCCTCGCCTCCGTCGAACCAGTAGACCTGCCCCGGTTCAAAATAGGTGCAGAGGCCATAGTCCGGATCGGGGATGTATTTTGCCCTCAGTTCTTCGTCCAGGGTGCATTTGAGCACCGTGATTCTGCACCGTGCCATAGCTCAGCCCTCCCGGAACAGCATCATTCTATTCACAACCTCCGTCATAACCGTCCTTTCCGCGTTAGCTAATGCAGGTGTACATGGCGTAGGGAGGCCGGGGATCGCCGGTGGTGGTCAGGAAGTAGTCCTCGATGATCTCCGCCATAAAGATCTTCGCCTTGGTCAGGTCCCGCTGGGAGGGACGCTTGCCGCTGTCATAGTGCCAGAAGGTGGAGCCGGGCTTTCCGATGCCCAGGGGATCGTTGCCCTCCAGCATGGAATAGTCGTCCTCGATCCCCAGATATTTCTTGATGGTGGCAATGTCCTCCGGGGACATTTTCTGGAACTCCTCCGCGTCCGGGTCCAGAGTGTAGCGCTGGATCATGGCCATGGAGTCGGCGATGTTGATATTCAGGGCCTTGGCGATGCCGTCCACAGCCTCATGGCGCATTTCCTTGCCGGGACAGGCAAACTTGCCCACGGTGCGGACGCCGTTGACCCGGAGCAGCTCCTCCATGACCTCCAGGGAGCCGTAGCACTCCGGGGGACCCACGCCGCTGCCGCCGTAGGTGGCATAGACCACCCCGTAGATGGTGGGCAGATTGTCGCCCTTGGCTCCGGGGGAGCCGGTAGCCACGGAGGGGGCCACAATGCCGGGAATGCCGGAGTTCCGGTTCAGCCGGTCCAGGGGATGGTCGTCGGGGTTCGGGGGCGCCGCGCCCGGGGTCATGGTGACGCCGTTGATGGTACGGTTGCCCTGGAGTCCCAGAAGCTGATAGACCTCCTTGTAGGGCAGGCCCGCCACGATCAGGCTGCCCAGGACCACGATGTCATAGTCCTTGAAATGGACCGGAGTCTGGGACCAGTCCTTTCCGGCCGCCAGCTTCTCGCACCGGGTCTCAAAGCCGTATTCCTCCAGCACCTCCGCCATGGCCTTTCCCACCATCTCGGTGTTGCCGGTCAGGGAGCCGTAGAGCACCACTGCCTTGCGTTTTTTCATGGGTTTTACCTCCTTTTCATGTTTGGATTACGGGATGTCGGTACTTCCATAATACCGGGATTTCTGCGAAAGCGCAAGCAATATCGCGTGTAGCCACGCACTTTTGCGGAAGTCCCATCAAGAGGTTGCTTTTTCCCCGACAGTCGGTATATAATAGGGCCGGAAAACAATGCGAAAAGAGGGGAAATGCCTGTGAACATCACGGTTTATCTGGGGGCCAACGAGGGAAACGACCCGTCGTTTCAGGAAGCCGCCCGGGCCCTGGGGACCTGGATCGGGTCCCACGGCCACGATCTGATCTACGGCGGCTCGAAATCGGGACTCATGGGCGTCCTGGCGGAGAGCGTGCTCCTGTCCGGGGGCCAGGTCACCGGGGTGGAGCCCCGGTTCTTCGTGGAGGCCGGCCTGGTCTACGACGACATCACCCGGCTCATCGTCACCGAGGACATGACGGAGCGAAAGGCGAAAATGATCGAGCTGGGAGACGCCTTTATCGCCTTTCCCGGCGGCACCGGCACCCTGGAGGAGATCGCGGAGATCATGAGCAAGGTGGCCCTGGAGCATCTGGACACCCCCTGCATCCTCTACAACCTGGACGGGTATTATGAGGGCCTGAAAACGCTCCTGGAGCACATGATCGAAAAGGACCTGTCCTCGGAGGACCGGCAGGAAAAGATACGATTTGCCGATTCTCTGGGGGAGATCGAGGCAATCCTGCAAGAAAGCCTGTGACGGTTTTTCCGCAGATGTAACTGAGCGTAAGCGAAGGATCTTTTACCTGAAATCGTGAATAACGCCAAGATTCTTCGTCACTTTGTTCCTCAGAATGACAGCGACTGAACAGATACCCGCAGATATACAAAACAGCAGCCGGAACGGATCCTCCGGCTGCTGTTTTTTCCATATTATTCTGCGGGCAGGATCCCGGCGTCGGAGGCTCTTTTCTTGACGGCGTCAAAGCTCTCCGGGCTGATCACGTGCTCGATTTTGCAGGCGTCCTCCGCCGCCGTCTCCGGCGACACGCCCAGGGCCTCCAGCAGGGCCGACAGGACCGTGTGGCGCTCATAGATCCGCTCGGCGATCTCCTGCCCTCTGGGAAGCAGGGTGATGAGCCCGTCGTGAGCCACGGAGATGCACTCCTTTTCCCGCAGGTTTTTCATGGCCACGCTGACGCTGGGCTTGCTGAAGCCCATCTCATTGGCAATATCTATGGAACGCACGTTCCCCTTTTTATTGTGCAGGATCAGAATGGTTTCCAGGTAGTCCTCTGCGGAAGCGCGTATCTCCGACATACGTTCACAACCTTTCCCGATTACGGTTCATTCTGATACCATTATAACCGGGATCGGGCCGGAATGCAACCCGATTTTCCCACTCCGCAGAACAGGTAAAAAATGCTGGGAGAGCGCGCTCCCCCAGCCGGATTCCGATTGCTTTCGGAAATTACACGGCGCGCTTGGCGGCCTTGTACTTGTGGATGGCGTCGGCCAGCTTGGGCAGGATGGCGTTCACGTCGCCGATGATACCCAGGTCCGCCACGTCGAAGATGGGAGCGGACTCCTCCTTGTTGATGGCGATAATATAGTCGCTGCCCTCCATGCCGGCCACGTGCTGGATGGCGCCGGAAATGCCGCAGGCCACATAGAGGCTCGGGCGGACGGTCTTGCCGGTCTGACCCACCTGCTTGTCCTTGGGCAGCCAGCCCGCGTCCACCACGGCACGGGAGCCGGACACGTCGCCCTCCAGGGCTTCGGCCACGGCTTCCACCATGGGGAGCTTCTCCGGGCCGCCGATGCCGCGGCCCGCAGAGACCAGGATCTTGGACTCGATGATGTCACGGCTGGCTTTGGCGGATTTCACAGTCTCCAGGACCTCCAGGTTGTTGGTGGGCTCGATATCCAGGGAAATCACCTCGCCGGTGCGGCTGTCATCGGCGGGCAGGGCCTGCATGACGCCGGGGCGTACCGTGGCCATCTGGGGCCGGTGCTGGAGACAGGCGATGGTGGCGATGATGTTGCCGCCGAAGGCGGGACGGGTCATCCGAAGCTGATTGCGATAGGTGTAGACCACGTTGACGATCTGGATCTCCTTGCCGTCCTTGCCGGTCATGACCTTGGACTTGTCCTCCACGGCCACGTCGGTGCCCAGCTCCCGGATTCTCTGATCGGCCACAGCCTTGTCCGCGGCGTTGTTCACGTTCTTCACCACGTCGCCGACGGCAAGGCCCGTGCAGTCCGCGGTCAGACCCGTGTGGACCGTGGCGGAGACGCTGGGGGCCAGGTCGCGGCCGATGGAGGACGCGCCGAAGAGGACGATTTCCGGCTTGCAGTCGGCGATGACCTTGGCCATGACGTCGGTATAGGGCTTGGTGGAATAGTGCTCCAGAATGGGCTTGTCCGCCAGGATGACCCTGTCGGCGCCATGGGCAATCAGGCTCTGGGCCTTGTCCCCGATCCCATAGCCGGGGAGGACCGCCACCACCTGCTGGCCCAGGCTGTCCGCCAGCTCCCGGCCCTTGCCGATGAGCTCAAAGGCGATATTTTGAATGTTGCCGTCCCGCTGCTCGCAGAACACATATACGTCTTTATACATGTTGTAGACCCTCCCTTAAATGATGTGCATGGAAGCCAGCTTCTCCACAATGGCGGAGACGGCCTCGTCCGGGGTCAGGTCCCTCAGCACAGTGCCCGCGCCCTTGGCCTCCTTGGTGGTGGACACCGCCACGAAGGTGGGAGAGCCCTTGAGACCCACGTTGCTCTCGTCCACCACGTCGGCAATGTCGGCGTAGGTCATGATCTTGATTTCCTTCTGATAGGCGTCGAAGCAGCCGCCCACAGACATATACCGGGGCTGATTCAGGTCGCCGATGGCTGTGATCAGGCAGGGATAGTGCATGCGGACGGTCTGATACCGGTCCTCATACTGCCGCTGGACGGTGATGGACTCCTCATTGACCTCCACCAGCTTCTCCACGTAGGTGGTCACGGGGATCCCCAGGTGAATGGCGATCTGGACGCCCACCTGGGCGGTGTCGCCGTCGATGGCCTGCCGGCCGCAGATCACCAGATCCGCTCCCAGCTTCTTCACGGCCCCCGCCACGGCGGAGGAGGTGGCCCAGGTGTCCGCGCCGGCCAGCTTCCGGTCCGTGAGCAGCACGGCCTCGTCGCAGCCCATGGCCAGGGCCTCCCGCAGGGCGATCTCCGCCGAGGAGATGCCCATGGTGACCACGGTGACGGTGGTGCCGGGGATCTGATCCTTGATCTGGAGGGCAGCCTCAATGCCGCACTTGTCGTCGGGGTTGATGATGGCGGGGACGCCGTCCCGGATCAGGGTATTGGTCACAGGGTCGATGCGCACCTCGGTGGTATCGGGCACCTGCTTGATGCAAACAACAATTTTCATATTCCGTTCCTCCCTTACAGACTGCCCGCGATGACCATGCGCATGACCTCGCTGGTGCCCTCATAGATCTCGGTGATCTTGGCGTCCCGCATCATGCGCTCCACGGGATAGTCCCGGGTGTAGCCGTAGCCGCCGAAGAGCTGCACAGCCTTGGTGGTGACGTCCATGGCAGCCTCCGCGGCCACCAGCTTGGCAGTGGCGGCGTCCACGGCGTAGTTCTTCCCCTCCTGCTTGGTCAGGGCGGCCTTGTAGACCAGCCACTTGGCGGCCTCGGTCCGGGCGGCCATGTTGGCAAGCTGGAACTGGGTGTTCTGCTGCTTGAAAATGGACTTGCCGAACTGCTTGCGCTCCTTGGTGTAGGCGATGGTCTCCTCCAGGGCGCCCTCGGCGATGCCCAGTGCCTGGGCGGCAATGCCGATCCGGCCGCCGTTCAGGGTGGCCATGGCCAGGTTGAAGCCCTTGTTCTCCACGCCCAGCATGTTCTCCTTGGGCACGACGCAGTTCTCCATGATCAGCTCGCAGGTGGAGGAGCCGCGGATGCCCATTTTCTTCTCGTGGGGGCCCACGGAGAAGCCGGGGAAAGTCCGCTCCACGATGAAGGCGGAAAGACCGCGCTGGCCTCTGGTCCGGTCGGTCATGGCAATGATGATGAACACGTCGGCATAGCCGGAGTTGGTGATGAAGATCTTGGTTCCGTTGAGGATGTAGTTCTCGCCTTTCTCGTCCAGCACAGCCATGGTCTTGACGCCGCCTGCGTCGGTGCCCGCGCCGGGCTCGGTCAGGCCGAAGGCGCCCAGCCACTCGCCGGAGCAGAGCTTGGGCAGATACTTCCTTTTCTGGGCCTCGGTGCCAAAGTCATAGATGGGGTTGACGCAGAGACTGGTGTGGGCGGAAATAATAACGCCGGTGGTGGCGCAAACCTTGCTCATCTCCTCCACAGCCATGATATAGCTGAGATAGGACGCGCCCTGGCCGCCGTACTCCTTGGGCAGGTAGATGCCCATCATGCCCAGCTTGGCCATTTTCTTCACGGTCTCCTCGGGGAAACGCTCCTCCTCGTCCACCTCCTGGGCCAGAGGCTTGACCTCGTTCTCCGCAAACTCCCGGTACATCTGCCGGACCAGGAGCTCTTCTTTTGACAGATTGAAATCCAAAATGATAGCCCTCCTATAAGTGGTTTCTGCCTTGCAGGGGCGATCTCCCGATCACCTGCGGACAAGCGGGCAATTCCGTGACCGGCAAGCGCTCGGAGAGCGCCCCTACAGGGGTTTTTCGATCATCAGTGCTTGAAAAAGCCCTCGCCGGTCTTGTTGCCCAGCTTGCCCGCCCGGACCATCTTCCGGAGCAGCAGGGAAGCCCGGTACTTGCTGTCGTGGGTCTCCTCATAGATGGTGTCCATAATGGCCAGGCAGGTGTCCAGGCCGATGAAATCCGCCAGGGTCAGGGGGCCCATAGGATGGTTGCAGCCCAGCTTCATGGCGGTGTCGATGTCCTCGGCGGAGGCGACCCCGTTCTGGACCAGCTCCACGGCCTCGTTGAGCATGGGGATCAGGAGCCGGTTGCAGACAAAGCCGGGGGCCTCGGACACGGTGACGGGAGTCTTGCCGATCTCCTGGGCCAGGGCGAAGACGGTCTCATATACCTCGTCGGAGGTGTTGCCGCCCCGGATGACCTCGATGAGCTTCATGACCACGGGCGGGTTGAAGAAGTGCATGCCGATGACCTGGGACTTCTTCTCCACGGCGGAGGCGATCTCCGTGATGGAGATGGAGGAGGTGTTGGTGGCCAGGATGCAGTCGTCCTTTGTGGCCTTGTCCAGCTTCTGGAAGATGGATTTTTTCAGGTCCAGGCGCTCGATGGCGGCCTCCACCACCAGGTCCACGTCGCCCACGTCGGAATACTCCGTGTCGGCGGAGAAGGAGATGCGGCTCAGAAGTGCGTCGGCGTCCGCCTGGGTCATCTTCTCCTTGGACACCAGCTTGGCGATACCCTTTTCCATGGCGGCCTTGGAGGCGTCCACGATGGCCTGGGAAATGTCGTAGATCACGACCTGCTTGCCTGCGGTGGCAAATACCTGGGCGATGCCCCGGCCCATCTGGCCGGCGCCCACTACAGCGATCTTGTTGACTGTCACAATGATTTCCTCCTTGCTGTATTGAATGGATTTATCTGTTCTGATAGGGGGCGTGCTTCTCCTTGGCCAGGAAGGCCCGCATGCCCTCCGCCTGATCCGCCGTCTCGAAGCAGTCGCCGAAGCGCTTTTCCTCCAGGACGATGGCCTCGTCCATGGGCTGCTCCAGGCCCTGATTCACCGCCTGCTTGCAGGCACGGACGGCAATGGGGGCGTTGGCGGCGATAGCCGCGGCCAGTTTAAGCGCCGCGGGCATGAGCTCCTCCGCGGGATAGACCGCGTTCACCAGCCCGATGCGCAGGGCCTCCGGGGCCTTGATGTTCTTCGCGGAATAGAGCAGCTGCTTGGCATAGCCGGGAGAGACCAGCCTGGCAAGCCGCTGGGTGCCGCCGAAGCCCGGGGTGATGCCCAGACCTGTCTCCGGCTGACCGAAGACGGCGTTCTCCGAACAGATCCGGATGTCGCAGCTCATGGCCAGCTCGTTGCCGCCGCCCAGAGCAAACCCGTTCACCGCGGCGATGACGGGAATGGGCAGGGTTTCGATCTTCCGGAAAATATCGTTGCCCTTCTTGCCGAAGGCCTCGCCCTCTGCCTTGGTCAGGGTGCTCATCTCACCGATATCGGCACCGGCCACGAAGCTCTTCTCCCCGCTGCCGGTGATGACCAGTACCCGGACATTTTCCAGATCCAGCCCGTCCACGGCCTGCTCCAGCTCGGAGAGCACCTCGGAATTGAGGGCATTGAGGGCCTTGGGCCGGTCGATGGTCAGAACGGCCACATGGTCCTGGACTTCCATCTGAATAAATGCCATAAAATACCTCCTGTTCATCGATTGTTCCACATGATTATTCAGTTCACATATTGTAGTATAAACGCCCATATGGCTGTTTGTCAATAAAATCACAAAGCCTTGTCATAATGTTTCATAGATTGTTCATTTATTGGAAGAATCCGAAGTGTTTCCTTGTGAAAATAGCCCCATAACGGCTGTTTGCCTATGGAAAGACATGGTAAATCACCACATCGCGCAAGGATTGATAGCGCCGCCGCGATTCCTGGTAATTTACAACCGGCGTCCTGTCCCTTATAATCATATCAATTCAAAAGAAAGGAAGATCGCCATGGATTCACGCTACAAATATCTGCTCTCCCCGGTGGAGGTGGGCAATATCCTGCTGAAAAACCGGATGACCGCCGCCGCGGCCACCCCGCACTTTATCCAGGGCACGGAGCCCTACCCCACGGACAAGTGGATCACCATGCTGGCCAATCGGGCCAGAGGGGGCGCGGCCATCGTCAACATCAACCATCTGGAGACCGGCTCCGCCCAGGAATCCGACCCGGATTTCCCCCCGGATCACTTCTCCATCATGGATTTCCGCAAGACCTCCACCCAGAACTATCTGTGTCAGGCCATTGACGCCATTCGGTATTACGGTTCCATCGCCCAGTATCCCCTGGGGACCAACATGCTCGACGAGTCCGCCGGACAGGCCACCCCCGGCAAGGCGGCGGCCATGGGCGGCGGCCCCGGTGGGCCCGGAGGTCCCGGAGGTCCTGGAGGGCCCGGTGGGCCCGGTGGTCCCGGTGGACCCGGTCCGGGCATGGCAGGCCCTCCCGGCATGGGCGGCGGTCCCGGGGCGGCCATGCGGGCCAGGTTCAAGGACCCCAAGGCCCGGCAGGGCATTCTGGACGATCTGGTCAAAAGCGCCATCTGGTACAAAAAGCTGGGCTTCCAGATGCTCACCACCCGGATCTCCCAGGCCAGCGGCAGCGACATCGACTTCTGTCTGGCCATGGCGGACGCCCTGAAGTCCTCCCTGGGCAGGGATTATCCTCTGGAGTTCTACATCGACGGCATCGAAGCCGGCATCCCGGTCCAGCAAAATCTGGAGCTGGCAAGAGCCCTGGAGGGCAAGATCGACATTCTGGCCGTGCGCTACGGCATCCAGGACCATCAGCATCCCACGGGCTTCACCTCCACCAGAGCAAAGCCCTCTCCCTGTGTGGATCTGGCGGCGGCCCTGACCCAGGACGTGCATTCCCGGGGCGGCAAGCTGCTCATCGGCGTTTCGGCAGGCCTCCATGACCCCGATTACTGCGAAAACCTTCTGCGGACCGAGCAGGCGGATATGGTGATCATGGCCCGGACCTGGATCTGCGAGCCGGACTATATCCAGAAGCTGGAGGAGGGCCGGGGCGAGGACGTGGTGCCCTGCGTCCGCTGTAACAAGTGCCATGTGCCCAACGGCTCCGACAGCTTCCGGAGCTTCTGCACCGTCAACCCCCGGCTGGGCATGGAGGAGAAGATCGACCGGATGATCGCCCCCATCACCGGAAAAAAGAAGGTGGCCGTGGTGGGCGGCGGCCCCGGCGGCATGTACGCGGCCATGACCGCGGCCAAGCGCGGCCACGACGTGACCCTCTATGAGAAAGAAGCCGTTCTGGGCGGTCAGCTCAGCCACACGGAGTTTGCCTCCTTCAAGTGGCCTCTGGCGGACTTCAAAAACTATCTGGCCCGTCAGTGTGAAAAGGCAGGCGTTAAAATCCTGCTGAACACCCCTGCCACAAAGGAGCTTCTGGCCCAGGGACAGTTTGATCATGTGATCGTAGCCGTGGGCGCCGTCTTTGAGAAGCTGGACCTGCCCGGCGCGGACCGGGACAACGTCCATCTGGCGGTGGACGTCTACGGAAAGACCGAGCAGCTCGGCAAGCGGATCGCCGTCATCGGCGGCGCAGAGACCGGTGTGGAGACCGGCATGTATCTGGCGGAAACGGGCCATGAGGTCTATGTCATGTGCCGGCAGCGCGCCCTGGCCACAGACGCGGCCCACGCCCACTACCACGACATGCTGGAGGCCGCCTGGAAGGAGCTTCCCGGCTTCCACGAGTGCTGCGGCGTACAGAAGTATCTGGAGATCACCGGCGAGGGCGTCCGTTACATCAACGCCCAGGGCCAGGAGCAGCTTCTCCCCTGCGACGAGGTGGTCATGGCCACCGGCGCCAAGCCTAACAAGGCGGCCGCCGCCGCCCTCTACGGCGCGGCGCCCAGGACCTCCTACGTGGGAGATTGCCATCAGGTGGGCAACGTCCACTTTGCCGTCCAGACCGGCTACGGCGCGGCGAACCAGATTTGATGATTTGACGATGCAAAA
This sequence comes from uncultured Oscillospiraceae bacterium, assembly GCA_905234425.1. GTDB lineage: Bacteria > Bacillota > Clostridia > Oscillospirales > Oscillospiraceae > HGM13006. The sequence continues at coordinate 37,767 of CAJOHR010000022.1, read as the reverse complement.
GGCCCGCCGGCATATGCCCGCGGGCCTTTCAGGCATTCCGCATTCCAGCGCTCCGAAGCGGCGTTTTTCTGCCATATTTTACACGTCATACTTTCTTTTCTTCGGGCAACAATAGGGATGGTCAACGGACCAGAAAACGGGCCGGTTCGCAGATACAATCAGGACCGCCCGAGGAAGGAGTATTAAGCCATGAAGTCTAACAACAACGCTGTGGTGCCCGAGGCCCGCGAGGCTCTGGACAAGTTCAAGATGGAGGCTGCCGCCGAGGTCGGTGTACCTGCTGCATGTTGAAGAAATGCCGGAATCCGAAGATCCCGGCGGGATTCAGCAGCTTTTCGGACTGCGAAAACGTCCCGGAACGTTTTCATTTCGACGAGGGCGGGATCGCCTGGAACGATCCGGCAATCGGGATTGAATGGCCCGGTATACAGGGAATCTACCAGGGCTCGGCAAGCGCGGAAGGGTATACCGTCTATGGTACCTCGCAGAAGCTCTCCGATAAGGACCAAGCATGGCCGGGGAGCAGGGATGCCTTTCAGTTTTGAAGCCACTCTTGCGGCTGCTCATTATCCGCCTCCTCTTCCAGGGCGCCGATGAACTTGTAGAATATCCTTACGGACTGGGTGTATGGCGCGTTGCTTCGGGAACCGGCCTTCTTTCCCTCCGCCATGATCTTCGGGCCCACCTCTATTCGGTCCACGAAGGTCAGAAGGGTCTCCCGGGTCAGCTCGTCGATCTCGGAGTATTGCCGGGCCAGTTCAAAAAAGCGGTTGTACTGCTCCTCCCGCTCCGCCGCCAGATCCACAGATCCAAGCGCCTGTACGGTCCGGCTCAGCGCCCGGGCTTCCTCCTCCAGTTCCCCTACCATACGGGACAGCCGGTCGTCCTCCAGGCGGCCCTCGGCGTTGTCTGTATAGAGCTTGGTGATCATACGGTCGATGACGCCGAGCCTCGCCCGGGCGCGGTCCAGCTGCCGCTTTTTGGCCCGGAGGCCGCTGCCGGCAGTCTCCCGGTCCACCATGCTTTGGACCAGGGACCGGGTCTGTTCTTCGGTCAGGCAGATCAGGCTGTTCAGATCCTGCCGCACCAGCTCCACCAGATCCGTATACCGGATCCGGACGCCGGGGCAGGGATTGGCGATGTCCCGGCGCTGATGGGTGCAGGACAAATACCAGTATTTCTCCCGCTCCCCTTTATAGACCGTGCCGGAGGAGCACAGAGCATGGCCGCACAGAGCGCAGAAGGCCACGCCGCCGAAGATGCTCCTGCGCACCTTGTCATAGGCCCGGTAGTCCCGGGAGCCCTTGCCCAGATTGCGCTGGGCCAGCTCGAAATCCGAGGCGGAGATCAGTGGCTCGTGGGTGTTCAGGGTGACCGCCCAGCTCTCCCGGGGCACCGGGACCTTCTTGTCGGACTTGAAGCTGACCTTCCGGCTCTTGCCCAGGGTGGTGTGGCCAAGATATACCGTGTTCTTCAAAATCCGCTTGACGGTGGTGTAATTCCACTGATCCGAGGCCCGGGCAGCCCCCTGCTCGCTGAAATTGTCTCGGTACAGCACCCGGTACTTCAGCGGTGGGATCACCCGGTCCGCGTTGAGATCCAGCGCGATCTTCCGGGAGGAATCCCCCGCGGCCGCCTGCCGGAAGATGCGCTGGACCACAGGCGCCGTGTTTTCATCCGGGACCAGACGGTTCTTGTCCGTCTGGTCCTTTTTGTATCCATAAGGCGGACAGGCGCAGTACTGGCCGTTGGTCCGCTTGTTTCGGAGCACGTCCTTGACCTTCCGGGAGCCGTCCCGAAGATAGACCTCGTTCATGGCAAACTGGAAGGGGGCCATGACGTTCTCCTGCTCAGTGTCGAAGTTGTCGGCAATGGCGATGTAGCGGATGCCGTGCTCCGGAAAGAACGTCTCCGCATAGTAGCTGGCCTCCCGCATATCGCGGCCCAGCCGGGACAGGTCCTTTGTCAGGACCAGATTGGCGGCGCCCTGCTCCAGGGCGGCCATCATCTCCTGAAATCCCGGCCGCTGGAAGTTTCCGCCGGACCAGCCGTCGTCCGCAAAGGTCCGCAGCAGCCGAATGCCGTTGCGGGCGCAGTAGTCAGTAATGTACTGACGCTGGTTTACAATGCTGGAAGATTCCCCTGCCATGGCTTCCTCCTGGCTCAGGCGCAGATAGCCGTAAGCCAGGAGGCCGCCTGCGCTCATGTGGGCCTCCCTGCGGTCAGGCGGGTCCCGGGAATCTCCGCCGCGATCCCCGCCGCCGGCGTCTGCTGTCCTGCCCGCCGGAGCAGATCCGCCCGCACCAGCTCCGGGATCGTCTTGCCGCCGGTGTAGACCCGGTGGAGCTCATAGGTTACGCTGCCCATCTGGATCGTATCCATGGGAACACCTCCTTCTTCTATACTATTTCCAATTTCTTGGCGATCATACCGGGATGGGCTGCGGCATCCCGGTGTGCCGGTTTATATCTTCCGTTTCGGGGGCAGGCGTTTCCCTGAGCCCAACATTTACTATAGACCTTTTTCACAATTTCCCTGTTGACCTTGGTACCGTTCTAGGGTGTATAGTGTAGATGATGCTATTATCCGATTAAAACATTTCCATGTTTTAATCCAGCGGCCTATGGCCGCTGCCCTGCATCTTATGCAGGGGGATAAGTTGTGCGATACTACTGCAAGCAAACTATTTGTTTGCTTGCAGAGGCGACAGCCGCATCTGATAAAAACCTGGTTTTTATCAGATAGTAGTATGAAAACGTGCGCGCCGGAGTAAAACCCGGCAGGAAAGGGAGGGATCGCGGAGTTGGATGAGGATAAAAAGCCGCGGGAGGAACGCCGCCGGAACCGTCCGGGGGACCACCGGAACGACGTGGAGCTTGCCCCCATGCAAAAGGACGGGGAAAAGCTCCTGGAAGCCCTGAACAATGGGAAAATGGTGGCGGTGCTCTCGGGACTGGAGATCATGTATGTGTTCATCCTCCGCAGTCAGTACCAGTGCTTCATCCACAAAATGGACGCGGAGGAGGGCCGCCGGAAGGCCTGGGTCATGAGCCAGAGAAACACGGCCATGATCAAAAACCTGGCCTCCGTCTGCGACGGCCTGTTCGAGATCGGGATGAAGCCGGACATGAACCCGATGGGCGTTATGGTGGCCGCGGAAAAGGGCATCATCGCCTATTTGGATATGACGGGAAATCTGCCCGCCGAGGACATGGATTTCATGTCCTGGCAGGAGCAGATGGACGATACAGACAAGTGAAGGAGGCTACGACTTGAAAACCTACAGATTTGAATGCAGGAGTACCCGGCGGGGCTTTACCCAGTGGGCCAGCGTCCGGGAGGACGGCGCAGAGGTCCGTCGGATCGACCGCGACGTCTGGCAGGAGACGGTCCGCCAGTTCCGGGAGCGCGTAGGCGCCGAGCTGGAGGCCCAGGGCTACCGGCCCGAAGAGAATCAGTACACGCTATGACAGGAGGCGCAGTATGCAGTATATTTCCGTGCTGATCCAGCACCATGCCGGCCCCACCGGCAACGTGCTGATCTGTAAGAAGGCGGGCGGCCCCTGGCAGTTCCCCTGCGACCGGATCCGGACCATGGAATCCGGAGAAGAGGCCGCTGAGCGGGTGGCCTGGGAGCAGCTCCAGATGAAGGTCACCCCCGGGAAGCTGACCATGGTGGGACACAAGAGGCCAAAGGACGGCGTCGCCGAGCACATTGCCTGCGGCAACATCACCCACAACACCGACACCAAATGCGACTATCACTGCTATTACGAAGCAGTGAACAAGTTCCAGACCGAGCCCGTCTCCGGGACCTACGACGAATTCGCCTGGGTCCATCCCTCGGAGCTGGGCCGGTATGAGTTCTCCGGCGACGACGGGAACTTCATGGCCAAGTACGACCCCTGGGTAAACGGCCGGATGATCCCCGACGTCCGGATGTATTGAGGAGGTTCCGCATGAAAAAATACTTCTACGAGGCGGACCGGAAGCAATGGGAGAAGCCCACGGAGCCCAAATATGTGTTCTGCCCGCCCATCTCCGTGATCGTCTGCGCGGAGGATGAGACCGAAGCCCTGGAGCTGGCCGACCGGAAGCTCACCGAGGAGTTCTTCGGCACCGGCGCCCTGCCCCAGGATCTGCACCTTGTCAAGTGCGTGGATCTGCCCACGGACTGGAACTACGGCTACGGCGACGACCGGGGCACAGGCACCGCCCAGGATCGGGCCCTGCTGTTCCAGAACAACCACGGCGCCCTTTGACGGAAGGAGGAAACACAGTGGATCTTGTGAAAAAATATACGCTGCGTCTTCCCGACGGCGTCAAAATCATGGAGAAGGCGGAGCTGGTGGAGAACATCAAGGCGATCCTGAAGGATCACCCCAGCGAGCACATGAACGCCTACCGGGTCTGGTACGAGGGCTTCATGCCCGACACCTACGTCTACGACGTGATCGTGGAGACCTTCCGGTCCATGCCCGAGGACTGGCAGGACATCGGCCCCCGGCGCTGGGAAAAGTACGGCGTGGTGGACCCCAGTTTCCTGAATCTCCACTATGCCGAGGCCGCCAAATCTGACCCCAAGGGCAACGACATGCTCCAGCATCGGTTCCATCTGGGCAGCCACTACCAGGGCCCCGACGGGAAGATCTTCTGGATCCCCGTGATGGAGGACTTCAACATGCGGGCCTTCGAGCGGAAGGACGGCAAGTACGTTGGCACCATGGTGGAGATCGATCCCTTCAGCGACTATGCCAAGGCCATGGTCGAAGTGAAGGTTTAAGGAGGGATTTTACAATATGAGCAAAGTGATGATGTCCGACAGCAAGCGTGAAAAGATCTCCCACAGCGTATGCGTGGGCGGTCCCATGACGCTCCACACCATCGACGGTGTGATCCGCCGGGTGCGGCCCATCGTGCTGACCGACGACGATCCCGCCGGCTGGGTCATCAAGGCCCGGGGCAAGGAATACACCCCCCAGCGGAAATTCACCATGAGTCTGCTGGGCTACTGCGAAAAGGACCGGACTTATGCCTATGACCGGCTGAAATACCCCATGATCCGGGAGGATTTCGTCGAGACGCCTGACGGAAAGAACCGGAATACGGAAAACCGGGGCAAATCCGGCTATCGCCGGGCCTCCTGGGACGAGGCCCTCTCTCTGGTGGCCAGAGAGATCAAGCGCCTCCACAAGACCTACGGCAAGGAGACCATTACGGCCTGCACCTCCTCCCATCACTCCTGGGGCCTGGTGGGCTACAAGATCTCCCTGTTCAACCGGTTCTTCTCCATGATGGGTTACACCCGCGTGGCCGACAACCCGGACTCCTGGGAGGGCTTCCACTGGGGCACCCCCCATTCCTACGGCTACTACTGGCGTCTCGGCGGCCCCGAGCCCTATGATATGCTGGAAATGGCCATGCAGAACGCGGAAACCATCATCTGCTGGTCCTCGGACCCCGACACCAGCCGTGGCGGCTACTCCGCCCAGGAATCCGCTCTCTGGCGCTGGTGGATGAAGGAGATGGGCATTGAGTTCGTCTATGTGGACCCCTTCAACAACTACACCTCCGTGAAGCACGCCACCAAGTGGTACGGTCCCCGGATGGGCACCGACGCAGCCATGCTGGAGGCCATCGCCTATGTGTGGATCACCGAGGATACCTTCGACCACGAGTATATCCGGCAGCACGCCCACCGGTTTGAGGAGTTCAAGAACCACATTCTCGGCCTGGGACCGGACGGCACCCCCAAGACCCCCAAGTGGGCCGAGGAGCTGACCCTGATCCCCGCCATGGACATCAAGGCTCTGGCCCGGCGCTGGGCCCAGACCCCCACCACCGTGGGCTCCGGCATGCGCGGCGGCTTCGGCGGCGCATGTCGCCACTCCAACGGCACCGAGTATGCCCGGCTCCTGACCCTCCTCTCCTGCATGCAGGGCATGGGCAAGCCCGGCCGCGCCTTCTGGGGCCCCGGCTGCGGCGCTCCCATGAACTACAACTTCTGGTTCGGCGGCTATTCCGATCCCCTGGCCTCCATCGCCAAGTATCCCGTCTGCGACGACATGCCCGCCAACTCCGTGGAGCAGGTACTCTACCGGCCCAACCTCCCCGACGCCATTCTCGACGGCCACTATGAGTGGTACGGCGAGGGCTTCTGCGGCGGCGGCGTGGACCTGGAGTTCACCCGGCACGTCTATCCCATGCCCGGCTACAACAAGGTCCACTGCTTCTGGCGCTACGGCGGTTCCTTCTTCGGCACCATGCTGGATACCAACAAGTGGGCCAAGATGTACAAGAGCCCCGAGCTGGAATTCGTCATCAACCAGGACATCTACTTCACCCCGGAGACCCGTCATGCCGACGTGATCCTCCCCGCCTGCACCAACCTGGAGCGGGTGGACATCGGTGAGGTGGGCTCCTCCGGTCTGGGCGGCTACTGCTCCCACTCCGAGTCCGGCAACTCCTGGCAGATGATCGTCTATCAGGACAAGGCCATCGAGCCCATGTGGGACAGCCGCTCCGACTTCTGGATCTTTTCCCAGGTGGCGGCCCGCCTCGGCTGGGGCGAACGGTTCACCGAGGGCCGGACCGAGGAGGAATAGTTCTCCGATCTGCCCAAGGCAATGTCCTGGGAGGACTTCAAGAAGAAGGGCTACTATATCATCCCCGTGTCCATGAACGAGGCGGACAAGGACCCCAGGACCGGCCTCTACGAGAACTGGATCCGCTATCCCGGCTTCCAGTGGTTCGCGGAAAATCGGGCCTGCGACACCATGAACCACAAGGTGTTCCAGGAGGAGAGCCTGCTCGGCACCTTCTCCGGCAAGTTCGAGTTCGTCTCCGAGTCCCTGATCTACTGGGCGCCTGACGATGAGGCCCGGCGGCCCATCCCCCAGTATCAGGATTCCTGGGAGGGCCACAAGTCTCTGTCGGCGGACAAGTTCCCCTACGGCCTGATCTCTCCCCATCCGAGATTCGACTATCACACCCATTACAACCAGCACGCCAAGTGGCTCTGGGAGGTTCCGAAGAACCGGGTGCTGATCAACGGCAACCCCTATCTGGTCTGCCACATCAACACCGAGACCGCCGCCCAGAAGGGCATTGCCGACGGCGACGTGGTCCGGCTCTTCAACGACCGCGGCTCCTGCCTGTGCGTGGCCCGGGTCACCAACCGGCTCTATCCTCAGACCATTCATGCCTACACCTCCTCGGGCATCTACAACCCCATCGAGTACGGCAAGTACAAGTCCTGGGACAAGGGCGGCTCCATCAACGTGCTGACCCCCGGCCGCCTTATCGGCGACTATGTCCCTGCCATGGCCCCCTATAGCTGCAACATCGACGTGGAGAAGGTGGATCCCGATCCCAACTACGGCCAGGGCTGGGAGCACATTCTCGACGAGGTGGACAAGCAGCAGCTTGAGACCCAGCGGCCCGTCCGCACCTCCGCCGAGGCCGATCTGCTCTTCGGGGAAAAGGAAGCACTGTATTGCAAGGAGGCGATTTGATCATGCTGAAACAGCCTATGAAAAAGCCCGGCATTGCCATCAACTCCGCCCGGTGCATGGCCTGCTACGCCTGCTTCATGGCCTGCAAGGACGAGCACTGCGGCTGGGACACGCCTCTGAGTAAAGCTCAGCGGGGCAGTACTGGATGAACATCGTGGAGTGGGAGCGGGGCGACAACCCCCGCCGGGTGAAGACCGCCACGGTCCCCACCCCCTGCAGCCACTGCGACAATCCCGCCTGCGTGGCGGCGGCCAAGGACGGCGGCGCCTACCAGCGTCCCGACGGCATCGTGATCATCGACCCGGAGAAGGCCGTGGGTCAGAAGCAGATCGCCGACGCCTGCCCCGTAGGCGCGGTGTACTGGAATGAGGACCTGAATCTTCCCCAGAAGTGTACCATGTGCGCCGAGCTCCTGGACGATCCCGACTATCCCGGCTTTGAGCCCCGCTGCGTGGAGGCCTGCCCCAACCAGGCTCTGGTCTTCGGCGATCTGGCGGACCCGGAGAGCAATATCAGCAAGCTCATTGCCGCCAACAAGGTGACCCAGCTCGAGTGTCTTGGGGACATGACCTCCAACGTGGTCCATCTGAATATCCCCCGTAAGTTCCTGGCCGGCACCGTGGCCTATCCCAAGGAGCTGGAGGAGGTCTGCATCGGCGCCAGGGTGAAGGTCACCGGCGAGGACGGCACAGTCTATGAGGCCGTGACCAACTGGGCCGGCGACTGGGAGATCGAGGATCTTCCCGCGGCCAAGTCCTGGAAGGTGGAGATCACCTTCGACGGCTTCGAGCCCGTGGTGTACGAAAATGAGCGCACCGACGGATTTTTGAACTATTCCCAGCTCAAAAATCCGCACGGCTTGGCAAAAAGACTTTTTGCCAAACGGTCCGCGGGATACCGATTGAATAGAAAGGACCGATTCCAATGGAACTTCGCAATGTCGTCATTGTGGACGGCTGCCGCACCGCCGTGGGCAAGTTCGGAGGCTCCCTCAAGAACGCCTCCGCCTATGATCTGGCCTGCTGCGTCATGCAGGGCATTCTGGACCGCACCGGCGTGGACCCCGCTGTCATCGACGAGGTCATCATGGGCCAGTGCCGTCAGACCTCCGATGAGCCCAACATCGCCCGGGTGGCCGCTCTGAAGGTGGGCATCCCCGTCACCGCCTCCGCCCACACCGTCATGCGTCAGTGCGCCTCCGCCATGACCGCCGTCCACAACGGCGCCATGCAGATCATGACCGGCCTCTCCGACGTGGTTCTGGCCGGCGGCACCGAGAGCATGTCCAACGCCGTGTTCTATCTCCGGAACGCCCGCTGGGGCGTGGGCACCGGCAACACCGAGCTGGTGGACGCCGTCACCGAGGGCCAGTTCAAGTCCCAGCCCGAGGAGATCTATGGCCGCTACAATATGGGCGCCACCGCCGAGAAGATCGCCGAGACCCTGGGCATCACCCGGGAGGAGCAGGACGCCTTCTCCCTCCGGTCTCAGGAGCTTGCCATCAAGGCCATCGACGAGGGCAGATTCAAGGACGAGATCGTGCCCATCACCGTGCCCCAGGGCCGGAAAAAGCCCCCCATCGTCTTTGACACCGACGAGTTCGTCAAGCGGGACACCTCCCTGGAGAAGATGGCCAAGCTGAAGCCCTGCTTCAACATCACCACCGCCGAGGACGGCCGGATCTTCAACTCCTCCGAGCTCACCGGAACCGTCACCGCAGCCTCCTCCTCAGGCCGGAACGACGGCGCCTCCGCCGTGCTCCTCATGACCGAGGAGAAGGCCAAGGAGCTGGGCCTGAAGCCCATCTGCAAGATCATCGGCATGGGCACCGCAGGCGCCGATCCCCGGACCATGGGTCTGGGCCCCGTGTACGCCGTTCCCAAGGCCCTCAAGAACGCCGGCCTCACCATGGACGACATTCAGCTCATCGAGCTCAACGAGGCCTTTGCAGCCCAAGCCCTGGGCTGCATCAAGGAGCTCCGCTGGGAGGACAAGATGGACATCATCAACGTCAACGGCGGCGCCATCGCCATGGGTCACCCTGTTGGGTCCTCCGGCTGCCGGATCATCGTCACCCTCATGCACGAGATGAAGAAGCGGGGCCTCAAGTATGGCCTTGCCACTCTCTGCATCGCCGGCGGCATGGGTCAGGCGACCATTATTGAGATGTGCGACTGATTTGACGCTCTGCAGGGACGCCCTCCCAGCGCCCGCTTGCAGGAGTACATACAAACGGGCGATCGGGAGGTCGCCCCGAGAATTAACAGAAAGGTTCTGATTCCAATGGCAAAGTCCAATAAGTGCATCATCCAGGTCTGCATCTGCGGTGCGGGCACCAAGAAGGCCCAGGCCCCCACTGTGCCCTACACCGCCGACGAGATCGCCGAGCAGGTTGTGGCCTGCGCCAAGCTGGGCGCCTCCATCGCCCACATCCACGTCCGGGAGGACAAGGAAGTGAACGGCAAAATGGAGATCGGCTACAAGTCCATGAGCCTCCAGAAGTTCACCGAGGCCGTGGAGAAGACCCGGGAGCTCTGCAAAAAAGAGGGCGTGGACATCATTATCAACCTGACCACCTCCGGCGGCGAGTATGAGGACTACAAGCGCCTCCAGCACCTCTCCGCGCTGGAGCCCGAGATGTGCTCCTTCGATCCCAATACCCTGAACTGGGCCAACAGCTATATCTTCGAGAACAGCCCCCGGATGCTCAACAAGCTGGCGAAGGAGGTCGTCCGCTGCGACATCAAGCCCGAGTTTGAGATCTTCGACACCGGTCACATCGACTCGGCCCTCTACTATGTGAACAAGCACAACATCCCCGGCAACCCCCACCTGCAGTTCATTATGAACGTGGGCGGCTCCATGCCCGGCACCGCCGAAAACCTGGCCTTCATGGTCGGCAAGCTGCCTGCGAACGCCACCTGGTCCGTGTCCGGCATCGGCAAGGCCCACATGCCCATGATGCTGGCCGGTCTGGCCCTGGGCTGCGACGGTCTGCGGGTGGGTCTCGAGGACAACATTATGTACGGCAAGGACGAAAACGGCAACAAGATCATCGCCACCAATGAGATGCTGGTGGCCCGCGCCGTGGAGCTGGCCAAGCTGGCCGGCCGGGAGATCGCCACCGCCGACGAGGCCAGAGAGATCCTGGGTATCACCCGGAACTGCCTCCGGGACGAGACCACCAAGCCCACCACCTATGTGGACGAATAATTGAAACATCCTCAAACGATTTGGAGCCGCCCGGCAAGGGCGGCTCCCTTTTTTGTTTGTGAAAAACGCCAGAATTCCATTGCGGTTTCCAGGAGATTATGGTAAAATCGCAAACGGAAGGAAGTGAGACCATTGCCCACCACATATGCCCATTACCGGTTTGGAAATCAGGTCCTCTCCAGGCTTCCCGTGGAGGATCAGATGCTGCTTCAGGGCTACCGATTCCTCTTCGACTTCGGCGTCCACGGACCGGATCTGCTGTTTTACTACAAGCCCATGGGGACGAATCCCGTGAACCAGACCGGCTACCAAAGCCACAAGCGCACGGGCCGGGATTTCTTCACCCAGGCCATTGAGACCGTTAAGGCCTCCCCGGAGCCGGACAAGGCCAAAGCCTATCTCTACGGCGTCATCTGCCACTTCGCCCTGGATCGGGAGTGCCACCCCTACGTGGGACAGAAGGAAAAGGAAAACGTGAGCCACAGCCTGATCGAGGCCTCCTTCGACCGGTTTCTCATGCAAAAGGACGGGTTGGACCCGGTGACCCACGACGTTACCGCCCACCTCCATCCAAGCGCTGAGAGCGCCCGTGTCATCACCCCCTTCTATCCGCCTTTGACGGAAAAGGAGGTCCTCCAGGCCGAGAAGGGCATGGTGTTCTACCTGAAGGCCCTGATCGCCAAGGGGGCCAAGCGGTCCGCCCTGCTGACGTCCATGAAGCTGGTCGGCGCGGCAAAGCTGGGGGATCTATTCGTGCCCTATGCGCAGGACCCCAGAACCGTGGACAGTGATCTGCGGCTGTACGGACTCTATAAAGGCGCGGTGCCTCTGGCCCTCACCATGATCGAAGAGGCGGGGGCCGTGCTGGACGGGGTCGGGAGACTGGGCTCCGGTTACGACCACACCTTTGGCGAGGAATAAATAGGAAGCAAAAAGGAGAGGAGAACTATGGCAAAATTCAAGCTCACCAAGCGGGAAAAGGCGTGGATTCTCTATGACGTGGGCAACTCGGCGTTCACCATGATGGTGTCCACGCTGATCCCCATCTTTTTCAACACCCTGGCGGGTGACGCCGGGATTTCCAATACCAACTATCTGGCCTACTGGGGCTATGCGGGCTCCGTGGCCACCATTCTCACCGCCATCATCGGCCCCGTGTTCGGCACCATCGCCGACCGGAAGGACACGAAAAAGCGGGTGTTCCTGGTGTCCCTGATCCTGGGTGCGGCGGCCTGTATCCTCATGGGCTTTGCCTGGAGCTGGCTGGCGTTCCTGGTGATCTTCGTCATCGCCAAGGTCAGCTATTCCTCCTCCCTGGTCTTCTACGACGCCATGCTGCCGGAGACTACCACCGAGGAGCGGATGGACAACGTGTCCTCCCAGGGCTATGCCTGGGGCTATATCGGCTCCTGCGTCCCCTTCATCATCTGCATCGTGGTCTTTGTGCTGGCAAATATGCTGAACAAAATTCCCATGCGGGCAGCCATGATCCTGGTGTTCGCCATCACCGCCGTCTGGTGGGTGCTCATGACCGTTCCCCTGCTGAAGACCTACAAGCAGGAGCAGTATGTGGAGGCCCAGGGCAATCCCTTTCTCCAGAGCTTCCGGCAGCTGGGCCGGACCTTTCGGGACATCCGGCACGAAAAGCACATTTTCCTGTTCCTGCTGGCCTTCTTCTTCTTTATCGACGGCGTGTACACCATCATCGACATGGCCGTGGCCTACGGAACGGCTGTGGGCCTGGACACCACGGGCCTGCTCATCGCCCTTCTGGTGACCCAGCTCGTGGCGTTCCCCTGCGCCATCATCTTTGGGCGTCTCGCCGCCAAATATGACACGGGGCTCCTGATCCGCATCTGCATCGCGGCCTATACCTGCATCACCGTCTTCGCCATCTTCCTGGCCCATCAGTGGCAGTTCTGGTTCCTGGCGGTGGCCGTGGGCATGTTCCAGGGCGGCATCCAGGCCCTGTCCCGGTCCTACTTCGGCAAGATCATTCCCGCGGAGAAGTCGGGAGAGTATTTCGGCCTCTACGACATCTGCGGCAAGGGCGCGGCCTTTATGGGCACCACCCTTATGGCCGCCGTCACCCAGATCACGGGCCGGCAGAACCTGGGCGTGGGCTCCATCGTCATCATCTTCCTGATCGGCTTCCTCGTCTTTTCCGCGGCGGACAAGACCTGCAAGGCGGCCGCCGGGAATCCTGCAAACTAAGGAAACGCTGATTAAATCCCGGCGCACGTCTTGACGGCAGATTTTCCCAATCTTGAAATACACAAAGTATTCCTGCGATTTTTCGACATTGTCAGAGAAAAAATCTCCTCGCCAATCCGCACACCGTTTTTTATTCAGCGTTTCCCTAAATCAATATGTGTCCAGCGGCGCGGAGGCGCGAATCGGCTCCTCCGCGCCGCTGTTTTCGAAAAATTCACATATTTTCCTCGATTCCATGGAGACTTTTCCGGTTCCATCTGCTATAATGGTCTCCGCTGTCTACCTATTGGCAGCGCAGGAGGATGATAATGATGATCTGCCCAAACTGCGGCCTCAACTACGAAGGCCCTGAAAAGACCTGCCCGGATTGCGGCGCCGCACTGACTGACGACGCTCCGGAAACGCCGGAGGATGTCCTGACCCGGGAAGCCGCTCCCAAGGAGGATTCTGCGGAACCTGTGGAAGCCCGTGAGGATCCCGAAGCAGTTTCCCCGGATGGGGAGGAAACGGAGGACGCCGAGGCTTCTGACGCGGAGGACGAATCCGAAGAGACGGACGGCCCAGAGGAGGCGGAAGCTCCGGCGGAAATCCCGGAAGCGAAGAAAAAGAGCGGCAAAAACCTGGCTGTCATCATTCTGGCCGCCGTGGCCGGGCTGCTGCTGATCGTTGTGGTCTGTCTGGCCGTTGTGGTGACCTCCCTGTCGAAGGACGCCCAGATGCCGGCTTTTGTCACGTCCATTCAAAAGGCCTTCCAGCGGTCCAATTACCACGGGGACCGTGCGGCCGTGACGCTTCAGGATTCGGACGGCTCCACGGCCATGACCCTGACCAACGACCAGCTCAGCTTCTACTACTGGGGCGAATACTACTATTTCGTCCAGCAGCAGGGCTTCCCCTTTGACCCCACCCTGCCCCTGTCCGAGCAGGAGTACAGCGACGGGAAAACCTGGCAGGACTATTTCCTGGAGGGCGCCATGACCTCCATCCAGCAGACCGAGGCCATGAAGGCCAGCGCCGCCGAGGCGGGCTTCACCATGCCGGAGGACTATCAATCCCAGTATGACAGCGTGATCGCCGCCCTGCCGGAGCACGCCCTCTCCGCCGGCTTCACCGACGATTCCGGGAACGGGGATGTGCTGGCCTATATCCAGGACTCCTACGGGGAGACCGTCACCCAGGCGGGCTTTGAGGAATACCTCTACGACTCCTACTTCGTCACCGCCTATTCCGACTACATCTATGAGAGCCAGACGGCCACCGATGAGGAGATCGAAGCCTACTACGAGGAAAACAGCGAGGCCCTCAGCATGTACGGCATCACCAAGTCCGATCTGCCGAATGTGGACGTGCGCCACATTCTGATCCAGCCCGAGACCGCTTCCGAGGACGACACCGAGGCGGACCAGACCGAAAAGAAGGAGGCCGCCCAGGCGGAGGCCCAGCGGATCTACGAGGAATGGCAGGCAGGAGAGGCCACGGAGGACAGCTTCGCGGCTTTGGCAGAGGAGTATTCCACCGATCCCGGCTCCAATACGAACGGCGGCCTCTACGAGGACGTGTACCCCGGTCAGATGGTGGAGACCTTCAACGACTGGTGCTTCGACGAGAGCCGCCAGCCCGGAGATACGGGCATTGTGGAGACGGATTACGGCTTCCACATCATGTACTTCGTCCGGCAGACCGATTCCTACTACTGGAAGGACGCCGTGGCCGACGAGGTGAAGTACGATTCCTACACCAAGACGGTGGACGGGATCATTGACCGCTACACGGCCAAAGCCACAGAGGACCTGGCCATCTGCGTTCCCGCCGCCGTGGAGAAGATCCAGACGGATGCGGCCCAGAACGGCGCAGCCTGATACCTATACCAAAAAACAGCAGCCGGTCGAGGCCCTCGACCGGCTGCTGTTTTTTGATTCACTTCCAGAGACGGATCAGCAGAGCAATCACCAGGGCCAGCCCCGCCAGATAGACAAGGGCGATGAGCAGCGCGGCCCGGAGCGCGCCGAGCACGGCCCAGCGGCGTTCCGACGGGGTATATTCCACCATGATCCGCTCTGCTTTTTTCTCTTCCTTTTTTGGTTTGCCGCCGGAGAACAGCCTCGGACGGGTCACCTCCGACATATCGGCCACGGTGCGGCCGTCGTCCCAATCCTCCCGGTTTTTCATACGTCGTCGTAGAGATGGCAGACCACAAAGTGGCCGGGCTCGATCTCCTTCTGAACGGGGGCCACTTCTTTGCAGCACTCCATGCACTGGGCGCAGCGGGTGTGGAACTTGCAACCCTTGGGCGGGTTGGCCGGAGAGGGAATGGAGCCCTCCAGCACGATCCGGTCCCGCTTGGCCTTGGGATCGGGAATGGGAATGGCGGAAAACAGGGCCTTCGTATAGGGGTGGAGGGGCCGGGCAAAGATGTCCGCCGTCTCTCCGTACTCCACCAGATTGCCCAGGTACATGACGCCCACGGTGTCGGAGATGTGCTCCACCACACTGAGGTCATGGGAGATGAAAAGATAGGTCAGGTTGTACTTCTCCTGGAGCTCTCCCAGCAGGTTGATGATCTGGGCCTGGATGGACACGTCCAGAGCGGATACCGGCTCGTCGCAGACCACAAATTCCGGGTTCAGGGCCAGGGCCCGGGCAATACATATCCGCTGCCGCTGGCCGCCGGAGAACTCATGGGGATACCGGTCCTTGTGGAAGGGCTGAAGGCCGCAGTTGTCCATGACCTCGTCGATATAGTCGTCGAACTCCGCCTTGGGCACCAGGCCGTGCTCCCGAACCGCCTCGCCGATGATTTCCCCTACGGGAAGCCGGGGCGACAGGCTGGAGAAGGGGTCCTGGAAGATGATCTGCATTTTGGTCCGCAGGGCCCGGAGCTCCTTGGGGCTCAGGTCGTAGACCTCCTTGCCGCCAAACAGGACCTGGCCGCCGGTCTTTTCGTCGTAGAGCCGCAGGATAGTCCGGCCGGTGGTGGATTTTCCGCAGCCCGATTCCCCCACCAGGCCCATGGTGGTGCCGCGCTTTAAGTTGAAGGTGACGCCGTCCACAGCCTTGACCCAGCCTGTGACCCGGCTGATCATGCCGCCCTTGATGGGGAAGTACTTTTTCAGCTGGTTCACCTGGAGGATATACTGGGGGTCGTACTGGATGGGGGTGTAGTCCAATGTCTTCTCGGCCATGTCACTTGTCCCCCTTTTCGTCGTAATAGCGGTAGCAGCTGACCTCGTGGGTGTCCGTCAGCTTCACCACCTCGGGATAGTCTCCCTGGCACCGGTCCACGCACATCTCGCACCGGTCCTTGAAGTAGCAGTAGTTGGGCATATTCACAGGGTTTGGCACCTTGCCGGGGATGGAATAGAGCTTGTCCACCTGCTTGCCCACCACGGGCTTGCTGGCCATGAGGCCGATGGTGTAGGGGTGCCTCGGGTCCTCGAAGATCTCCAGGGCCGTGCCCTTCTCCACCACCCGTCCCGCGTACATGACCACCACATAGTCCGCCATCTCCGCGATAACGCCCAGATCATGGGTGATGAGCATAATGGAGGAGTTGATCTTGTCCTTCAGATTCCGGAGCAGGTCCAGGATCTGGGCCTGGATGGTCACGTCCAGGGCGGTGGTGGGCTCGTCGGCGATGATCACCTTGGGGTTGCAGGCCAGGGCCATGGCGATCATGACGCGCTGGCGCATACCGCCGGAGAGCTCATGGGGATACATCCGGTAGACGCCCTGGGAGTTGGCGATGCCCACCATCTCCAGCAGCTCGATGGTCCTGTTTTTGACTTCCTCTTTGCTCTTGCCCTCGCCGTCGTGGAGGGCGATGACCTCGTCCACCTGGTCGCCGATCCGGAACACCGGGTTCAGGGAGGTCATGGGCTCCTGGAAGATCATGGACACGTAGTTGCCCCGGAGGGTCTGCATGACCTCATTGGGGGTCTTCACCACGTCGTAGGCCTTGTCCCCCAGATTGAGGCGGATTTCGCCCTCCACGATCTGGCCCTGGGGCCGCTGAATGAGCTGCATGAGGCTCAGGCTGGTGACGGACTTGCCGCAGCCCGATTCTCCCACCACGCCCACGGTCTTGCCGATGGGCACGTCGAAGGTGACGCCGTCCACGCTCTTGACCGTGCCGGTATCCGTGAAGAAGTAGGTGTGGAGGTTGTCGAACTCCACGGCGTTTCCCGGGTCCTTCATGGCGGTCAGATACTCCTGCTCCGGCACGTTTTTGCGCTTGCGCTGCTTCTCGAAGGCGTTCGTGATCTTGCGGTTTTCCCTGGCGATTTTGCGGCTCTCACTGGCCGACATGTAGCCCTCCGCTTTTTTCTTTGCCATAACTGCGCCTCCTTTCTCAGCGTTTCATCTTCGGGTCGAAGGCGTGTCGCCCACGAAGTTGAAGCCCAATACCGCGATCAGCAGGCAGATGCCCGCGGGGATCCAGATGAACCAGTAGTTCGTCATGACGAAGGCGTTGTTCACGTCGGAGATGATGTTGCCCCAGGAGGCGAAGGGGAACTTGACGCCCAGGCCCAGGAAGGACAGGGTGGCCTCCATGATGATGGTGGAGCCCAGGCTCATGGTGCAGATGACGATGAGCTGAGGGATCACGTTGGGGATCAGGTGCTTGAAGATCCGGCGGGAAACCCGGATGCCCAGGGCCTCGGTGGCGGTCATAAACTCCTGCTCCCGGAGGGAGAGGATCTGGCCCCGGACCAGCCGGGCGATGCTTGGCCAGCCCAGGAAGCCCAGGATCAGCATGAGGTAGAGCATCCGGATCTGGGGATCCACCTGCATGGCGTCCATGGCCGCGCCCAGAATGATGATCAGGGGCGTGGAGGGGATGCAGTAGAACACGTCCACGATCCGCATGATCAGGTTGTCCACCCAGCCGCCGAAGTAGCCGGAGATGCCGCCCAGGATCACGCCGAAGAAGGCCTCGATGAACACCACGATGAAGCCGATGAGCAGGGACACCCGGCCGCCGTACATGAGGCGGGTCAGCATGTCCATGCCGGAGGTGTCGGTGCCCAGCCAGTGTTCCTTACTGGGCGAAGCGTACCGGTCATAGACGTAGGTCTCGGTGCTCTGGAGCACAGACCAGGTCTTGGAGGAGGGATCGTAGGTGATGGTGTAGGTGGCCTCCTCGCCGTTTTCGTCGGTGTAGACGAACTCGGTCACATCGCTGTCGATGGCCTCCTCCAGCTTCTCCTTGAAATCCCGGGAGATATTGGTCCCAGGGACCTTGGAGGACACCACGAACCGGGAGATATACCCCACGGCGGTGGTGCCGCCCTGGAGCACGTTGCCGTCCTCGTCCAGGGTGTAGGAATTGGGGTCCTCGGGCACTGTGAAGCCGGACTCGTCGTTGACGTAGGCCCGCAGGGCTGCCAGCCGGAAATCGAAGGACGCCGGGAAGCTCTCGGCCTCCAGGTTGAAAATATCCTTGGCGGCCATGGCCAGGGTGGTTCCGTCCTGGGAGACGGTATAGAGATCCGGCCCCTCCACGGTCACGTCGTAGTGGACGTCCTTGTAGTCAAAGCTCTCCTGCTGCTTGTTGATGGCCAGCAGGAGCTGGGCCTGGAGCACGGAGCCGAACTCCTGATCGTAGGCCACGGTGTACCGAAGCTCGTCGTTTTTCACCACGCCCACGTATTCCTGATCCATGTAGGTGTAGGTGTAGAACTGCTCGTCCTCCCGGTAGGGGCTGATGAGGCCGCCCACGAAGGAGAACAGGAACATGGCGATGAGCATGGAGAGGCCGATCACCGCCAGCCGGTTCCGGAAGAACCGCTTGGCGACCAGGGCCCCGGGAGACAGGACCTTTACCCGGCGGTCGTCGTTGAGGGATAGCTGCTCGGTTTCCTCTGCGGTCAGCTTCTCGTTCTGATCTGACATATTGGCAGCCTCCCTTCTAAGCGATGCGTACCCGCGGATCCACCACGGCGTACAGAATATCGGAGATCAGGTTTCCGGCCAGTGTCAGAATGGCCAGGAAAGACATATAGAACATGGAGAAGGGAATGTCGCCCGCCACCATGGCCTGATAGGACACATATCCGATGCCGGGAATGGCGAACAGGGTCTCGGTGATCAGCGCGCCGGAGAACAGGCCGGGCAGACTGCCGCCGATGATGGTCACCAGGGGGATCAGGGTGTTCCGGAAGGCATGGTGATAGATGACCTTCCGCTCCGACAGTCCCTTGGCCCGGGCGGTGCGGATGTAATCGGAGTTCAGCACCTCCAGCATATTGGTCCGGGTATAGCGCATGGTGGAACCCACGGAGACGATGACCAGGGTGACGATGGGCAAAACCAGATGATTGGCCTTGTCCCAGAATTGCCCCATGGCCGAAAGCTGGGCATAGTCCCGGCCCACCAGACCGTAGAGATCGAACCAGCCCAGCTTCACAGAGAACACCAGCTTCAGGATCGTGGCGAAGAAGAAGGTGGGAAGGCTGATGCCCACCAGGGCCCCGGCGGTGATGGCATAGTCCGCCCGGGAATACTGATGGGTGGCCGCCAGAATGCCCAGGGGGATGGCGATGATCAGCTCCAGCACAAAGGAGATGGCTCCCATGATAAAGCTGAGCCAGATGACCTCGGAGAACTTCTGGGTCACGGGCACGGTGAACTTCCAGCTGTCCCCGAACTGGCCCCGGATGGCGTCGGAGAGCCAGGAGAAATACCCGGCCACCACGCCCTTGTCCAGGCCGTAGGAGGCGTTGAGCTGGGCGATCCACTCCTCATAGGGCTTGGCCCCGGGCGCGGCGGACAGCTGCATGGCCATGTTTTCCACATAGCTTCCCGGCAGCGCCCGCATCATCCCGTAGATGATGAAGCTGACGCAGAACAGGATCAGTACGGAAAGCAGCACACGCTTGACGATAAACTTCCACAAAACATATCCCCTCCTATTGCTGTAACAGATTTTCTCCCGCTTGATCGACACATTTGCCTGCCGGCGCAGCGCTTTACAGCGGCAAAGCGTTCCGCAGGCAGGCAACGGGGCAGATTGTGGAGGGAAAACTCCCTCCACAATCTCCCCGTCAGGGAATTCTTACTTCAGCGCGATCTTCTCCACTTCGTTGGCCCAGCCCCAGTAGGGGGTCATGTCATTGGGCAGAGTGGAGGTATCCACCCGCTCCGTGGAGATGACGTAGGCCTCGGAACGCTGATAGATGGGAACCTCCACGCCCCAGTCCATGATAATCTCCATGGCGGCCTTGTACAGGCTCTTCCGATAGGACTGATCCGTGGACATACGGGCGGTCTCGATCAGACCGTCCAGCTCCTCGTCAGCGATCTGATAGTAGTTGGTGGAGCCCTCAGAGTGGTAGAGCTGATACATATCCGGATCGGAGGCGGCGCCCCAGGCGGCGCACCACAGCTCCGCCACGCCGGTCTGGTAGGCGGCGTACAGGTCGGAGGCGTTGGCCACGTCGTTGACGCTCAGGGTGAAGCCGATGGAGCTGAGGGCGTCAGCGGCGTTCTTCAGCAGCAGGAAGGAGGGGTGGTCGCCCTGTCCGCCACCGCCGATGATGGCCTGATACTCCATCTTGGCGCCCTCGGGAGCGTCGGTGATCTTGCCGTCCTTCACGGTGTAGCCGGCGGCCTCAAAGTAGCCCAGCGCAGCCTCCAGGGCGGCGGCGTACTTGTCCTCCTGGCTCATGCCGTCGGTGTAGATGGGATTGCCGGAAACATCCACGGAGTAGGCCACCTGATAGCCGTCGTCCGTGACCTGGGGCGCGGCCCAGGAGGTGTTGGAGATGGGATAGTTGATGACGGAGGCCGTCTGGCCGTAGTAGGAGGCGATAGCCTCGTCACGGTAGGCCGCCAGGATGGTGGCGATGGCCTTCCGAAGGTTCCGGGACTCCTGAGAGTCGGGCTTGTCGCCCACCTTCACGTTGTTGGGGTTCATGCCGATGTAGCCGTAGCCGTTGAAGTCGATGAGCCGGGTGGTGAGCACGGAGCCGTCCAGATCCGCGCTGCCGCCGTTGTACTGGGCGATCTGATCAGCCACTTCGGTGGAGTAGCTGGGATCGGAGATGTCGATGGTGCCGGACACCAGACCCGTGACCTTATCGGCCTCGCTGGACTCCAGCCAGTTCAGATGCTTGATCCTGGGCTCGCCCTTGAAGTAGGTGGGGTTGGCCTCCATGTAGACCGTGCCGTTGGAATAGTCCTTGAAGATGTAGGGACCGGCGCCCATGGGCTGGGAGGTCTTGGCCTTCACGATGGACAGGTCGCCCTTGTCAAAGCCGAACTTGTTGTTCTCGTAGTCGTACTTGCTGGCGTCGCCGTAGTAGTGCATGGGAGCGACGGGCAGGGCCATCTGATAGATCATGGTGGCGTCCACCTCGGTGGCCACGATGCGCAGGCTGTAGTCGCCGGTCTTCTGCACGCCGGAGATGTTGGGGGCGGACTTGCCGGTCTCCACACCCACAGCGTAGGCGGGATCCATGAAGCTCCACAGAGAGCCGGTGGCGGCCTCGGTGTCGCTCAGGGCGGCATAGTCGCTCTCATAGGTCTCCACCATCAGATTCCAGAAATCCAGGGCGGTGGCGTCGTCGGGAAGCTCGAAGCCCCAGTTGGCGGCGCAGGCGGCGATAGAATCCGCAGGCTCGTTGTAGCCGTTGGCGATGCAGTAGTCCGCAATGGACTGGGCAAAGGCGGTGCCGGCCTCGGGCAGGCCCTTCTCCCAGAAGTCCTTCTGCTGGTCCTCGGTCCAGTTGGCAAAGTCCTTGTTGTCCTGGCCGGCCTCGATCAGCAGGTTATAGAGCGTGTCCATGCCGGAGCGGTAGTCCTCCAGGCCCTCGATGGGCAGGGAGAACATGGTGGAGTTGCCGTCATAGGTGGGGTCCAGATAGACGTAGATGCCGAAGATCACGTCGTCGATGGTGGCGGGGGTGCCGTCGGAGAACTGGATGTCGTCCCGCATGGTCATGTCGTAGTACACGGTGCCGTCGTCGTTCTCGGTGACGGTGAGATCCGCGGCGCAGTTATAGGTGTAGTCCGAGCCGTTGTAGGTCCGGGTCTCGCCCTTGGCGCCGGTGAGGATGGGGTTGGACACACGGTCCACAATGACCGTGTAGGTCTGGGTCATGTCGGAGATGTTGATGTCCGCGGAGCTCAGACCGAAGAAGGGGGAGAATTTCCCCTCCAGGCCCTGGTCGGCCGCGATGACGATGGTGTCCCGGGCCTCGGCCGGGGCTTCCTCGCCGGAAGCGGAGGCTTCGGCGGAGGCGGCGCTGGAGGCGGCCTTGTCGCCGCAGGCGGCGAAGAGGCTCACCGCCATGCACAGGGCCAGCAGCAGGGCCAGCAGGTTTCTTTTCTTGATCATGTACAGGTTCCTCCTTTGATTGTTTGGGGGTGCTTCCCCCGGTCGGAATATTGAACGAAACGGAATCTTCTTTTTCATTTCTTCCGTGGTTCACAGGTTGTTGTTTGGCCGCCGCTCCCAGGCAAGCCTGCCCGCCATGTGCCTTCCCAGCAGAGCCAGAGCGGCGCTGATGGCCGTCAGAATCAGGAAGCCCGCCGCCGGGCCGCCCTTGCCTCCCGCGCCGTGGAGCAGCAGATAAATCGCCTCTCCCGGAACGCCCAGGCCGCCCAGGGCCGCTGTCAGCAGGAGCCGCCGGGGCAGATGGACCGTGGCCGCCTCATGGGGCAGCTCTCGCATGGGGTCTCCCCCCAGGAGCACCTGGCCCAGGGACCAGACGGCGCTGATCTCCGCCACCAGCCCCAGGGAATAGGGCAGGACGCAGTACCAGGTGCCGGTCATGCCCGGAGCCGGCAGGAGGCCCGCGCCCAGGAGTGCCAGGACCGACAGGCCGCAAACCGTCCCCAGCAGGGCCAGAGCCTTCTTCCGGGGCGTCTCCCCGATATAGGCGAAGAGGTCCCCCATGTAGACGTATTCGCCGGACGCATCCTGAGCGATCCGGTCCAGACGGCGTTTTCTGCGGTCGCTCAGCATTCCATTGGCCTCCGAACATAAAAAGATTGATATGATATTATAATATACTTTGCCTGTGTACGCAAGAAAAAGTGTGGCATTTTGACGGCTATTTTTCTCCAAAATGCATGAATATTTGTCTGTATTGCATAATTGAAGAAATTATGCAATAATATACAAAAATCCCGCCGGGGCTCCACGGGTCCGACGGGATTATTGCTTCCATTTTGTGTATTACGGCTCCTCCAGCACGGTGAGCGAATCCCCCGGCCGGACCACGCCGTCCTCCAGGACCCGGACAAAGATGCCCTCCCGGGGCATAACGCAGTCGCCCGCCGCCTTCCGGATGGCGCAGTCGAAGTGGCACTCCTTGCCGATCTGGGTGACCTCACAGAGGGCCGTTCCCAGGCGAAGTCTGGTTCCCACGGGCAGACGGTAAACGGTGATTCCCTCCACCAGGATGTTTTCGGCGAAATCCCCGGGCTTGAGCTTCAGGGTGATCTTCTCCTGAAGCTTGTTCACGCTGTCGGTGCCCAGGATGGACACCTGCCGGTGCCAGGTCCCGGCGTGGGCGTCTCCCACCAGACCGTGGTTGGCCCGAAGGATTCCCTCTTCCACCGGATGCTTCTGGACGCCTTTTTTCTCACTGATACAGACTGCCAGCACCTCAGCCATGGTGTTCCCCTCCTTCCTGCAGCGCGGCGCAGTCGCTGCTGTCTCCCAGGAGCACCGCCAGCCCGTGGCCCACGGCCTTTATCACCGCGGAGAAGTTTTCCGTAGCGGCCTTTTTGCTGCCGGGGAGGTTGATGATCAGGGTTCTTCCCCGAATGCCAGCCGTCTCCCGGCTGAGACATCCCATGGGGGTGATCCGCATACTCTCGGCCCGCATGGCCTCGGGAATGCCCGGCGCCCGGCGCTCGAGCACTGCTTCCGTGGCCTCCGGGGTCACATCCCGGGGGGAGAAGCCCGTGCCGCCCGTAGTCAGAACCAGGGCGATTTCCTTTTCGTCGGCGCAGGCCAGGAGTTCCCGGACGATCTGCTCCTTTTCATCGGGGACCAGGGCGGTGTAGACCACCTGATAGCCTCCGTCCTCCAGCATCGCCTTGAGGGCCGGACCGGAGGTGTCCTCCCGGAGGCCCCGGCTGCCCTTGTCGCTGACGGTGATCACCGCCGCGGTGTATTTCTCCATGCTTTACACGTCCTCTCGGATAAAGTCCCCGGACTGTCCGCCGGTTTTTTTCAGTAGCCGGACCCGGTCGATAACCATGTCCCGCTGGACCGCCTTGCACATGTCGTAGACGGTGAGGGCCGCTGTGGTGACGGCGGTGAGGGCCTCCATCTCCACCCCGGTCCTGCCCTGACAGGCGGCTGTGGCGCGGATCTCCACCGCCGGCGTCTCCTCGTTGAGCGTAAGCTCCAGCTCCACCCCGGAAAGGGGGATGTTGTGGCACATGGGGATCAACTCCCAGGTGCGCTTGGCCCCCATGATTCCCGCCACCTGGGCCACGGTCAGCACGTCGCCCTTCTTCACGCCTCCGGAGCGGATCAGGTCCAGGGTGCTGCGGTTCACCAGCACCCGGCCCGCCGCCACAGCCTCCCGGCGGGTCACTTCCTTCTCTCCCACCTGGACCATCCGGGCGTTGCCCCGGCTGTCAAAGTGGGTGAAATCCTCTGAAATCGCCATATATTATCCTCCGATCCGGTTCATGGCCCTGCCCGCCTGGCTGGGATGGTCCGCGTCCAGGGTGTCGTGCATCCTGGGCTTGTTCCCGATGGCCTGGCGCAGGGCCTCCAACAGCTCCGCCCCATGGCGTCCCCGGACGTCGATCTCCTGGGCGGAGTGAAGGCAGGGCTTCAGCTTCCCTTCGCTGGTGAGCCGCAGACGGTTGCAGGTGCCGCAGAAGTGACGGCTCAGGGGGGAGATCAGACCCACCCGGCCCTTTCCGCCGGGCAGCCGGTAGAGCCGGGCCACGCCGCCCTCCTCCTGTACGGGTTCCAGCGCCGGGACCTTCTCCAGCACCGTCTCCGCGGGGAGATAGGCCTCCTGTCCGAAGGCGCCGCCCATGGGCATGAGCTCGATAAAGCGGAGCTCCACCGGCGTCTCCCGGGTCCACTCCACAAAATCGGCAATTTCACCGTCGTTGAAGCCGCCGATCAGGACCGTGTTCACCTTCACCGGCGTCAATCCCGCGTCGAAGGCAGCCTCGATCCCGGCCAGGGCGTCCTGCAGCCTGCCGCCCCCGGTGATGTCCCGGTATTTATCTTCGTCTCTGGTGTCCAGAGAGATGTTCACCCGGCTGACGCCCGCATCCTTTAAGGCATGGGCGCAATCCTTCAGGAGAATCCCGTTGGTGGTCATGTCCACCTCCCGGATTCCCGGCACCGACGCGATCATCCGGCACAGCTCCACGCAGCCCCGCCGGACCAGAGGCTCGCCCCCGGTGATCCGAATCTTATAGATTCCCAGGGCCGCCGCCGCCGCCACGATCTCCACGATCTCCTCGAAGGAGAGAATCTCCTCGTGGCGCTTCCGGCACACCCCCTCGGGCATGCAGTACCGGCACCGGAGATTGCACAGGTCCGTGACGGACACCCGGAGATAGGTGATCTCCCGGTCAAACTGGTCTTTCATATATTACCTCAGTATTTCCCAAACGTGCAGTTGGGATAATGGCACGCCCCGCAGGTCTGGCACAGGCCGCCGGCCCCCAGGGACCGGAGCTCCTGCCGGGTGAAGGGCGCCCCGGTAAACACCTGGGGCAGCACCACGTCCAGCATGGTGGTTTTGGCGTGGATGGCCGCGCCGGGAACGCCCAGAATGGTCATGTCCCCCAGATAGGCCACGGTGAACATATTTCCCGGCTGGGCGGGGACGCCCTGAGTTACCACTCCGGCCCCGCTCTCCCGGATAGCCGTAGGGGTCAGGTCGTCCGGGTCCACGCTCATGCCCCCGGTCATGACCAGAACCTGGGTGCCCCGGTCGTACCACTTGTCGATGGCGCTGCGGAGCATACCGAGGTCGTCGTCGCAGTAGATGCAGCCCAGCACGTCGGCTCCGAAGGGGGCCACCTTCTCCCGGACCACCGGCTCAAATCTGTCCCGGATCCGGCCGGAAAAAACCTCGCTGCCCGTGACGATGATGCCCACGGACAGGTTCTCCCGGTAGGGGATCAGCTCCATGAGGGGCCGGTCCGCCGCCCGTGTCTTTGCCTCCGCCGTCTCGATCTCCGTCTCCTGACATACCAGGGGAATGATCCGGAGGCCGCATAGCTTGTCCCCGGCCTTCGCCGGATAGTGGTCCGGCAGTGTGGCGATGGTGATCTCGCCGATCTGGTTGATTTCGTCCAGAAGGGGTTTGTTCACCCGGAACAGGCCGTCCCGTTTGGCGGTCAGGGTCATCTTTCCCTCGCTGGGACCGGTCCATTCCGCCCCCTCCACCGGAGCCATGGCCGCCAGCCGCAGGGCCGCGTCCTCCTCATGGATCTCTCCGGCGTTTTCCTCCCAGATATACAGGTGCTTCTTTCCCAGGTCCAGCAGATGGTCCACGTCCTCTTTTGTAACCACATGGCCGCGCCGGAAGGCTCTTCCCTTGAAGCCGTCCCGGACCTCGGTGATGTCGTGGCACAGCGTCAGGCCCACGGCGTCCTGGGTTCTGATCTTTTTCATAGTTCCACCCCAAGTCTCAGTGTTTGTTTCGGTTGCAAGCAAACATGGCGTTGTTTTTGCAGATTGGGATTTGTCGGGGTCATTGAGCACCCCTGTCATTCTGAGGAGCGCAGCGACGAAGAATCTTGCGTCAACTGGGAAGGAAAGATCCTTCGCTGCGCTCAGGATGACGCAACATACCTCTCAGGTGACGCAACATACCTCTCAGGTGACGCAACATACCTCTCAGGTGACGCAACATACCTCGACAAATTCCAATCTTCGGGTCTTTTGTTTTTAAGGGATCATCCACGCGCTCAGCTTTGTTCCGGCAGGCAGTCTGGGACTTCCGGCGGGGATCTCCGCCAGCAGATCGCAGCCGATGAGGCTGCTCAGCACCCCGTTGCCCTGGCCTTTTGTCACATGGATCCTCGCCGTTCCGTCGGTGAGGTCCAGGGTCCCCCGGACCAGCCGGGTCTTGGGGCTCTTTTTCGGAAAGTCCTCCGCCAGCACCACGGGGATCTCCCGGAGGCCGGGCTGCCGGAGGCCCCGGAGCCGGCGCAGCACCGGCAGCACCACCGCATAGAAATTGGTCAAAGCCGACGCGGGATTCCCGGACAGGCCGCAGATCAGTTTCCCCTGCCGAAGCCCGTAGGCCGAAGCCCCGCCGGGCTTCAAAAACAGGGTGCGGATCAGGAGCTCCGCCCCGGCTCTCTGCATCGCGTCGGGGGTATAATCGTAGTCCCCCACGCTGACGCCGCCGGTGGTGATCACCAGGTCGCATTCCCGGAGCGCCGCATCCATGACGGCAGCAATGGCCGCCGGGTCGTCACGGGGGGCGGGATAGGCCCTGGGGCAGCCCCCGGCCTTCTCCACCGCCGCCAGAAAGGCGTATTTGTTGGTGTTGACGATCTTGCCTCCGGTCCGGGTCTCCCCGGGCTCGATGAGCTCGCTGCCGGTGGTGATGATCCCCACGGTGGGGACGCCGTAGACCAGAGGCTCCGTCACATTCTGGGCCGCCAGGGTCCCCAGCAATCCGCTGTCGATGCCGGTCCCGGCCCGGGCCAGCAGGTCCCCGGCCCGCACGTCCTCCCCCTGGGGCACTACGTTCTCCCCGACGGAAAAGGCGGAAAAAAGGGTCACGGACCGTTCCGTAAAGACAGTGTCCTCATATTTCACCACCGCGTCGGCCCCCGCGGGCACAGGGGCGCCGGTGAGGATCTTCACCGCCATGCCGGGGCCCACCTGACAGGTCCCCATGCTTCCGGCGGGGATCTCCTCTAAAACCTCCAGGGTCACAGGCGTTTCCTTCGATGCATCCGCGGTGTCCTCCGCCCGGAAGGCGTAGCCGTCAAAGGGACTCCTGCGGAAGGGCGGCACGTCCCCAACGGCATAGACGTCCTCCGCCAGAACACGCCCCGCCGCTTCTTCCAGGGGAATACGCAGAGGCGTCATGGGCTCCGCCCGCTCCATAAGGAGCCGGGACGCCGCCCGATAGTCCAGATTGGTCTCCATAGCATAGACCTCCAAAAAAACAGGGTCGCTCCGAAGGATGGAGCGACCCTGCACATTCCCGCATGGCGCACTCCTTTTCAAAGCGGAAGGTCGCTTCGTTTCCAAAACGGCCCGACGGAGGAACAGCACGTTCCCCCCATGGCTCCAACCGCATAGCCTTGCCGTAGCCGCCGGAGCTCGGAGATACATTGCATTATACCACGGTCAAACCGGGAACGCAACAAATTCCGCGCCGCTTGCGTTTCCTGCCGGGAGGGTGTATGATATTCCCGTATTTTCGGAAAGCGAGGACCTTTACCATGAGCAGTGTGATGATGCTGGAGGGCGGCTCCTATCGGGGCATCTATACAAGCGGCATTTTGGACGTATTGATGGAGCACGGCGTATACCCGGACTGCGTGGTGGGCGTGTCGGCCGGCGCCCTCAACGGCGTGGGCTATGTGGCAAAGCAGCCGGGCCGGTGCCGGGACGTGGTGCTGAACTACGGCCTGGACCCCAGGTATTTGGGCACCAAGGCCCTTCGGAAGGAGCATAATCTGGTGGGCTTTGACTTCATCCTGCGGGAGATGCAGTCCATTTTGCCCTTCGACGAGGACACCTTTTATCACGGCGGGATCAAGTTCTACGCCGCCGTGACCAACTGCCTGACCGGGGCCCAGGAGTACATCGACCGGGACAACTGCCCGGACATCATGCAGGCCATCGCCGCCTCCTCCTCCATGCCCTATCTCTGCCGGAAGGTGGAGCTGAACGGGGTGCCCTATCTGGACGGCGGCGTGGGACGGCATCTGCCCCTGGGCTTTCTCAAAGACCACCCCGAATACGACCGGGTGGCGGTGATCCTGACCCGGCGGCTGGAGTACCGGAAAAAGGACGCGGGCCGGGCCATGGAGAACCTGGGACGGCGGCTGTACCGGGACTACCCGGAGCTTTTGAGCGTGCTTTTGACCGAGGCCCAGCGGTACGCCGCCGAGCGGGAGGAGCTCTCCCGGCTCCGGGACCAGGGGAAGATCTATCTGGTGGAGCCGGAGGCGGAACTGCCCATCGGCCGGCTGGAGCGGGACCGGGAAAACCTGCGGCTCGGCTATGATACAGGCAGAAGAGACGGAGACCGGTACTGGGAGGAGATCCGGGACTGGCTCCGGGGATAAAGGAGGATTCGCGCCATGACGAACGGTGGGACCCTGCGCCCCGAGGACTATGAGGAGCCCCAGTGCCTTTTATGCGGCATGCCGAAGGCCGGCGAGCCGGTTCAGGCCATCCCCCAGCAGCGGATCCGGGAGAAGCTGGACGAATACATGAGCCGCCGGGATTACGCCGGGGTGGAGCGCCATCTCCGCTACTGGCTGGAGGAGGCCAAAGCAAACCGGGACCTCCGGGGCGAGCTCATGGTGGTAAACGAGATGGTGGGCCACTATCGGAAGATGGGAGACCGGGAGAACGCCCTTCGCTGCGGCGACGCGGCTCTGAAGCTGCTGGAAGCCCTGGAATTTGAGGACAATCTCAGCGCCGCCACCACATTCGTAAACGTGGCGACCGCCCGGAACGCCTTCGGGGAGAACGAAACTGCCCTTCCCCTTTTCCGGAAGGCCAGAGCCATCTACGAGGCCTCGCCCCACACGTCTCCCGATCTGCTGGGCGGCCTGTACAACAATATGGCTCTGACCTGCACGGCCCTGGGACGGTATGAGGACGCCATGGCCCTCTACGACCTAGCCATGGAGAAAATGGCGGCGGTGCCGGGCGGCGCGCTGGAGCAGGCCATCACCTGCCTCAACCGGGCGGACACCCTGACGGCCAGGGACGGCGCCGAGCAGACGGAGCAATCGGTCCGGGAACTGCTGGATCAGGCCTGGGATCTGCTGCGGGACCCCACGGTCCCCCGGGACGGCTACTACGCCTTTGTGTGCGAAAAATGCGCCCCCGCCTTCGGCTATTACGGCTATTTTCTGGCCGCGGACACCCTGGAACGGGAGGCGAAGGAGATCTATGAACGGACTTGAGCTGTCACGGGCCTTCTTTGAGGCCTGTGGAAAGCCCATGCTGGAGGCGAAATTTCCGGAGCTGCTGCCCCTGCTTGCGGCGGGGCTTGCGGGAAGCGGCTCCGAATGTCTGGGCTTCGACGACGATCTCTCCCGGGACCACGATTTTGAGCCGGGCTTCTGCCTCTTCCTGCCCGGCGAGGACCTGGTGGACCGGCGCAGCGCCTTTCTGCTGGAGCGGGCCTACGACGCCCTGCCCCGGGAATTTATGGGGGTGTCCCGGCCCCGGGTCAACCCCGTGGGCGGCCCCAGACGGGGCGTCATCCGGATGGCGGATTTCTTCCGGGAGAAAACCGGCGCCGGGGACGGCGTCCTGACCGTATCCCAGTGGCTCACGATCCCCGCCCAGTCCCTGGCCGAGGCCACGGGAGGCGACCTGTTTTTCGACAATCCGGGGGAGATGACCCGCATCCGGGAATCCCTCTCCCGTTTCCCCGAGGAGATCCGGCGGAAGCGGCTGGCGGGACAGCTCCTGCTTATGGCCCAGTCGGGGCAGTACAACTACCTCCGGTGCCTGGGCCACGGGGAGCCCGCCGCAGCCCAGCTGGCCGCCGTGGAATTCGTCAGGCACGCCATGTCCGCCCTGTTCCTGCTTCTGGAGGTCTACGAGCCCTACTACAAGTGGAGCTTCCGGGCCCTTCGGCAGCTTCCCGGCATGGTCCCCACGGCGGAGCTCCTGGAATACCTGCTCACCACAAACAATCAGGAGGACATGCCCCGGGAGAAGGCCGCCGTCATGGAGAGCATTGCCGCCGACGTGATCGCGCTGCTCCGGGATCAGGGGCTGACCAGTGCGGACTGCGGCGATCTGGAGCGGCACGCCTACTCCGTCAACGACAGCATCCGGGACGGAGACCTGCGGAATCTGCACATTCTGGCGGCAACATAGGAGGAACGACATGAAGATACACGGTCTGCAAAAAATGACCCTGCTGGATTATCCCGGGAAGGTGGCCTGCACGGTGTTCCTGGGAGGCTGCGACTTCCGGTGTCCCTTCTGCCACAATTATGAGCTGGCGGAGGGCAAGGTCCCGGCGCTCATGGAGGACACGGAGCTCCTTGCCTTCCTGAAAAAACGGCATGGACTGCTGGACGGCGTGGCCTTCACCGGCGGGGAGCCCTGTCTCCACCGGGAGCTGCCGGAGCTGATGAAAAAGGTCCGGGACCTGGGCTACGGCGTGAAGCTGGACACCAACGGCAATCATCCGGCCCTGCTGCGGGAGATTCTGGATGCAGGGCTGGCGGACTACGTGGCCATGGACGTCAAGAACAGCCCGGAAAAGTACGCCATGACCTGCGGCCTGGAGACCATAGACCTGGGACCCATTCGGGAGAGCATTGCCCTGATCATGGACAGGGCCCCCGACTACCAGTTCCGCACCACCGTGGTCCGGGAGCTCCATGAGGCGGAGGATTTCCACGGGATCGGCGAGATGATCCGGGGCGCAAAGCGGTATCACCTCCAATGCTTCACCGACCGGGACACCGTCCCCTTTGAAGGCCTTCACGCCCCCACACCCCAGGAATTGCAGGCCTTTCGGGACATTGCCGCAGGGTATGTGCTGGAAGCGGAACTGCGGGGCGTGGACGCCTAGCAACCACAATATCTTGTGTGTAACAAAAATTATAGACTGAATATATTGACATTGCTCCCCCTTCCGTGTAGAATATCCCCGTTTGATAATTATATTTCCAAACGGGTTTATATACACAGGAGGAGGAGCAATTTTGTATCAGGTTGTCAAAAGAGACGGAAGTGTGGTAGACTTCCAGATCGATAAAATCAGCGCCGCCATCACCAAGGCCTTTGAGGCCGTGGGGCGGCAGTCCCATCCCGACGTCATCAGCCTTATTGCCCTGCGGGTGGCCTCGGACTTCGAGTCGAAGATCCATAACGGCCAGGTCTCCGTGGAGGAGATCCAGGACAGCGTGGAAAAGGTCCTGTCCGAGTGCGGCTATGCCGACGTGGCAAAGGCCTATATTCTCTACCGGCGGCAGCGGGAGAAGGTCCGCAACATCAACTCCACCCTGCTCAACTACAAGGACCTGGTGGACAACTATCTGAGAATCAACGACTGGCGGGTGAAGGAGAACTCCACCGTCACCTATTCCGTGGGCGGCCTGATCCTCTCCAACTCCGGCGCCATCACCGCCAACTACTGGCTCAGCGAGGTCTATGACGACGAAATTGCCGAGGCCCACCGGAGCGCGGCCATCCACCTCCACGACCTGTCCATGCTCACCGGCTACTGTGCAGGCTGGAGCCTGAAGCAGCTGATCCAGGAGGGTCTGGGCGGCGTACCCGGAAAAATCACCTCCTCACCCTCCAAGCATCTCTCCACCCTCTGCAACCAGATGGTGAACTTCCTGGGCATCATGCAGAACGAGTGGGCCGGCGCCCAGGCCTATTCCTCCTTCGACACCTACCTGGCCCCCTTCGTCAAGGTGGACAACCTGAGCCAGGGCGAGGTCAAGCAGTGCATCCAGTCCTTCGTCTATGGCGTGAACACCCCCTCCCGCTGGGGCACCCAGGCGCCCTTCTCCAACATCACCCTGGACTGGACCGTGCCGGGTGATCTGAAAAACCTTCCCGCCATCATCGGCGGCGAGGAGATGGACTTCACCTACGGAGACTGCCAGAAGGAAATGGACATGGTGAACAAGGCCTTCATTGAGATCATGATCGAGGGCGACGCCAATGGCCGGGGCTTCCAGTATCCCATTCCCACCTACTCCATCACCCGGGACTTCAACTGGGAGGAGACGGAAAATAATAAACTGCTCTTCGAGATGACCGCCAAGTACGGCACCCCCTATTTCTCCAACTACATCAACTCCGACATGGAGCCCAGCGACGTGCGCTCCATGTGCTGCCGGCTCCGGCTGGATCTCCGGGAGCTGCGGAAAAAGTCCGGCGGCTTCTTCGGCTCCGGCGAGTCCACGGGCTCCATCGGTGTGGTCACCATCAACCTGCCCCGGATCGCCTATCAGGCCAAGGATGAAAAGGACTTCTACGAGCGGCTGGACTACCTCATGGATCTGTCCGCCCGGAGCCTGAACATCAAGCGGACGGTCATCACCAAGCTCCTGGATCAGGGCCTCTATCCCTACACCAAGCGGTATCTCGGCACCTTCTCCAACCACTTCTCCACCATCGGCCTCATCGGCATGAACGAGGTGGGCCTCAACGCCAGATGGCTCCGGGCCGATCTCACGGACCCCAAGACCCAAAAGTTCGCCCGGGAGGTCCTGAACCACATGCGGGACCGGCTCTCAGACTATCAGGAGAAATACGGCGACCTGTTCAACCTGGAGGCCACCCCTGCGGAGTCCACCACCTACCGCTTCGCCAAGCATGACAAGGAGCAGTTCCCCGACATCATCACCGCCAATATGAACGGCACTCCCTACTACACCAACTCCTCCCACCTGCCCGTGGGCTTCTCGGAGGACGTGTTTTCCGCCCTGGACATTCAGGACGATCTCCAGACCCTCTACACCTCCGGCACTGTCTTCCACGCCTTTCTGGGCGAAAAGCTGCCGGACTGGCGGGCGGCGGCCAATCTGGTGCGGAAGATCGCGGAGAATTATAAACTCCCCTATTACACCATGTCCCCCACCTATTCCGTCTGTGCGGACCACGGCTATCTCACCGGCGAGCAGTACACCTGCCCCATCTGCGGCAAGAAGACCGAGGTCTACAGCCGGATCACCGGCTATTACCGTCCCGTTCAGAACTGGAACGACGGCAAGGCCCAGGAGTTCAAGGACCGGAAGGTCTACAACATCGGCCGCTCCGTCCTGACCCATCAGGGTCCCAATCCCGCTCCCGCGGACGAGACCCCGGCCGCGGCAGCCCCCAAGGCCGAGGCCGCAGCCGGAGAGGTCCTGCTGTTCAAGACCCCTGTGTGCCCCAACTGCAAGGCGGCCACCGCCCTGCTGGACAAGGCCGGCGTAGGCTATCGGCCCGTGGACGCCACGGAGGAGCGGGACTTGGCCGAGAAGTACGGCATTATGCAGGCCCCCACGCTGGTGGTGCCCGAGGAGGGCGGCTTCCACCGCTATCGCGGCGTCTCCGAGATCCGCGGCTGGCTCATGGCGCAATGACTCCCATATGACGAAAAATCGGGCGCATCCCTTGCCGGGATGCGCCCAAAATCGCTAAATTACCGTCTGCCAAGCTGGGGATTCTGCTTGTAATAGGCCTTTTTGTCCGCGTACATGGCGTCGTCGGCCATGCGGAAGGCGCTGTTCACATCCAGGGACCCATCGGACCAGCAGGTTCCGATGGCAAAGCGCACCTCCCGGTTTTTCGCCATGGCCTCCCGGAATTTTACCACCTTCCGCTGGAAAACCTCCCGGGTGATGCCGGGGATCAGGACGATGAACTCGTCGCCGCCGGTGCGGAACACGTCGTTTTGATAGAAGAACTTGGTCAGGGCCTCCGCCGCCAGAACCAGGAGCCGGTCTCCGGCGTCGTGTCCCTGCTCGTCGTTGACCCGCTTCAGGCCGTTCAGATCCAGATTGATCAGACCGAAGCCGCTGTTGCCCAGCTCGCTCATGCGCCGCAGCATGGCCAGCCTGTTTTTCAGCCCCGTCAGAGCGTCGGAGGTGCTCATCTCCGTCAGCTGCTCCATGAGCTGATGGTTGGAGATTTCAGCGGCCAGATAGACGGTGATCAGCTCCGCCAGCTCCTTCACGTCCGCGGAGGTCCGGGGATCGAAGTTGACAAAGTCCACATAGCCGATGAGCTGCTTGCTCCGGCGCAGAGGCAGCAGCACCAGGCTTTTCACGTCAAAGCTGCGGAGATTACTGAGCCATTCGGGGGCGATTTCCTCCAGCCGGTCAAATTCCTCTTTCGTGGTCAGCAGCAGGGCGTTGCTGTCCCCGATGGCCCGCCCCCAGGCCTGGATAAAGTCATAGGTGAGAGCTTCGTTGTGCTTGTGGATGTCCAGGGAATTGGTGGCCTCGCAGAAAATCCGGAAGGACCGGTTCTTGTGGTCCAGGAGGAAGATCCGGCTGTTGTGGGCCCCGGAGATGGACAGGGCGTCCTGAAGCACAGCCTGCACACTCGCCTTGAAGTCCTCCGCCTCCATGAGGGTCAGGCTGGCCCGGACGGCGAACTCCGCCGCGTCCACAGAGACCGTGGCCAGCCGCCGCGGCTCCGCATTCTCCGTGATCTCAAAGGAAAACTGGCAGTAGCCCTTCTCCGCATCCTCGCAGGCCAGCGGAATCGCCATCTGGTCGATCATGCCCGAAGGGTGCTCCACGTACACGTGCCCGGTCTCCCGGAGAATGGCGGCGTGGTAACAGAAATCCTCAAATTTCGGATTTCGGGGCGTATGCTCATAGTATAGGATCCCGTCCGTATGCGGCGGCGGCGTCACATTCTTAAAATGCTGATTGGAGCACTCCACCCGGACGCTCCGGTCCTTCTTGCTGACGGACATTACGGCGCAGGGTCGATCAATGCAATCCACAAGACCTTGGAAGTCCATAGGGGCCCCTCCCTTTCGTCACCATATGTTTTTCTCAATCTTATCACATTTCCTCCCGCCTGGCAATTGATAATTGCGGGACTTTTGCCCTTTCTCCATCCGGTGCCTTTTATAAAACGGCGAAGAAATCGGAGACGGGCTGTTTTTTCCGTGAAAAGTATGGTAGAATGGGGCAAGAACCGAGGAGAGAGGGATCATCCATGGATGCTGAGAGAAAAATCGGCGTGATCGGCCATAAAAACCCGGATACGGACTCGATCTGCTCCGCCATTGCATACGCCTATCTGAAAAACCAGACCGGAGACAGCCGCTACGAGCCTCTTCGGGCCGGCTCTCTGGGCGGCGAAACAAAATACGTGCTGGGCCGCTTCGGCTTCCCCAAGCCGGAGGTCTGTCTGGACGTCCGCGCCCGGGTCCGGGACATCGACATTCGCCGGATGCCCGGCGTCTCCGGGGATATGTCCGTCCGGCAGGCCTGGGAAACCATGCGGGACCAGAACATCTCCACCCTGTCCATCGTAGACGAGGCGGGGTATCTCCAGGGGATCATCTCCCTGCGGGATCTGGCCATGGCCAACATGGACGCCCAGGGAACCCAGTTCCTGGCCAGCTCCAAAACCTCCTACAGGAACATCATGGAGACCCTGTCCGGCACCCTGCTGACCGGCGATCCCCAGGGCCGGGTCACCGCCGGGAAGATCGTCATCGGGGCGGCCAGCCCGGAGATCATGGAGGCCGTGGTGGAGCAAGGAGATCTGGTACTGGTGGCCAACCGGTACGAAGCTCAGTACTGCGCCATCGAAATGGGGGCGGACTGCATCGTGGTCTGCACCGGCTCCGCCGTGCCAAAGACCATCGTCCATCTTGCGGAGGAGCGTGGCTGTTCCATCATTTCCACCCCATACGATACCTATCCTGCCGCCATGCTGATCTCCCAGAGCGTCCCCATCTCCTTCTACATGCTGACGAAAAACCTTCTGACCTTCCGAATGGGCGACGATCTGGACCAGGTCCGGGAGGTCATGGGCCAGGTCCGCCACGTCTATTTCCCCGTGGTGGACAGCGACGGAAAATACGTGGGCGTCA
Organism: uncultured Oscillospiraceae bacterium; assembly: GCA_905234425.1. Lineage (GTDB taxonomy): Bacteria > Bacillota > Clostridia > Oscillospirales > Oscillospiraceae > HGM13006. The sequence continues at coordinate 1,094 of CAJOHR010000022.1, read as the reverse complement.
TCTCTCGCCGGAACCTGCTGAACCTGCGGCGGCGGCAGCTGATCCTGGTGGACCACAACGAAAAGACCCAGTGCGTGGACGGCTGGGAGGATGCGGAGATTCTGGAGATCATCGACCACCACCGCATCGGCAATCTGGAGACCAGCGGTCCGGTGTATTTCCGGAATCAGCCCGTGGGCTGCACTGCCACGGTGATCTATCAGATGTACGGCGAGGAGGGCGTGGAGATCCCTCCGGACATTGCCGGGCTTCTGCTCTCCGCCATCCTCTCCGACACCCTGCAGTTCCGCTCCCCCACCTGCACGCCGGTGGACGTGCGGACGGCGGAGCAGCTGGCAGCCATTGCGGAGGTGGACATTGACGAGCTGGCCACGGCCATGTTTGAGGCCGGGGAGAATCTGGAGGGCAAGACGCCGAAGGAGATTTTCCAGCAGGACTACAAGACCTTCGAGGCCGGCGGCATCCGCTTCGGCGTGGGACAGGGCAGCTTTGTGAGCACAACAAACTACGACCGGGCCAGAGAACTGGTCTCCGGCTATCTGCCCGAAGCGCTGCGATCCTCGGACCTGGACATGGTGTTCTATATGCTCACCAGCCTGCCCACACAGTCCACCAAGGTGCTCTGCGCCGGCGTGGGCGCGGAGGCCCTGGTGAAGGCGGCCTTCAACGCGGAGGGCACAGACGACGCTCTGCTCCTGCCGGACGTGGTGTCCCGGAAAAAGCAGTTCATCCCCCATCTGCTCCGAGCCCTTCAGGAGGAAAAATAACGACCCGGGAGCCGGCAGTTTACGCCGGCTCCCTATTATTTTCAGGACGGTCCTGCGCAAAAAACAGTTGACGAACGAAGCGGGATATGATAAAATCAGACTCGCCTTGGGCCCATAGCTCAGTTGGGAGAGCACGCGGAACGGTTTCCTGCAAAAACAGGTAACTCGCCTGACTGCCACCTGAGTCACTGGCCGGTTCGTCAACTAAATAGGGGCCTTTAGCTCAGCTGGGAGAGCGCCAGGTTCGCAATCTGGAGGTCAGGGGTTCGATCCCCCTAAGGTCCACCACAAAAAGCACCGAAAATCAAACGATTTTCGGTGCTTTTG
>CAJOHR010000021.1 GCA_905234425.1 uncultured Oscillospiraceae bacterium | reverse complement strand
TCCCGATAGGGCTCCAGCTTTTTCTTCTGGGCGGCCTCCCGTTCCCGGAGGGCGTTCAATTCCTGCTTGCTCTCCTCCAGAGCCGCATAGTCGATGTACTTCTCCGGGGGATAGAGCAGGTTCATAAAGTACAGGTTGGCGATGGCGAAGAGGTTGCTGACGATCCAGTAGAAGCCCACGCCCGCCGGCACCAGGAAGGTGAACCAGGTGGAAAAGGCCACGGTAAACAGCGTCACACCCCACTGACTCAGGAAGCTCTGCTCCTTCTGGAGCACGTTGTCCCGGTTCTGGGCCCAGCACAGGGCGAAGGTGGAAAGGCAGGAGCCCAGGGGCACAAGGCCCAGCAGGGAAAAGAGCTTTGTGACGCCCGGCACCTCGCCCAGGTCGATGCCCAGGAACATGGTGTCAAAGCCCTGAACCTTTTCCATGACGGAGGCCGCCTGATTTCCCAGAGCGTCGGTGAACGCACCGGTATAGGCCGGGTCCAGAAGCATCCGTAAGGCCTGGAGCTCGCCGCCGGCGCCCAGCTCCGCGCCCCGCAGGGCGGAGGCGGTTTGCACCAGCAGGTCGCAGAGGTTCCGGTCCAGGTGGAACAGGTGCTGCATGGGGTGGTAGATCACCTGGATCAGTCCCAGCACAATGAGGATCTGGATCAGCATGGGGACCATGCCCAGAAAGGGGCTGTATTTCTCCCGTTTGTATAGGGCCATGGTCTCGTCGGTGATGGTGTCCTTGTCGCCGTAGTGGGCGGCGGTGATCCGGTTCAGCTCCGGCTGGAGGCGGATCATCTTGATGGAGTTCTTCTGCACCACCACGGACAGAGGCAGCAGGATGACCTTGCTGAGCAGGGTGAAAAGCAGGATGGCAAGACCATAGTTCCCCAGGAGCCGGTAGCAGAAGTACATCAGGTAGCCCAGGGGGGTGCCGATATAGGTGTTGATGACTGACATATTCGTCTATCCTTCCCTTTGATCCGACTCCGGGGCGTTATAGTAGTCCGGCAGTACATAGCCGGTTTTCGGCGTCACGGTCCCCAGGCTGGTGCCGAAGGCGGCGTCCAGGGCCTTCCGGACGGCGTTGATGCAGGTGTCGCCCTCGATGTCCAGGGTCTGTCCCGGAATGCAGACGCAGCACAGGGTGCTCTGCATGACCGGTGTCTCCTTCTCCGCGTCGAATCGGGGGCCGCCGAACTGCTCCACCATGTGGAGAGGCACCCGGGCGCCGTGGTCGGACATGAGGAAAATCAGGGCCTCCGGGTCCTGGGCCTGAATGTGATCCACGGCCTGGAGGATCATGGCGTTCACGTATTGGAGCTGGGCGGGATACAGACTTTCGTCCTTCCAGTACCAGCCGTAGCCCTGGGACAGATCCCGCACGGTCCCGTCCGCGTCAAAGAGGAAGGGGGCGTGGGGACACTGGATATAGCTCACAGTCAGAGTGGGCCCATCCTGGGCTGTGGCCGGGGCGTCCAGGAGGGTCTGGAAGGCGTTTTCCAAAGGCTCCCGGTAGTTGTCCCGGTAGTTCTGGAACATCCAGAGCTGGATCCGGTCTTTGATCCAGGGCAGGCGGCTGTAGAGGCTCCGGTTGAAAAGCAGCTCGGAGATGTTGTCCTCGGTCTGACCCTGGGTCAGCTCGGCTGCCCCGTGGATTCGCAGGAAGGCCCGGTGATTCACAAGCTGGACCTGGTAGCCGGCGCCGAAAAACAGCTCCGAGAGCCTGGGGGCCTCCAGATAGGACCGGCGGACCTTCTCGGGGAGATCGGATGTAGTCGAGATTCAGCATATTGGGCACCAGGGTGTCGGTCCAGAGGGATTCCGTGTTCCTGGTGCTGTGGGAGACGGAGAAGCCCCGCTTTTCCAGTTCCCCATAGAATTCCAGGTTGTCGAAGCCGAAATAGGCTTCCAGGTTCTCATCACCGCCGTACTCGTCGAAGAGCAGGTAGTAGACGTTCCGCTTTTCTCCGGTCAGGACCTCCGTCTCCGCTGCGGCCGGTTCCGTTCGGGGGGCGGCGGACTGTATCAGCTTGGGCGCCGCCGTGATCAGGCTCATCACCGTCAGGACCCCGAAGGTCAGGGCCAGGATGCCGCAGAGGGCCGTGAGCCTGGGCTTTTTCCGGATCAGAAGGAACAGAAGCGCCAGGAAGATCACCAGAATCAGCAGAAGCTGAAATCTGGAATAAAACCAGGGGATTTTACGTTCCACCCAATCGGCGGCCATGGAGAAATTGACCACCACCAGCATACCCAGGCAGGTCATGACCGCGCCCCGGCTGAGGCTCCGCAGAATCAGGGAAAGGATCGCCAATCCGATCAGAGCCGTGACAAGAAACAGCAGGAAGAAGGGCAGAATGTCCACCGCCCGGGCCTCTCCCGCGTTGACGGAGAACAGGAATACGCAGGGGTACAGACAGGTGAATATAACCGCCAGCAGTCCCAGCAGCAATTCCATCCCCTTTGATGGCTTTTTTTCGCCCGTCATGGCCCTCCGCCTTCTCTGCTTTGTGGTTTCCCGGCACGTATTGCGCGGTCTTATTATTTTATCACATTTTCTTCATATTGCAACTGCAAATTAAGGCTTTCCGGCGATCTCCCGGCGGAGGGAAAAGAGGCTTATCAGGTTGGGGATCGCCATGGCCCCTGCCAGGATCCCGCCCAGGCTCCAGAGGACTGTCAGACGGACCGCGGCCCCCAGCCAGGCGGCCAATATATAGCCCAGACGGAAGGGGAAAAGGGAACAGCCCGGACGGAGGAATTCCCAGCAGGTCTCCCCGTACCAGCACCAGCCCACCACCGTGGCAAAGGCGAAGGTCACGAGGCTTACCGTCAGGACCCAGGAGCCAAGGGGCAGAGCGGAGAAGGCCAGGGCGCAGAGCTCCCCCGGTCCCGCTGCTGCGAAGCGATCCGGAGCGGCGAGAATGGAGGACACCAGCACCAGCCCTGTCAGGGCGCAGATCACCGCCGTGTCCCAGAACACGGCGGTCATGGCGGCCAAGGCGGATTTCTGCGGACTGCGGCAGGGGGCTGCGGCGGCGGTCATGGGGGCGGTGCCCATACCGGCCTCGTTGGTGAAGAGGCCCCTGGCGACCCCGTACCGGGCGGCGGTGATCACCGTGCTGCCCACAAAGCCGCCCCCGGCCGCCCTGGGCAGGAAAGCGCTGCGGAGGATCAGAAGAAAAGCCTCGGTCAGAAAGGCCCGGTGCATCAGCAGCAGGCCCAGGCAGCCCAGGAGATAGAGCCCCGCCATCATGGGCACCAGCACCTGGCAGGCTCCGGCGATCCGTTTTTTCCCGCCCAGAATCACAGGCAGAGCAAGGGCAGCTGTCAGAAGCCCGGAGAGCCAATTTGGCAGACCCAGGGCTCCATGCAGAGACAGGGCGATGGCATTGGACTGGATCATAGAACCGGTCAGAATGGCAGTTAGAACCCCCAGAATTGCGAAAATCCGACCCAGTCCGGGCCGGTGGAGGGCATCCCGGAGCACATACATGGCCCCGCCGGTCGGCTTCCCGCTCCCATCCTTTGCCGGATGGCGAAGGACCGTGACGGTCTCGGCGTACCGCGTGGCCATACCCAGGACCCCGGTAAGCCAACACCAGAACACGGCCCCGGGTCCTCCCAGGGCCACCGCCGTGGCCACGCCGATGATGTTCCCTGTGCCGATGGCGGCCGCAAGGGAGGCGGAGAGAGCCCCAAAGCCGCTGACGCCTGTATCGGATTTGTCCCGGTCCAGGCTCAGCCGGATACCCCGGATCGTGTGCCGCTGGATGAATCGGAGCTTCCCCGTGAAGTAGAGATGGCTCCCCATGAGAATCGCCAGCAGAGGTCCGCTCCAGAGGACCCGCTCCAGCCAAAAAAGGATCTCCATCCCGTCCCTCCCGTCTTGACAGATCTATCCGAAATGCCTACAATGGACTTGTCCAAAACAGAATATGCCCCGGGATTGGGGACCATGCATGAAAAAGCAGGAGGAGAGAACATGAGCAAAAAAACCACGGATATTCTGGCCTATATCACTCCCATCGGCCTGATCATCGCCTTCCTGGCGGGAGACCGGGAGAACAGCAAATTCCATCTGAATCAGGGCCTGGTGCTCTGGATCGCGTCCATTCTCGTCAGCGCAGTGGACCGGATCCTGGACGGGATCCCTGTTCTTGGCACCCTGATCGGGATCCTGGCCCTGATCTGCGACATCGCCCTGTTCGTGTTCTGGATCATGGGTCTCGTCTCCGCCTGCCAGGGAACGGAGAAGAAGGTCCCCGTCCTGGGCGACATTCAGCTCTACAAGTAATCTGCAAATATAGATTTCGCCCCCGCCGGACGGCGGGGGCGGGTTTGCGTTATTTGGCTTCCAGAAGACGTTTGCCCGGACATCTTCCGGGGTCGATCCGCCACTGGCAGGTGCTGCAGCCCAGGCACTTCCCCGGGGCCTCTCCGGCCAGGGCTTTCTTTGGCCAATCCGGGTCCACCAGGGCGCTGCGGCCCACGTCCGTCATGGAGACAACCGTTTCCGCCAGAATAGCTTCCGCCTGTGCCGGTGTGCGGATACCGTCCACGGCGAATACGGGAATGCTGACGGCCTCCGCGATGGCGGCCGCGCCCCGGACTGCTCCGGAGAAATCCGGATTTCCGGGTGCGGTCAGGTCCATCTCCCCGGAAAAACCGTAGGACACGTCCAGGAACTGGAGGCCCATTTCCGTCAGGGCCTTTGCGTGGGCGATTCCGTCGGACAGGGCGGGCTCGAAGGCTCCAAGCCGGATGCCGATGACAAATTCCGGAGATGTGACCGCTCGAATGCCCTGGAAGATTTCCCGGATCAGAAGCAGGGCGTCCCTGTATTGATCGTCCCGGTTGTTTACGTTTTTGTTCAGGAACTGGCAGAGCAGATAGCTGTGACAGCCGTGGAGCTCCACGCCGTCATAGCCCGCCTGATGCGCCCGGCGGCCGCCGTCAATGAATGCCTGCTTCAGCCGCGCCACATCCTCCGTGGAGAGCATCTCCCCCCGGACCGTCACGGGCTGGTCCGCCAGAGGCTGGCCCCGGTTGGTGGGCTTGTAGGTGCAGGTGTAATCCCCCGGACAGAGCTTCCGCTCCCCCCAGGCCATGATCCCGGCGTGGTGGAGCTGGAGGAAAATGGGGACCCCTTCCCGGTGCACCGCCTCCACGATTTTCCGGAGACCGGGAACGTGAGCGTCCGACCAGATGCCCAGCTGATCCTCAGACAGCCGCCCTTCAGGGGAGACGCAGGTGGCCTCCTGGATGATGAGGCCGGGACCGCCCCTGGCCAGGCGGGTGTAGTGCTCCACATGGAAGGGAACTGTCATGCCCTCCTGTCCTGCCCGGTGGAACATGACCATGGGCGGGATGCAGATCCGGTTTTTTGCCGTGACGGACCCGATTCTGACCGGGTCCCCGAGCCTTACCGGTGCCATGTGGTGCCCTCCTTGGTGTCCACCAGGGTGACGCCCATGTCCTTGAGCAGATCCCGAATCCGGTCCGCCTCGGCGAAGTTTTTCTCCTTTTTCGCAGCGGTTCTGGCGGCCACCAGGGCGTCGATCTCCTCGTCGCCCTCCTGGGCGGCGGGAGCCGCTTCCGCCTTCCGGGCGGCGGCCTCCAGGAGCCCGAGACCCAGCACCGTGTCGAATTCCCCGATGAGGGCCCGTTTGGCTGCCCCGGAGATTTTGGCCTTCAGCACGTCGTAGAGGGCTGTCACCGCCAGGGAGGTGTTCAGATCGTTGTCCAAAGCCTCCTGAAAGCGGCGCCGCAGAGCTTCCGTCTCCTCCGCGTCCGCCGGGTCTGCGGGGCCGTCCTCCAGGGCGGCGATCCGGGCCACCAGCTTGTCGTAGGCCGTTTGGGCGTTGTCCAGGTTGGCCCAGTCGAAGACCAGCACCTTCCGGTAGTGGGACTGGAGGCAGAACAGCCGGTAGGCCAGGGGATTGTAGCCCTTTTCCTGCAGCAGGGAGACAGTCAGGAACGCTCCCTTGGACTTGCTCATTTTGCCCGAGGCGTCGTTGAGATGCCGGACGTGGAACCAGTAGTTGCACCACTTGTGGCCCAGGTAGCTCTCGGACTGGGCGATCTCGTTGGTGTGGTGGGGGAAGGCGTTGTCGATGCCGCCGCAGTGCAGGTCCATATAGGGCCCCAGGTGCTTGAGGGAGATGGCGGAGCACTCGATGTGCCAGCCGGGATAGCCCAGGCCCCAGGGGGATTCCCACTTGAGCTCCTGGTCCTCGAACTTGCTCTTGGTGAACCAGAGGACGAAGTCGGTCTTGTTTTTCTTATTGCCGTCGGCCTCCACGCCCTCCCGGACGCCCACGGCCAGATCCTCCTGGTCGTGCTCCCCGAAGACATAGTACTTTTCCAGCTTGGAGGTGTCGAAGTACACATTGCCGCCGGCCTCGTAGGCATAGCCCTTTTCCAGAAGCCCCTCCACCATGGTGATGAACTCGGGGATGCAGTTGGTGGCGGGCTCCACCACGTCGGGGGTCTTGATGTTCAGGGCGGCGCAGTCGGCGAAGAAGGCGTCGGTGTAGAACCGGGCGATCTCCATGACGGTCTTGTGCTCCCGCTTGGCGCCCTTGACCATCTTGTCCTCGCCGGTGTCGGCGTCGGAGCTCAGGTGTCCCACGTCGGTGATGTTCATGGCACGCTTCACGTCATAGCCGGCATACCGGAGATACTTCTCCAGCACGTCCTCCATGATATAGGTCCGGAGATTGCCGATGTGGGCGAAGTGGTAGACCGTGGGGCCGCAGGTGTACATTTTCACCTTGCCCGGCTCGTTGGGGACGAATTCCTCCCGGGTCCTTGTGAGTGAGTTATAGATCAGCATGCTTCATTCCTCCGTATCCTCCGGCTCCTCGCCCTCGTGCAGCCACGCCGCGTCGAAGCCGTAGTTGTTGACAATGTTCTTGGTGTATTGCTCGTCCAGCTGCTTTTCCAGGGATTCCAGCCGGTATTGCAGGGATTCCAGAGTCTTCTGGATGGGGTCCGTTACATGGATCTGGTCCACGTTCCCGGCGAAGTCCACCTTCTGTCCGGCGATCCGCACCAGCCGGGCGGGCACGCCCACGGCGGTGGCGTCCTCGGGCACCTCCGTCAGGACCACGGAGTTGGAGGCAATGCGGCTGTTGTCCCCCACCTTGAAGGGGCCCAGGACCTTGGCGCCGCAGCCGATGAGCACGTTGTTGCCGATGGTGGGATGGCGTTTGCCCTGGTCCTTGCCGGTGCCGCCCAGGGTGACGCCGTGGTAGAGCAGCACGTCGTCCCCCACCTCGGCGGTCTCGCCGATGACGATGCCCATGCCGTGGTCGATGACGAACCGCCGGCCGATCACCGCGCCGGGATGGATCTCGATGCCGGTCCAGAACCGGCTCCACTGGCTGACGCACCGGGCCAGGAAGAACAGCCGGTGGACGTAGAGCCAGTGGCCGAGCCGGTGGTAGATGATGGCGTGGACGCCGGGATAGAGGAGAAAGATTTCCAGCTTGCTCCTGGCCGCCGGGTCCCTGGCCTGATAGGCTCCCAGGGTTTCCATAAGTCGAGAAAACATAAGCGCCTCCTGTTTTGTCTGATAAAAAACCGCCTCTTGAAAGGATTTCAAGAGGCGGCATGTAATAAATGTCGCGGTTCCACTCTGATTTGTCACTCAAACGGCCTTGACGCGGCCAACGGGTTCGCTCCCGGGCGCACCTTCGGAACACTCCCCCGCCGCGGCTTTCAGCCGGTGACCGCGGCTCTCTGCGGATTCTGCGCTTCCTACTCTTCCCGTTCCACGCGATATTCAGTTGTACTCTATCATATTAGCACACTGGGAATTGTGTGTCAATCACCAGCTTGTCAAAAAGTCTTTTTGCCAAGCTGCGTGCGGATTTTTGAACGGGGAATCGTTCAAAAATCCTTTTGATTGAACGCGCAGGGGACTTTTTGCCCCCCGCACACACTCCCTGCTGCTCATTTGCAGCAAGTGAAACCGTTTTTTGAAAATCTCAGTTACTTTTTTGCGCCCAGGTTCAGCACGTCCCAATTCTTGATGAAGTACTCCACGCCGGAGACCAGGGTGGTGACCACGATAACCGCCACCACGATCAGGTCCAGGATCGGATAGTCCCGGAACAGGATCATCAGGCACAGGCCCACCATGGTGGAGGCGGTTTTCACCTTGCCGGACATGGCGGCGGCGATGACCCGGCCGCCCTCCACGGCCACCAGCCGGAGGCCGGTGACGGCGAATTCCCGGGTCAGGACGATCATCAGGGCCCATGCGGCCATGCGGCCCCACTGGACGAAGATCACCATACAGGAAATCACCAGCAGCTTGTCCGCCAGAGGATCGAGGAACTTGCCGAAGTCGCTGACCTGGTTATAGTGCCGGGCGATGTAGCCGTCCACGAAGTCCGTGCAGGAGGCCACGATAAACACGATGAGAGCCGGAATGGGATAGCCCAGGAGCATCAGGGCCATAAACACCGGGATCATCACCACCCGGACCAGGGTGATTTTACTTGCCGTCGTCATGCTTTATCCCTCCACCAGTTCGCCGATCAGATTGCCGTCCATGACATCCTGGATCTCCACGTTCACGAAGGTCCCGGGCTTGTACCGGGTCTCGCCGCTAAAGAACACCATGCCGTCGATCTCCGGGGAGTCGGCGTAGGTCCGGCCAAACTGGCACTCTGCCAGGCGGTCGTAGCCCTCCACCAGCACCTCCAGGGTCTTTCCGATCAGACTTTCGTTGTAGTCGTCCATAATCCGGCTCTGGAGCTCGCCGACGATCTCCGCCCGCTTTTCCGCGATCTCCCGGTCGGGGTATTCCATCTTTGCCGCGGCGGTGCCCTCCTCCGGGGAGAACACAAAGCAGCCTACGCGCTCCATGCGGTGCTTTTTCAGGAATTCGCACAGTTCGGTGAATTCTTCTTCGCCCTCGCCGGGGAGGCCGGCAATCAGGCTGGTCCGAAGCACCAGACCGGGGATCCGCTGCCGGAGCTTGGGAAGCAGCTCGTCCAAGTAGGCCTTGGTGCCCCGGCGGTTCATGCGCTTCAGGATCTCGTCGTTGCAGTGTTGGATGGGAATGTCCAGATAGGAGCAGAGCTTTTCCTCGGTGGCGAAAGCGTCGATCAATTCATCGTCGATGCCGTCGGGATAGAGGTAGTGGACCCGGACCCAGTGGAGCCCGTCGATCCTGCACAGCTCGTGGAGCAGCTCCGCCAGCCGGGGCCTTCCGTAGAGGTCCACACCGTACCGGGAGGTGTCCTGGGCGATGACGATGAGCTCCTTCACACCGCCCTCGGCCAGCAGCTTCGCTTCCTCCACCAGATCCTCGAATTTCCGGGACCGGTATTTTCCCCGGAGCTGGGGGATCACGCAGAAGGCGCAGCGGTTGTCGCAGCCCTCGGCGATTTTCAGATACGCGTAATATTCCGGAGTGGTCAGCACGCGGCCCAGCTCCTCCAGATCGCCGTTGACGTCGCCCATGCGATAGGGCCGGTCGCCGCCCAGCACGTCGTCCACGGCAGAGACGATGTCCCCGTAGCTGCCGCAGCCAAGGATGCCGTCCACCTCGGGCAGCTCGGCCAGAAGCTGTTCCTTGTAGCGCTGGCTCAGGCAGCCGGACACCAGGATCTTGCCGATTTTTCCCTCGTTTTTCAGCAGGCCCAGCTCCAGGATCTCCTGGATGGCCTCGGATTTGGCGCTCTCGATAAAGCCGCAGGTGTTGACGATGGTCACATCGCTGTATTCCACCTCGGTTGTGATCTCGTAGCCCGCCTCATGGAGGAGGCACAGCATCTGTTCCGCGTCCACCTGGTTCTTGGCGCAGCCCAGGGAGACCATGGCGATTTTCTTTGGCATGTGTAACACTCCAGATCAAGTAGTTTGTGAAATGGGATTTGCCGAGTTCAAATCCTACAAATCTACAAATCCCAATTTGGGTTCCTCATTCCCAATCCTCCAGGGCGTCCGTATACGCTCTGAGCGCCGACCGGATATCCTCCCAGGAATGGCCCCGGCGCTGGAGGGCGGCGATGCACCGGTCCAACTGCTTTTTATCCGCGGCCTTTCCGGCAAGCTGCCGGTCCAGGAACGCCCGGATGGCGGGACCCATGTCGGGCAGGTCCCCCATGGCGTCGTCCCAGAGATTTCTGGGGATGCCCTTCTGGTATAGGGTCTGACGGATGCGCCTTTCGCCGTAGCCCTTGTCGAGACACCGGCGGACGATGCGCTTTGCCATCTCCCGGTCGTCTACAGCCCCCAGGTCCTTGAGGAAATCCACCGCCGCGTCCGCGTCCTCCCGGCGCTCGCCCTTCCGGACCAGCCGGCGGCGGAGCTCCCGCTCGGAGATGGCTGTGGAGGAGACAATACGGACCGCCCGGTCTCTGGCCGAGGATTTTTTCACGCTGTCCGTCAGGGCCCCCAGGGCGTCCTCGTCCAGAACCATGCCGGGATAGAGTCCCCGGTCCGCCACCACCCGGGCGGCGGTTTTCATCTTCGTGCCGTCGTCAAACCAGAGCATGACCCGGGACCCGTCGGTCCCCAGGGCGGTGATGCGCTCCAGGATCATACGTCCAGATCGTCGTCGTCAAAATCGTCGGCCAGAATGTCCGGGAGGCCGGAGGCGGGGATGGCGGGACCGCCGGCGGCGCTGCCCCGGCGCTTGGCCTGCTTCTCCTCCTGACGGCGGGCCACCTCGGCCCGGATGGCGGCCTCCAGCGCCTCCGCGTCCTCCGGATTGTCCCGGAGATAGGCCTTGGCGTTGTCCCGGCCCTGGCCGATGCGCTCGTCTCCCATGGAGAACCAGCTTCCGCTCTTCTGGACCAGGCCGTACTGGACGCCCAGATCGATGAGTTCGCCCGTGTGGGAGATGCCCTCGCCGTACATGATGTCGAACTCCGCCTCCCGGAAGGGGGGCGCCACCTTGTTCTTGACCACCTTCACCCGGGTGTGGCTGCCCACCATTTCGCCGCCCACCTTCAGGGTCTCGGTCTTGCGGATGTCCAGCCGGACGGAGGAGAAGAACTTCAGGGCCCGGCCGCCGGTGGTGGTCTCGGAGGAGCCGTACATGACGCCGATCTTGTCCCGGATCTGGTTGATGAAGATCACCAGACATCCGGTCTTAGCAATGGAGCCGGCCAGCTTCCGGAGGGCCTGGGACATCAGTCTTGCCTGGAGGCCCACCACGGAGTCGCCCATTTCGCCCTCGATCTCCGCCCGGGGGGTCAGGGCTGCCACGGAGTCCACCACCACGGCGGCCACGGCACCGGAACGCACCAGGGCGTCGGTGATCTCCAGCGCCTGCTCGCCGTAGTCCGGCTGGGACACCAGCAGATCGTCGATGTTTACGCCCAGGGCCGCGGCGTACACCGGGTCCAGAGCGTGCTCCGCGTCCACGAAGGCCACCTCGCCGCCCTGGCGCTGGGTCTCGGCCAGCACATGGAGGGCCAGGGTGGTCTTGCCCGAGGACTCGGGACCGTAGATCTCCACGATGCGGCCCTTGGGCAGGCCGCCCACGCCCAGGGCCAGGTCCAGGGTCAGGGAGCCCGTGGGAATGGAATCCACGTTCATCTCCGCCTTGTCGCCCAGGCGCATGACCGTGCCCTTGCCGAAGTTCTTTTCGATCTGGGACAGGGCCGTTTCCAATGCCTTTTTCTTATCCGCCGCGGGGGCGGCGGCCTCATAAGCTGTTTTCTGCTTTGCCATAGACTGTTAGTCCTCCTTCGGTTTCCGGGCCAGAACCGCCCGGGGCCGCTCGCCGCTGTCCCGGACCATCCGGTCCAGCGTATATCCGTGCTCTGTGAGAATCCGGCAGACGTCCTGCTCCTGGCCCATACCAAACTCCAGGCACAGAGCCCCGCCGGGCTTCAGGTTCGCTGTAAAGTTCTCCGTAATGGCCCGGTAGAAGTCCAGGCCGTCCTTTCCCCCAAACAGGGCCAGGGGCGGCTCATAGTCCCGGACGGACTTGTCCAGTTCCTCCATCTCCGCCGCGGTGACGTAGGGGGGATTGCTTACGATGACGTCGTACCGCCCCAGATAGGCCGGAGGCCGCTGCCGTACGTCCAGCTGAATGCAGGTGACCCGTCCGGAGAGCTTGTTGTCCAGAATGTTCTTTTTGGCCACCCGAATGGCCGCCGGGGAGATCTCCCCCAAAGTCACCCTGGCGTCGGCCACCTCCCGGGCCACGGCCAGTCCGATGCAGCCGGAGCCGGCGCACAGGTCCAGGACCCGGGGACCGGAGACGCCCAAAAGCTTGGTCTCCTTCACGGCCAGGCCGCAGACCGCCTCGGTGTCGTCCCGGGGGATCAGCACGTCCGGGGTCACGGTGAGGGGCAGGCCGTGAAATTCCCACTGGCCCAGGATGTAGGCCAAAGGCTCGCCCCGGTAGTGGCGCCGCACCAGGTCGTTCACCCGGTCGATGTCGCTGGAGAACACGTTCAGGGTGTAATCCGCCACAAGCTGGCTGAGCCGCCTTGGCCACGATCTGCTGGGCCGTAAAGTCGGCGTTGTCCCCGTCCACGGGCCGCAGCATCTCCCGGGCCGCCCGGAACAGCTCATGATAGGTGTAGTTGTTCCTGTTCATGGCTTACCAGTCGTCCGCCCCTTCCTCCTCCGGGATCACAGCCTTCATGGCGGCGATGGCGCACTCGATCATGCTGTCGTCGGGCTCGTTGGTGGTGAAGTTCTGGAACCACATGCCCGGCGCCGACAGGAACCGGGTCAGGGCGTTGTCGTGGCGGCCCACCAGACGGTTGAATTCATAGCTGATGGCCACCACCGGGAACAGGAGCGCCAGATGGCAGAGCATCCGGAGCAGGGTGTTCCCCAGCCGGATCACGCTGCCCACCAGAATGCTGACGATGATGACCACAAACAGAAAGCTGGTGCCGCAGCGGGGATGGAACCGGACGCAGGGCCGCACGTTCTCCACGGTCAGCTCCTTGCCCAGCTCGTAGCACTTGATGGTTTTGTGCTCCGCGCCGTGGTAGGAGAACACCCGGCGCATGTCGGGCATCCGGCTGATGAGGATCATATAGCAGGTGAAGATCAAGACCTTCACCAGACCCTCGCAGAGATTCCGCAGGAAATAGTGGTCGTGGATGGGCTTCACCAGCCCCACCAGGAAGGTGGGCAGGAGCATAAAAAGCCCCACGGAGAATAAAATACCCAGGAAAGCCGCCACATAGATGATGACGGATTCCAGCTTTTCCGCGGCCACGTGCTTCTCCAGCCACAGATCCAGCTTGCCGGGCTGCGCGTCCTCCTCCTCGGGATAGAAGGAGGCGGAGTAGAGCAGGGCCTTGACGCCGGAGACCATGGCCCCGCCGAAGTTCACCACGCCCCGGATCAGGGGAAGGCCCAGAATGGGATACTTGTCCTTGATGAATTTCAGGTCCTCCGTGGTCAGGACGATTTCGCCCTCCTGATTTCTGACGGCGATGGCCTGCTTGAAGGGTCCCCGCATGAGGATGCCCTCGATCAGGGCCTGGCCGCCGATGGACGTGCGTTTTTCCTTGTTGTTTGCCAATGCTTCAATTCCTTTCCACTCACCTCCTGCCTACAGGATATCGCAGAAGGTGTACCATAAAGGGGACTTTATACTATGCCGGCAGGTGTACCGTAACCAGCAGGCCGGGATCGCCGTCGTCGGCGTTTTCAATGTCCAGGGTGCCGCCATGCATGGAGACGATCTCCTCGCAGACCGCCAGACCGATGCCGCTGCCCCGGGCCTTGGAGGAGCCCTTGTAGAATTTCTTTTTCACCAGGGGCAGCTCGTCCTCGGGGATACCGGGGCCGAAGTCCCGGAAGGTCAGGACCACCTCGCCGTCTCCCGGCTCGATGGCGCAGACGATTTTGCCGCCCTCGCCGCCGTATTTGGCGGCGTTGTCCAGAATGTTCAGGAACACCTGCTTCAGACGCTCCGGGTCGCAGCTGATCTCCGGCACGTCCTCGTCCGTGTCCTGATAGCTGAGCTCGATGCCGTCCTGCCGGAGCCGGTTGGAATACATGAAAATCGTGTCCTCGAAGACGCCCCGCAGGTCCACCTGCTCCTCCACGTTGAGCTTGAAGCGGCCGTCCTGAATGCGGCTGAATTCCAGCAATTCCTCCACCAGAGAGGTCAGTCGCCTGGTCTCCGAGAGCATAGTGGTCAGGCCCCGGCGGATGTCCGGATCCATCTGACCGCTGCCCAGCAGGGTCTCGCCCCAGCCGGAGATCGCCGTCAGGGGCGTCCGGAGCTCATGGGACACGGAGGAGAGAAATTCCGACTGCATCTTCTCCGTCTGGGAGATCTGGAGGGACAGATCGTTGATGGACTTGGCCAGCTCGCCGATCTCGTCCTGTCCCTCGGTGAATTTCTTTTGGATCTGGGCCCCGTAGCCGCCGGCGGCGATGCGCTTGGTGGTGGCGGTGATTTCCGCCACGGGGTCCACGATGGAATGGATGAAATAGAGCCCCGTGAACCAGATCAGCAGGAGCATGAGGGCGGCCACGGCCACGGCCACGCCGGCCAGGGCCAGACACTGCCGGTCCGCCAGACGCATGGAGGTCACATAGCGCATGACGCCTGTGACGGCGCCCCGGTCATAGGCTACCGGCGCGGACACCGCCATGATGTGCTCCCCTGTGTCCGGGTCCCGCCCGTTGAACATGGTGATCTCCATATTCTCGATGGCGCCCTTTACGTCCCCGGTTTTGGGGCGGGTGCCGGCGGCCAGACCGAAGGAGGAGGCGAGGATCTCACCCTCGCCGTCCAGAAACTCCAGCTCCAGCCGATCCTTTTCATCAAAATCCTGGGTGTAGCGGTAGATGCTGCTGTAGAAGGTCTCGTCCGAGGCGGAGACATAGCTTTCAAAGAAGTCCGCCGTGTACTTGAGCTTGGCCTCCAGGCCGGAGCGCATCATGTTGTAGTAGTACCCGGCGACCATGAGCGCCGCCGCGGACACCACGGCCACCACCAGGAGCGCCATGATGCTGACGTTGTTGACGAGCCAGCGATGGCGGATCCCAGACGCGTGCTTCATGGGCTCAGACGCCCCACTTGTAGCCGTAGCCCCAGACCGTGGTCAGATAGACCGGGTTGGAGGTGTCGTCCTCGATCTTGATCCGAAGACGCCGGATGTTCACGTCCACGATCTTCAGCTCCCCGTCGTAGTCCCGGCCCCAGACGGAGGCCAGGATCTCCTCCCGGGACAGCGCCCGGCCGGGATTCTGCATAAACAGCTTCATAATGGAGTATTCCACCTGGGTGAGCTTGATTTTCTCCCCGTTCTTCTCCAGGGTCCGGTTCCTGGTGTTCAGGACGAAGGGACCCTGGCGGATCTCCTCCACAGGTGCGCCGGTGTCCCCGCCGATCCGGCGGTACAGGGCGTCCACCCGGGCCAGAAGCTCCGCGGGGGAGAAGGGCTTTGTCACATAGTCGTCGGCGCCGGTCATCAGGCCCGTGACCTTGTCCATCTCCTGGGTTCTGGCCGTGAGCATGATGATGCCGATGGATTTGTTGCTGGCCCGGATGGTCCGGCAGACCTCAAAGCCGTCCATGCCGGGAAGATTGATGTCCAGGACAGCCACGCCCGTATCCGGGTTTTTCCGCAGGAGCTCCAGGGCGTCCTCTCCCGTGCCGGCCTCGATGATCTCATATCCGGCCCGCTGGAGATTGATGACCACGAAGCTGCGGATGCTGACCTCGTCCTCCAGGATCAAAACTTTTTTCATGCCATATCCCTCGATTCATACAGAATGTAGATACTAGAATTATGGATTCTCCTCGGCGGCGTCCGGCGGATGGAACAGCTCGGACACCTGGGAGAGGGTCACGGTGCCCTCCCAGGGCTCCGCGGCGGCCAGGGTCACGGCGTAGGCCGCGTCCTGACCGCTGTAGAGGATGGTCAGGCTGTGCTCGGCGGCGTAGTCGTTTCGGTTTGTGCCCCGGAGGGTGTAAATGGTCAGGATTTCCTGGGGGGCGTCGCTGCCCTGCCGGCGGTAGAGCGTCACGGTGCTGACGGTGACGGATTCATCCGTGGCTTTGATGGTCAGGCCCTGATCCCAGGGCTCCGGAACCTCCAGAGACCAGCCCTCGCTGGGGTTTTCAAAGGTGGTGTGCCGCTTGTGGCAGGCGCCGTTCCGGTCCATGCCGTACCAGTCCACCACCCACTGGGCGGCGCTGCCGTCGTCGTAGGGCGGAAGCTGCCGCGTCTGGGGCAGCTCCAGACGGCCGTCCCCGTCCATGTCCTCCGGGTAGACGTAGTAGCTGTGGATGGGGGAGGAGATAAGGACGTCCGGCTCCGGCTGGAGCGCCCGCAGGGTGCCGTCCTCCGCCGTGAACACGTCGGTCAGAAGCTGTCCCTCCTGATTGAGGCCCGAATAGACCAGGCAGAGGGCGTCGCCCCAGAGCCGTCCGTTCTGAACCCGGCGCAGGCTGTCGTAGGAGAACCGGAGCCGCTGCTCGCCCATGAGGCTCAGCCCCTCGGACAGACCGTCATAGCACTCCAGCACCGCCGGATTTTCGGCGCCGGCGTTGGTGAGGCAGGCCAGCTCCCGGTTCCCGTCCCCGTCCAGATCATAGATGCCGTACCGGCTGCAGGCCGTGGTCAGCAGGTTCACAGCCTCCCCGCCGGTGTAGCGGTAGACCTGAAGGGCCTGGGTCACGGCCTCGCTGACCTGATAGGTCAGAATCAGCTCCTGGGCCCCCTCCCCGTCCAGATCCGCGTATTCCACCGCGGAAATGGCGGACCCGGCGCCGTCGATGACGGCGGTGGGGGTGTAGACGCCCTCGTCCTGGGAGAAAATATAGACCTTGACCTCGCCCAGGTCTCCGGAGCGGAAGAAGGCAACGGCCTCGTCCACCTCATCCCCGTCCAGATCTGTCAGCTGCACCGGCTCCTGCCGGGCGCCGCCCGCCGGAGCCAGATAGACATATCCCTGCTGGGTCACAGTGCTCAGGGCGTCCTGGAGGTCGTAATAGGCCTCCGAAGCCCGGGGCAGGGCGTAGAGATTTTCGTAGTTCAGCCCGGAGCACCCCGCCAGCAGAGCAAGGGCCGTGAGCAGGGCCAGCAGCTTTCCGATTCGTTTCAAGGGGTTGCCTCCCTCCGGACAGGTCTTTTACACATAGCAATACAAGATATATTATAACATATTTCGCAAAAAATTGATAGCTTATTTTTGCAAACGCAGCCCGGTTTTTTTCGGAAGCGCCGGGCCATTTCCCTGATGACATTCTCCCGGGAATATGCTATATTATGACTATGTATGATTATCATAGGATCGCTGTCTGCATCCATGCCGAATCAAGGAGGAACGGGAATTATGGAACATCTCAATCAGCTTGTCACCCGGCTGCAGCTGGCCGGGATCCCGCTGCGTCAGGGAGAACCCATGCTGCGCCACACCTCCTTCCAGATCGGCGGTCCGGCGGCGGTCATGGTCTTCCCGGAGACCGAGGAACAGGTCCGGGAGGTCTTTCATCTTACGAAGGAATACCGGATTCGGCCCATTCTCCTGGGAGCCGGAACGAACGTCTTATGCCCGGATGAAGGGCTGGACACCCTGATCCTGGAGACCAGAACGGGCCTCCAGGGCCTCTACTGTCCGGCGGAAAACGAGATCGAGGCGGAGAGCGGCGTCATGCTGACGCGCCTTGCCACCTTTGCCATGGAGCAGGGCCTTTCCGGCCTGGAATTCGCCCACGGCATCCCCGGCACCGTGGGAGGCGGCGTGTTTATGAACGCCGGAGCCTACGGCGGGGAGCTCGCCCAGGTGATCACCCAGGTGACGGTTCTGTATCCCGATGGCCGGTGGGCGGTGCTGGCCGCCGACGAGCTGGACCTGGGCTACCGCCGCAGCCGCTTCATGGAGGAGGACTGCCTGATCCTCTCGGTCCGGGTCCGGCTGACGCCGGGGGACAAAACCACGATCCGCTCGGAGATGAACGAGCTCATGCGCCGCCGCCGGGCCTCCCAGCCCCTGGAATTCCCTTCGGCGGGCAGCACCTTCAAGCGCCCCGTGGGCGGCTACGCCTCGGCCCTCATTGACCAGGCGGGCCTCAAGGGCCTGACCGTGGGCGGGGCGCAGGTCAGTCCCAAGCACGCGGGCTTCGTCATCAACCGGGGCGGCGCCACCTGCGGGGATGTGCTGGCCCTCATGGATCAGGTCCGGGATAAGGTGCTCGCGCACAGTGGTATCACCCTGGAGCCGGAGGTCCGGATTTTGAAATAGAGTGGAGATTTGAGATTGAAGATTTGAGATGTTGTTTTTCCTGATGTTTTAATCTCACATATCTCCACTCTCCACTCTCCACTCTCCACTCTGTCACAGGCGCCCTTTATGCTCAAACGAGGTGAATCATAAAATGCGTTTTCTTATCGTAACAGGCCAGTCCGGCGCGGGCAAGAGCCAGGCGGCCTCCATTCTGGAGGATTTGGGCTATTACTGCGTGGACAACCTGCCGCCGGAGCTCATCGAGCAGTTCACGGAGATCTGCCTCGCCACCACGGGACGGTTTGAAAAGGTAGCCCTGGTCAGCGACGTCCGGGCGGGCCAGAGCTTCGACGGCCTTCTGGACAGCCTGAACACCCTGGACGCCAAGGGCTGCCAGTATTCCATCGTCTTTGTGGAGGCCGACGCGGAGGTCATTATGCGCCGGTACAAGGAGACCCGGCGCTCCCATCCCCTGAGCCGGGACGGAACGCCCCTCCGGGACGCGGTCCAGAAGGAGAAGCAGATGCTCTCCCGGATCCGGGAGCGGGCCGACTATATCATCGACACCACCTCCCTGAGCACGGCCCGGCTCCGGAGCGAGATCATCCGGCTCTTTGAGGGGGACTCCCCCCAGCGGGCAATGGTGGTCCAAGTGGTGTCCTTCGGCTTCAAATACGGGCTGCCCATGGACGCGGACCTGGTTTTCGACGTCCGGTTCCTGCCCAATCCCTACTATATCGCCGATCTGCGGGCCAAAACGGGCCTCATGCCCGAGGTCCGGGATTTCGTCTTCTCCTATCAGCAGACCAAGGACTATTTCGCACGGCTGGAGGAGCTGCTCTCCTTCTCTCTGCCCCTCTATTTTGACGAGGGGAAGACCCAGCTTGTCATCGCCGTGGGCTGCACCGGCGGCCGCCACCGCTCCGTGGCCGTTGCCAGGGAGATCGGGGCCTATATCGCCAAGCGGGGCTACCCCACCGTGGTGAACCACCGGGACATCGACCGTGGATAGGCCCGAAAAGCTTCTGGTTCCGGAGGAGGGCGTCCGGGTATACGCCCCCGGCGCTCCAAGGATCGTGGCCATCGGCGGCGGTCACGGCCTTTCCACCATGCTCCGGGGGTTGAAGCTGCACACAAGAGACATCACCGCCATTGTCACCACCGCCGACGACGGCGGCGGCAGCGGCCGGCTCCGCCAGGACCTGGGCATGCTCCCGCCGGGAGACGCCCGGGACTGCGTGCTGGCCCTGGCCAACACGGAGCCGGTCATGGAGCAGCTCATGACCTTCCGGTTTTCCGAGAACTCCGGCGCTCTCACGGGCCAGAACTTCGGCAATCTGCTCCTGGCGGCCCTGAACGGCATTTGCGGTTCCTTTGCCGAGGCGGTCCGGCGCATGGGCGAGGTCCTTGCCATCACGGGGCGGGTGCTGCCCGTCACCGAGGAGGACGTGCGCCTTCAGGCCATCTTTGACGACGGCACCACGGTCCTGGGGGAGAGCAACATCTTCTTCCACAAGAAGGACACCCGCCGCCGGATCAGCCGGGTGATCATGCTCCCGGAGCATCCACAGGCCTATCCGGAATCCCTGGCGGCCATCGCCAGGGCGGACCTGATCCTTATCGGGCCCGGGAGCCTCTATACCAGCATCATCCCCAACTTCCTGGTCAGCGGCATCACCGAGGCGGTGACCGCCTCCAGGGCCTATAAGGTCTTTGTTATGAATCTCATGACCCAGGACGGGGAGACCGAGGAATATACGGCGGCGGACCACCTGCGGGAGCTGATCTCCCACAGCGGCCAAGGCTGTGTGGACGCGGTTCTGGCCAACTCCAGCCCCATCCCCGAACACCTCCGGGAGGACTATCTCCGGGAGGGCGCGGGCGTTCTGGAGGTGGACAGGGAGGCCCTGGAGGCCCTGGGCGTCCGGCTGTTCACCGCCGCGCTGCTCTCGGACAGCAGCGAATACGCCCGTCACGACCCGGCCCTGCTGGCCGCGGCCATTATGGACCTGTGGCGGAACACCGGCCGGCAGCTGGTCCGGCAGAGGAGGAAATCCTGATGTCCTTTGCCTCAGAGGTGCGGGAGGAGCTGTGCCGCTCTCTGCCCGACAAAAAATGCTGCTGTCTGGCGGAGTGCTACGGCGTTCTGCTCTACTGCAACACCTTTTCCAGGGATGAGATCCGGATCGTCACAGAGAACACGGATCTGGCCCGGCGGCTGCCCAGGCTGTTCCGAAAGGCCTTCGGACTCTCCTTCGACCAGTCCCCGGACCCGGAAACCCCGGGAAAGCGGACCTTTGTCATGGAGGACCCGGAGAAGCTGGAGACGGTCTTCGCCGCCTACGGCCAGGAGCACGCGCCCATGGCCCTGCATATCAATTTCGGCGTGCTGGAGAGCGACTGCTGCCGGCAGAGCTTCGTCCGGGGGGCTTTTCTGGCCGGGGGCAGCGTCACCGACCCGGACAAGCGGTACCATCTGGAGCTGGCCACCAGCCACCGGAAGGTCAGCGGCGAGTGCCGCAGCCTGCTCCAGGAGCTGGGCTTTGAATTCCTGGACACCCAGCGCTCCGGCAGCAAGATCCTCTATCTCAAGCAGAGCGACGCCATCGTGGATTTTCTCACCATGATCGGCTCGCCCCTCCAGGCCATGAAGATCATTCAGGCCAAGATGGAGAAGGAGGTCCGGAACGGGGTCAACCGGCGGGTGAACTGCGAGACGGCCAATCTCGATAAGGCCGTGGACGCGGCCCAGGAGCAGCTGTCCGCCATCCGGGCCCTGCGGAGCAGCGGGAAATTTGAGGCGCTGCCTCAGAAGCTGAAGGATACGGCGCTCCTCCGGGAGGCCCATCCCGAGGCCACGCTCTCGGAGCTGGCCGCCATGGTGGACCCGCCGGTGAGCAAGCCGGCCATCAGCCACCGGATGAAGACGATTATTGAGAAAAGCAGGGAATTAAGAGAGGAACCGCTATGAGCTTTGTCCATCTCCATGTGCATACGGAATACAGCCTTCTGGACGGCGCCTGCCGGA
Organism: uncultured Oscillospiraceae bacterium; assembly: GCA_905234425.1. Taxonomy (GTDB): domain Bacteria; phylum Bacillota; class Clostridia; order Oscillospirales; family Oscillospiraceae; genus HGM13006. Next base: position 12,085 of record CAJOHR010000021.1, on the reverse strand, counting down.
TCGGGTCTCTCATGGACCGGGTGCTGGAGCTGGGCCAGACGGCGGTGGCCGTGACGGATCACGGGGCCATGTACGGCGTCATCGACTTCTACCGGGCCGCCAAGGCCAAGGGGATCAAGCCCGTCATCGGCTGCGAGGTCTATGTGGCGCCCCGGTCCCGGCATGACCGGGTCCACGGCATCGACAATGAGAACTACCATCTGGTGCTGCTCTGCGAAAACATGATCGGCTACCGGAACCTGTGCTATATGGTCTCCCAGGCCTTCCTGGACGGCTTTTACGGCAAGCCCCGGATCGACTGGGAGCTGCTGGAGGCCCACCACGAGGGCCTGATCGCCCTGTCCGCCTGTCTGGCGGGGGAGCTGCCCAGGCTGCTGGCCGAGGGGGAATATGACAAGGCAAAGGAAGCGGCCCTCCGGATGTCGGCCCTTTTCGGGCCGGACCGCTATTATCTGGAAATGCAGGACCACGGCATCGAAAAGCAGCTTGCCGTGAACCGGGGCCTCCGGCGGCTGTCCCGGGAGACGGGGCTTCCTCTGGTGGTCACCAACGACGCCCACTACATCCGGAAGGAGGACGCCAGGCTCCAGGACGTGCTCATGTGCATCCAGATGCAGAAGACCCTGGACGACCCGGACCGGATGAAGTTTGAGACCGAGGAGTTCTATATCAAATCTGAGGAGGAGATGGCCGCGCTGTTCCCCGAGGACCGGGAGGCCCTGGAGAATACGGCAAAGATCGCGGACATGTGCAGCGTGGAGTTCGAGTTTGGTCACTACCACCTGCCCGACTTCTTCCCGCCCGAGGGCATGACCAACGACGAATACTTTGAAAGCCTCTGCTGGAAGGGCTTCCGACGCCGCTATCCCGACGGGGGTGAGCAGCGGGAGGCCCAGCTCCGGTATGAGATGGAGATGATCCGGCAGATGGGCTTCGTCAACTACTTCCTCATCGTCTGGGACTACGTGGCCTACGCCAAATCCCAGGGCATCCCCGTGGGGCCAGGCCGTGGCAGCGCCGCGGGCAGCGTGGTGTCCTACTGCCTGGAGATCACCGACGTGGACCCCCTGGAGTACGGCCTCTATTTTGAACGCTTTCTGAATCCCGGCCGGGTCACCATGCCCGATATCGACATCGACTTCTGCGTCAACCGGCGGCAGGAGGTCATCGACTATGTGACGGAAAAATACGGAAAGGACAACGTGGCCCAGATCGTCACCTTCGGCACCATGAAGGCCAAGGCCGCCGTCCGGGACGTGGGAAGGGCCATGGGCCTCAGCTACGGCGAAGTGGATATTGTGGCCAAGCTGGTGCCGGGCACCCTGAACATCACCCTGGCCGAGGCCCTGAAGATCTCCCCCCAATTGCGGGAGAAGTACGAGGGGGACGAAACCGTGCGCTCCCTCATCGACACGGCCATGCAGGTGGAGGGCATGCCCCGGAACACCTCCACCCATGCTGCCGCCGTAGTCATCACAAAGGACCCGGTCTATACCTACGTGCCCCTGTCGAAAAACGACGACACGGTGGTGATCCAGTACACCATGACCACCGTGGAGGAGCTGGGGCTTCTCAAAATGGACTTCCTGGGCCTCCGGAACCTGACGGTCATGGAGGACGCGGCGCGCCTGATTCGGGAAAAGGCGCCGGATTTCTCCCTGGAAAACGTGAAGGACGGGGACGAGGCCACCTATAAGATGCTCACCGCCGGACGGACCTCCGGCGTGTTCCAGATGGAATCCACGGGCATGACCGGGGTCTGCGTGGGCCTCCAGCCCGAGAGCGTGGAGGACCTGACAGCCATTGTGGCCCTCTACCGGCCCGGTCCCATGGACAACATCCCCCTGTTCCTGTCCAACCGGCACAATCCCGCATCCATCACCTACGCCCATCCGCTGCTGGAGCCGATTCTGGCCGTGACCTACGGGGTCATCGTCTATCAGGAGCAGGTCATCGACATTTTCCGGACCCTGGCGGGCTACAGCCTGCCCGACGCCGACAACATCCGCCGGGCCATGTCCAAAAAGAAGCACTCCGTCATTGAGGCGGAGCGGAAGGCGTTTGTGGACGGGGACCCGGACCGGAGCATCCCCGGCTGCGTGCAGAACGGGGTCCCGGCCCAGGTGGCCGATCAGATCTACGACCAGATCATCGACTTCGCCTCCTACGCCTTCAACAAGGCCCACGCCGTGTGCTACGCCGTCATCGCCTATCAGACGGCGTACCTCAAGTGCCACTATCCCAGGGAGTATATGGCGGCACTCATGACCTCCGTGCTGGACAACACGGCCAAGGTCTCGGAGTATATCGCCGAGTGCGTGGAGCTGGGCATCGCCCTGCTGCCTCCGGACGTGAATAAATCCGACGACCAGTTCACCGTGGCCGAGGACGGCATCCGGTTCGGTCTGGGGGCTGTGAAGAACATCGGCACGGGCTTTGTCCGGCGGCTTATGGAGGAGCGGGCCCGGTCCGGGGAATTCCAGTCCCTGGACGAGTTCTGCCGCCGGCTCTCCGACGCGGATCTCAACAAGCGCACCGTGGAAAACCTGATCAAATGCGGGGCCATGGATTGCTTCGGGGCCAAACGGAGCCAGCTTCTGGATATCTATGAGCCGGTCATGAGCGCCGTGGCGGAGACGAGAAAACACAACCTGGAGGGCCAGATCGGCCTGTTTGACATGCTGGGAGGCGGGGGAGACGTCCATCCGGCCGCCACCGTCCCCCTGCCCGACATTCCCGAGCTCTCCGCCCGGGAACGGATGGCCATGGAGAAGGAAACCACGGGGCTTTACCTCTCCGGCCACCCCATGGACGAGTACCGGGCGCAGATCCAGCGGGCCGGGGCTGTCTCCATAGGCGCGATCCTGGCCTCCTTCGGAGAGGACCCGCCCACGGGCGCCTTCCAGGACGGCCAGAATGTGACGTTGGCCGGAGTCATCACCAAGGTCAAGAGCAAGACCACCCGGAACGGCTCCCTCATGGCCTATGTCACCCTGGAGGACGACACCGGGGACATGGAGCTGCTCTGCTTCTCCCGGCTGATCACCCGGTATGGCGGCAATCTGACGGAGAACAACGCGGTGCTGGTGAAGGGGACCATCTCCCTGCGGGACGAAAAGGCCCCCCAGCTTATGGCGGACAGCGTGATCCCCCTGGAGGATGCGGGAAGCCTTTCGGCCCCGGCTCCGGTCCGGGAATCCGCCCCGGCACAGGCTGAGCCGCTGCGGATCACTACCCTCTATCTCCGGCTCCCCTCCATGGGGACCAATGCCGACCGGCGGGTCCGGGCGATTTTGCAGATGTTCCCGGGCAAGACCCAGGCTGTGCTGTTCTACGCCGACACCCGCCAGCGGGCAGGCATCGGCATTCTGCCGGACCCTCTGCTCCTGTCGGAGCTGAAAACGGTTCTGGGTGAGGACAACGTGGTGACAAAGTGATACTATTATCCGATTAAAACATTTCATGTTTTATTACTCCGGCAATTCAAAAACCGCAACATGGGATAGCCTTTATTGCCGGAGTAATCATTGCCATGCTTTGCGGTTGCCGCATTTGCGGCGAGCAAAGCGGCTTAAATCAAATATGATTAATGTGGCAATATTTAATTGCCGCATTAATAATCCAGCGGCCTATGGCCGCTGCCCTGCATGAAATGCAGGGGGAAAAGTTGTGCGTTACTACGGCAAGCAAACAATTTGTTTGCTTGCCGCGGCGACAGCCGCATCTGATAATACTGCTCTCCGATAAAAATATATATTTTTATCGGTCACGGCTTGTAGCCGTGGCCTGCAAACCCAAGGTTTGCAGGATCAGGTATTGCACGGCTTCTCCGACCGCACATTTTGTGCGGTCGCCATGGGCAGTTGCCCATGGCAATAAATCATGTTAAATGTTTTTATTGGAGAATAGTATAAAACCTAAGGAAACGATGAATAAAGAACGGTGTGCGGATTGGCGAGCATATTTTTCTCCTGATAAAGTCGAAAAATCGCAGGAATACTTTGTGTATTTCAAGATTTTGAGACGAAATCAGGAGAAAAATCCGCCGTCAAGACGCGCGCCGGGATTTAATCAGCGTTTCCCTAATAAAGGTTTTTATCAGATAGTGGTATGAATAGGAAAAACGCAGGCGCGCGCCTGCGTTTTTTCATCAATATAAGGCCGGGGGACGGTAGAGTCCCAGGTCGATCATGGAGGCGAAGCGGCCGTCGGCCACCACGATATGGTCCGCCAACAGCACATTTACCGAAAGCAGGGCCTGGGCAAGCTGCTTTGTCACCGCCACATCCTCCTGCGAGGGCACGGCGATGCCGCTGGTGTGGTTGTGGGAGAGCACAATGGAGGCAGCCTTGGTCCGCAGGGCGTAATCCACCACCTCCCGAATGCTGACGGAGGCGGCACTGAGGCTGCCGGAAAAGAGTTTTTTGCAGCCTATGGAACGGCATTTCCCGTCCAGAGCCAGCACGTAGACTGTCTCCTCTGTCAGGCCGTAGTAAAAGGGAAGCAGATATTCGCCGCACTTCTCCGTGGTGGTCAGCTGCTCCTTGCGGCTTGTCTTGGAGATCTGGGCTTTCCGGTCCAGCTCCACAACCAGCTTTAAGAGGGCCGCTCCATTCTTCGTCAGGCCCCCGGTCTTGATCAGGGCCTCAGGATCTGCGTCCAGCACCCCGGCCAGGGAGCCGAAGGCGTCCAGAAGCTTGTGGGCCATGAGATTGGTGTCCCGCCGGGGATAGACGTAGAACAGCAGAAGCTCCAGGGCGTTGTAATCGGAAAGGCCGTCCAGCCCATAGTTCAGGAATTGATCCCGAAGCCGCTCCCGGTGCCCGCTGTGGGGATTCTTATCCTGGCTTCCGCTCATGATTTTACGCCGTAGGTCGCAAGATAGGCCTCCATCCTGGCCTTGGTGCCGTCGTCGATGTACACCCTCCCGTCGATGGGCCGATTGTGGAGGTAGTCGATGATCTGCCGGACGGTGACAATGGGGTAGACGGCAATGCCGTGCTCCTCCCGTAGCTCGTCCAGGGCGGAGCGGTCCCCGGTTCCCCGTTCCATCCGGTCCACGGAGACGAACAGAGCGGAAATCTTCACCTCGGCGATCTTCCCGAACAGCGCGATGGACTCCCGGACGGCGGTGCCGGCGGTGACCACGTCCTCCACAATGGCGATCCGGTCCCCGTCCTGAACCTTGGCCCCCACCATGAGGCCGCCTTCCCCGTGGTCCTTGGCCTCCTTCCGGTTGAAGCAGTAGGGCAGGTCCTCCCCGTAGTTTCGATAGAGGCTGGCGGCGGCGGTGACGGCCAGGGGAATGCCCTTGTAGGCCGGTCCGAACAGCACGTCCGCGCCCCCCGCCTCGGGCAGATGCTCGTGGATGCAGGCGGCGTAGTAGTCCCCCAGGGCCGCGGCCTGGGCCCCGGTCCGGTAATTGCCGGTGTTGATGAAATAAGGCGTCTTCCGGCCGGACTTGGTGGTGAAGTCCCCAAAGGTCAGCACGCCCGCCCGGACCATGAATTCAATAAACCCTTCCTGATAGGTCATGAGAGTCCCTCCCGATCTGTTTTGATCCAGTATATCACAGTTTTGATCCCCATGGAAGAAAAACTTCGGAGGCGCATCGTCCGACACGCCTCCGAAGCGGAAATTACAGTCCGATTTCGTTCTGGGCGGCCACCAGGTTTTCGCCGCCGTAGAGCTCCCGGAGCTTGGGCTTTTCAATCTTGCCCGTGGCGTTCCGGGGCACGGGGGCCAGAATGACCTTCCGGGGGCGCTTGTACCTGGGCAGGGACATGCAGAACTTGTTCACGTCCTCCTCGGTCAGGCTGTGGCCCTCCTTCGCCTGGACGATGGCGGCGGTGATTTCACCCAGCCGCTTGTCCGGCAGGCCGATGACGGCCACGTCGGAGATTGCGTCGTTGGTCCGCAAAAAATCCTCGATCTGGACGGGATAGATATTCTCGCCGCCGGAGATGATCACGTCCTTCTTCCGGTCCACCAGGAAGATGAAGCCGTCGGAATCCTGCATGGCCATGTCGCCGGTGCGGAGCCAGCCGTCGGCGCTCAGAACCTCGGCGGTGGCCTTGGGGTCGTTGTAGTAGCAGGTCATGACGCCGGGACCCTTGACGCAGAGCTCGCCCACGGCGCCCTTTTCCACGGGGGTGACGCCGTCCTCCTCCACGATTTTCGCCTCCCAGCCGTAGCCGGGAACGCCGATGGCGCCCACCTTGTGGATGTTCTCCATGCCCAGATGGACGCAGCCCGGGCCCGTGGACTCGGAGAGGCCGTAGTTGGTGTCGTACTTGTGGTTCGGGAAGTAGTCCAGCCAGTGCTTGATGAGGCTGGGGGGCACGGGCTGGGCGCCGATGTGCATGAGCCGCCACTGGGCGGTCTCAAAGTCGCCCAGGGAGAGCTTGCCGTTGTCCAGGGCGTCCAGAATGTCCTGGGCCCAGGGTACCAGGAGCCAGACGATGGTGCAGCGCTCCTGGGAGACGGCGGAGAGGATGGCCGAGGGGGTGTTGCCCTTGAGCAGCACCGCCTTGGAGCCGGCGTAGAGGGAGCCCATCCAGTGGAATTTCGCGCCTGTATGGTACAGGGGCGGGATGCAGAGGAAGCAATCCTCCCGGCCGATGGCGTGATGGACCTGCTCCATGTGGGCGGCCTGGCTCAGACTCTCGTGGTTGTGGAGGATGGCCTTGGGGAAGCCGGTGGTGCCGGAGGAGAAGTAGATGGCCGCGTCATCCGCCTCGGTCAGGGGGACGTTGGGGCTCTGGGAGGAGAAGTTCACCACCTGCTCGTCATAGTCCTCGGCAAAGGTGGGGCAGATGCCGGTGCCTACGTACAGCAGGAGCCGGTTTTCTCCGATGGCCTCCGCAATTTCCTCGATCCGGCCGATGAATTCCGGTCCGAAGAGCAGCACATCCGTATCTGAGAGCTTCAGGCAGTATTCGATCTCGTCGGCGGAGAACCGGAAGTTCATGGGCACGGCCACGGCGCCGGTCTTGAGAATGCCGAAGTAGATGGGCAGATATTCCAGGCAGTTCATGAGCAGGATGGCAACCTTGTTGCCCTTGCCGATGCCCCGGCTCATGAGCAGATTGGCCACCCGGTTGGCCTTTTCGTCAAACACCTTCCAGGTGATTTCCCGGCGGTAGGCGGTGGTGGAGGCAGGCATGATCAGGTCGTATTCCTTCCAGGTCATTTTCCGTTTCTCCTGGATCTCCGGGTTGATCTCCACAAGCGCCGTCTCGTCCCCGTAGAGGGCGGCGTTCCGCTCCAGCAATTCGGTAACAGGCATGTTGATCGGTCCTTTCAAGCAGGATTTCCTGCAAAATATTTGTCGCTTTCCAGTGTTAAAGAGATAAGCCGTAAAAGTAGTATACCCGCCCCCGACCGGAAAGTCAAGGGCGGGATTTAATCAGCGTTTCCTTTGTAGTGAAAAAGTGATGTTTCACATCAGCGGGGCGAAGACCCGGAGGACGGCCCGGCCCAGGCGGACGAAGATGCTGGTGGACCGGCAGTCCTCCCGGGTGACCTCCTGGCTTTGGGCCATGGTTTCCTGGAAATCCTGCTCCACGTCCCGGACGCAGTCGGCCTCCCAGAGGAACACGCCGTTTTCAAAGTGGAGATAGAGGCTCCGGTAGTCCAGGTTCACCGTGCCCACCGTGGCGAATTTCCCGTCCACGGAGAACACCTTGGAGTGGAGAAAGCCCGGAGTGTATTCATAGACCTTCACGCCGCCCTCCACCAGCACCTCGTAGTGGGCCCTGGTGACGGCGTGGACATACCACTTGTCCGGGATGTGGGGGGTGAGGATGATCACCTCCACCCCGGATTTCGCCGCGTTGACCAGGGACTGAGTCATGCCGTAGTCGATGATGAGGTAGGGGGTCATGATGTGGATATATTTGTTGGCCCGGGTGATCAGATTCATATAGACGCCGCCGCCCACGGGCTCGTCGTCCATAGGGTTGTCGGTGTAGGGCTGAACGCAGCCCTTTCCCTCGGGGGCGGGGGCCGGCGGCTGCAGGGCGGGAATCGTGTCCTCAGTCCCCCGCACATAGTCCCAGAGGGTCAGGAACATGACGGTCATGGACCAGACGGCGCTGCCCCGGAGCTCGATGGCGTTGTCCTTCCAGTGGCCGAAGCGCAGCTTTTGGTTGATATATTCATCGGCCAGATTGATGCCCCCGGTGAAGCCGACCTTTCCGTCCACGATCAGCAGCTTCCGGTGGTCCCGGTTGTTGAGCCGGGCGGACACGATGGGGATATAGGGGCCGAAGACGCAGCACTGAATGCCCCAGGCCTCCAGCTGCTTTTTATAGCCCATGGGCAGCACGGTGATGCAGCCGAAGTCGTCGTACATGACCCGGACGTCCACGCCCTGGGCGGCCTTGTGCTTGAGGATCTCCAGAATTCCCTCCCACATGACGCCTTCGCCGATGATGAAATACTCCAGGTAGATGAATTTTTCCGCCTGCTTCAGGGCCTCCAGCATGGCGGGGTAGGCGTCGTCCCCCAGGGGATAGTAGACGGTGACTGTGTCCGCATAGATGGGGCAGCCGCAGGAGGAACGGATATAGGCGGACTGAATGGCGGCGTCCGGGTCCTGTTCCACCAATCGGCCGGCCACGCCGGGGTCCTGGGGCAGATTCTCCCGGAGCCGGGACTCCACCTGCTCCATCTTCCGCTTCTGACGCTGGGAGAGCCGGTTGCCGCCCAGCATGAGATACATGAGACCGCCGAAGACGGGGAAGAGCAGAATGGGGATGAGCCAGGCGATTTTATAGGCGGGATTCGTGTTCTTGTCGATGATGACCAAAGCCACCACCACGCTGATCAGGATCAGAATCGCGGCCAGCACGTCGTTTTCGTCCTGGAACTTCCAGATCATCAGGGCGAAGACCACAAGCTGGATCAGCAGGCTCAGGGACACCACCACCACGCGCTGGAATATTTTTTTCATGGCGCCGATCCACCGTTTCACGACTCTCTCCTCCTGCTGTTAGAATTATAGTTCATTGTACCACAATTCGAAACCAAATGATAGAGTAAAAATCGGACCGCCCATCAGGACGGTCCGATCAAAACGCCAGGATTACAGGTTGGGCATGACGATGTACAGGATCACGCAGGCGAAGACCGCCACGACGATACCGGCAATGTACAGAACACGCAGAAACTTGTTGGACTTGCCGCCGGCGGCAGCCTTGGCCCAGGAAGCCGTCTGGAGTCCGAAGAGTCCGCCCAGGAGCGTCAGCAGGGAGAGGTAGCCTCTGGGACCGCTGTCCTGCGTCGCCTGGGCATAGATGGCATAGAAACCAACAAGCAGACCGGCAACTTCAAAGATGACGCTGATGACGATCCACATCCAGTATTTGAAGCCGTTTCTGCTCTTGTCAACAAACTCGTTGTTCAGCTTGTCAAAACTATTATCCACGAAAGATACCCCCTAAAATCAAACCAGTCGGTTTTCAGCTACAGTAAATATACCACAGCCCGCCGGGATTCGTCAACCAATTCTTTTGGCGAAAGTGTAGAAAAAGGAAGGTGAACTTTATGGATTATCACCGCTGTATCGGTCCAGCAGGTCCGCAAGCCCCTGGCTGAGACGGTCCGCCGCACGCAGGGCCTCCTCCAGCGTATTGCCCGAGGAACCCACCTCGATCAGCAGGCCCAGGGGTCCCAGATCCTGGTTGAAGCGCTCGGAGCGCAGGTTCAGAGGCCGCGCCATACCGGGGCTCTCCTGGGCCAGAATTCCCTGGAGCGCGGCGGCCAGGGAGAGGTTCTGCTCCCAGTCGGGATGCTCCAGACCGCCGTCGTCGGAGCCCACCACCAGCATGATCTGGGCCACAGCCTGTCCATCCAGCTCCGCCGCCATGCGAAGCTGGCCGCCGCTGCCGTCGGAGACGGCGTCCCGATGGACGTCCAGAACGAGACAAATGGAGGGATATTCCTCCAGATCCTTCCGGATCACCTCCCGGGACCGGCTGTAGGCCCCGTTGTACTCCGGGTAGTCGCAGAGGGTCTTGTCGTGGAGGACGCTGTAGCCGCGGGCCTCCAGCGCCGCCGCCATGGCGTCGCCCACGGCCATGACGCCGTCGGCCTCGTCCCGGGACCGGTAGACCGCCTCCGACGGGTCCTCCTCCGGATGATAGTAGCTCTCGGTGGTGTGGGTGTGGACGATGAGGATGGCCGGGTCCGCACCGCGGAAATCCAGTCCCGCGGGAAGATCGGGCAGAGCCGTCAGATCCGGGGCATAATCCGTTTCGTTCCGCAGCTCCAGGCTGACCGTTCCCGCGGACAGGGGCGGGGCGGTCTGGGAGGGCTCCGGCTCCTTCTCCCGCTGCCGCTCGTCCCAGGCCTCGGAGACGGTCTCCACAGGCACGGGCCTGGGAGCGGCCGAGGGCGCGGGCGCAGCGTCATCCGGCTGTGAGGCGGGGGAAGGAGGCTCCTCCAGAATGGCGGGGCCCAGCTGCTGCCGGAGCATCCAGGCGCTTATGGCGCCTGCCCGCTGTGCTGCGGGTTCCTTTCCCGTGAAGCCCAGAAGCCCCGCGGCGCAGACAAGAAGCAGGAAGCCTGCCGTCACTGGGGATAAGCCCTTCATTTGTACCACCTCGAAACAGTATATGCGGCGATCTCGGGAAACAGACGGAAAAAGTGAAGCGTGAAAAGTGAAGAGGTCGTTTGACGGGCCGGGGGAAAATGTGATATGATGAAACAAACAAGGAAATGAGGGAAATACCGATGAGCATTGTACGAGATATGTCCCTGGCGGAGCATGGCCGCATGAAGATCCAGTGGGTTTTGGATTTTATGCCCGCATTAAGCGCTATAAAGGAGAGATTTGAGGCGGAAAAGCCCTTTGCGGGGAAGACCATCGCCATGTCCGTCCACATGGAGGCCAAAACCGCCTATCTTGCCCTGGTGCTGAAGGCTGCCGGCGCGGAGGTCTACGCCACAGGCTGCAATCCCCTGTCCACCCAGGACGACGTGGCGGCAGGCCTGGCCTCTCTGGGGGTCAACGTGTTTGCCTGGCATGGGGCAACCAACGAGGAGTATATCGACCACCTGAAAAAGACCCTGTCCTGCCATCCCCATCTGTTTATCGACGACGGCGGCGACCTCATGGAGCTGCTCTGCTCGGACTGTAAGGACTATGCCGACCGGGTGATGGGCGGCTGCGAGGAGACCACCACCGGCGTCCACCGCCTCCGAGCCAGAGCCAAGGCCGGGGCCATGCCCTTTCCCATGATGAACGTGAACGACGCCAAGTGCAAGCACTACTACGACAACAAATACGGCACGGGCCAGTCCGTGTGGGACGCCATTATGCACACCACCAATCTCCTGGTTGCCGGAAAAACCGTGGTGGTGGCGGGCTACGGCTACTGCGGCCGGGGCATCGCCATGCGGGCAAAGGGCATGGGCGCCACGGTCATCGTCACGGAGATCGACCCCATCAAGGCATTGGAGGCCACCATGGACGGCTTCATGGTCATGGATATGGACTCCGCCGCGCCTCTGGGAGATATTTTCGTCACGGCCACAGGCTGCCGGGACGTGCTCACAAAGCGCCATTTCGCCGTGATGAAGGACAACGCCTTCCTTTCCAATGCCGGACATTTCAATGTGGAGGTCAACGGAGCCGATCTGGAGGAGATGGCCTCCCGGGTCTACCTCCGCCGGGACGACATTCTGGGCTATGAGCTGCCCGACGGACGGACGCTGAATCTGCTGGCAGAGGGCCGCCTTGTGAATCTGGCCTCCGGCAACGGCCACCCCGCGGAGATCATGGACATGAGCTTTGCCATCCAGACCATGAGCCTCCAGTATCTCATGGACCACCGGCAGGACATGACGCCGGACCTCTACGAGGTGCCCCAGGAGATCGACGACGTGGTGTCCCGGATCAAGCTGGACGCTATGGGACTGAAGGTGGATACCCTGACCGAGGAGCAGATCCAATATCTGAGCGGCTACGAGGTCGGCACCGTATAAAGGAAAAAGAATGCGCAAAGGGCAGGCTCCCGAAAGAGCCTGCCCTTTACGTCAGCTTGCCAAAAGTCTTTTTGCCAAGGGTAAACGGTGATAA